>CALXZM010000001.1 GCA_944393245.1 uncultured Alphaproteobacteria bacterium
AACACCCTTTGTTACTTTTTATCTTATGCTTGAAGAGATAAGTCCCCAAACACATAAATAACAAATTTAATGAGTTTTCAAGCTTAG
This sequence comes from uncultured Alphaproteobacteria bacterium, assembly GCA_944393245.1. Taxonomy (GTDB): domain Bacteria; phylum Pseudomonadota; class Alphaproteobacteria; order Rs-D84; family Rs-D84; genus Enterousia. The sequence goes on from CALXZM010000001.1 coordinate 88, forward strand.
TTGATTCTTGTCTTTGATTGAATTATCACATTCGTGATTACTCTATCAGAAAGATTTTTGAGATTACGATGTTCAACAAATCAAAACCTTGCATTTATGCAAAATTTTAATTTGCGACATAAAAACCGATTAACAATGTATTGCTAATAAAAGCAGATTCCGACGATATTCGACAGAACATCTGGAATCAAAGATAATTGAATATCTTTGATTCCAACCTCATCAAAATTTCATGGTGGGTCAGGAAGAACTCGAATCTTCGACCTCCGCTGTATCAGAGCGGCATTCTAACCAACTGAACTACTGACCCAAGATATCCGGTTACGAAATTATCTGATTCAAATAGTTCCGCTGATACCAGAATTATTGCACATTTCAAAAAGAGATGTTCAGACAGTCGCATTTGGATTGACCGTTTTCGTGAAAACGGTTTTCTCTATAAAGGAGGTGATCCAGCCGCACCTTCCGGTACTGCTACCTTGTTATGACTTAACCCCAATCACCAACCCCACCGTAGGCGGCGTCCCCTTGCGTTAGACTACCGACTTTGGGTGAAATCGACTCTCATGGTTTGACAGGCGGTGTGTACAAGACCCGGGAACGTATTCACCGCTGCATTCTGATCAGCGATTACTAGCGATTCCAGCTTCATGCCCTCGAGTTGCAGAGGACAATCCGAACTGAGACGGCTTTTAAGGATTGGCTTTGCCTTGCAGCATTGCTACCCATTGTTGCCACCATTGTAGTACGTTTGTGGCCCGACCCGTAAGAACCATGATGACTTGACGTCATCCACACCTTCCTCCCGCTTGACGCGGGCAGTCCCCTAAGAGTTCCCGGCATTACCCGCTGGCAACATAGGGCGTGGGTTGCGCTCGTTGCAGGACTTAACCTAACATCTCACGACACGAGCTGACGACAGCCATGCAGCATCTGTCTTTGGTCCAACCGAATTGAAGACAACCATCTCTGGAAGTCGCGACCAAGATGTCAAGGGTCGGTAAGGTTTCTCGCGTAGCATCGAATTAAACAACATACTCCACCGCTTGTGCGGGTCCCCGTCAATTCCTTTAAGTTTTAATCTTGCGATCGTAGTCCCCAGGCGGCATGCTTAACGCGTTAGCTTCGTCACTGATATCCCGAAGGAAACCAACAACAAGCATGCATCGTTTAGGGCGTGGACTACCAGAGTATCTAATTCTGTTTGCTACCCACGCTTTCGTCCCTCAGTGTCAGCAATGATCCAGAAGACTGCCTTCGCCATTGGTGTTCTATCTGATATCTACGGATTTCACCCCTACACCAGATATTCCATCTTCCTCTATCATGCTCCAGCCTGCCAGTATCAAAGGCAGTTCCGGGGTTAGGCCCCGGGATTTCACCCCTGACTTAACAAACCACCTACGGACGCTTTACGCCCAGTAAATCCGAACAACGCTTGCACCCTTCGTATTACCGCGGCTGCTGGCACGAAGTTAGCCGGTGCTTTTTCTGTCGTTACTGTCATCATCTTCGCGACTAAAAGAACTTTACAACCCGAAGGCCTTCTTCATTCACGCGGCATGGCTGGGTCAGAGTTTCCTCCATTGCCCAATATTCTTAGCTGCTGCCTCCCGTAGGAGTTTGGACCGTGTCTCAGTTCCAACGTGGCTGATCGTCCTCTCAGACCAGCTATGGATCATTGCCTTGGTAGGCCATTACCCCACCAACAAGCTAATCCAACGCGGGCACATCCATCACCGATAAATCTTTCCCGTTTCCGGCGTATGCGGTATTAGCGTTCGTTTCCAAACGTTATTCCCCAGTAATGGGCAGTTTCCCACGCGTTACTCACTCGTGCGCCACTGGATCCACAGGGCAAGCCCTGCTTCACCCGTTCGACTTGCATGCCTAAGACCTGCCGCCAGCGTTCGTTCTGAGCCAGGATCAAACTCTCAAGTTTTAAAAAACCTGTTAGTAAGCCCTGTGCATAAACAAACCTGACATTATAATCAGTTCGTCTTTACATAACAATAAATTCGCAAGACAAGTTTTAACGAGGTTTATATGTAAACCTACTACCTGTCCAGGATATGCACATTTGACTTAGTCAAAGTTTGGATATTTCCAAATTCAACTGTCTGCACATCCCTTCTTGAATTTTGATGAGCTGCTTTTATTCACAATGTTTGCGTGTTTAACGAAACCCTTTTTCCATTGGTCGTTCCGTTAACCGCAGAAATTTCAGGGGTTGAGATTTGTTTTTGAACTGTTCCCAACTTGAAAGCCCGCATAGTATGCGCACAATCTTGGAAAAAGTCAAGCGATTTGTTGAAAATAATTTTGAAAAAATTCGAAAAAACTGTTTATTTCAGAAAAAAATGCCAGAAATCCGCCATTTTTAATCTGGAAAAATTTTTCTATTTTTTCTTTTTTTATCGCAAAGTTTCAATAAACACGATTCGCAATGCGGTAAAAATCTGATTCGTTATATGCCTTTTTATCAATTTTTGGCTTTATTTTTTAACGATTCGTTATTTTCTGAACAAAAAGCAGACTGTGCGCCGTTGATTGACGTGTTTCAATTCGGCGGGTTCAGTTATATATATAGGAAAATCGCACTTGTTTTCAAGGTCACATACAAAAAACTTTTTAAAATTAGCCCACTTTGTGCAAATTTGTATTCAAAACAGGCTTTTTTTGTGATATTATTCAAGGTATGAAAAGCAGAATATTTGTTTTTTCGTCCCTGCTGTTATTATGCGGGGCGAATTTTGCCCGCGGTTCCGAATGCATCGGACCGGGATGTTATTCAATTACACCGGCACCAACACTGGTACCAATGGGGTCGCAACCAACAGTTTTGGAAATGGGGCCAATGTTTACCGCCCCCGAATCTGTACGCGCCCAGATGCCGCAATTAATTTATCCGCAACCGGAACCAATGCAACAGGTTAAATTACTGTCCATTAAACCGGTGCCAGATGACAATCGCGAACCGGTATGGGATGGAACAGTTGGTCAATACGACCCGCGCGGATACGACAAAACCGTCGATTGGCGCGATGGCGTGCCCATTTGGGACGATTCTGTTTCCAGTTACAAGTACAAGGATTATACCGATTGGTTCCTGCAACCAATGCCGGAATTATATATTCGCGAATCAGACAATCCGACCCAACCGGTCGCAACAATTGTGGCGCAAAATCCAAAAAATGATGATGAAATCAATATTGTGGATTTGTACCGGCAAAATATGGCCGATGCGGCCGCAACCCGCGCCAGAATAGAAAATTTATTAAGACCCCAAAAACCAACAGAAAATCTGTGGGTAAATGATGGCGTTGATACGGCGCAAAATGACACAACCGAATCAGATACCGCAATTGTCGCGGATGTGACAGATAATGTCACGGTTGACGACACATTCGTTGACACAGATATAGAAACCGTAACAACACAACAAAATGTTACAACCGTGGACAATGCGAATATTCAGCAAAATAATTTCCCAGCGAATATTCAAAGAATAGCATTGCCGGCACCACGTCCGGAATACACGGCCCAGGATTTAACCGAATTGGTAACGGTTACATTCGGGCGCGCCGACGGTTGCCCATTCGAATCGGAAACAGAATGTCAAATATGGCGCAGAAAGCCGATTATTCGTGAAACAGTTTCACCACGCAGTCCGCGTATACGCCCTGATAAACTGGCGGAATTTATTGCGGCCGCGCGGTGCGATAAAAACATTACCGCAAATAATCCATTGGCGGCACCATTGCTGGAACGGTACAAGATGTTAATGGCATCTGCAAATGCATGCTGTACAGACGGAATGGCATATTCATTAAAACAGGCCGGCGCATCAGACGGATTAATTTACAAATTTCTGGCTGATGATGCGAATTTCTATGGATTTGGCGCACGCTGTTTGATGACAACCGATGCGGAATTGGATGAAAAGTATCCAAACACAGCAACGGCGGCCGTTGTGGCGGACGTCAGAAATGGTTGCCTGTGCCGTGGCAGTCAGTGGTTCCGTGCTATGCTGGCGCCATTTGAACAAGCGTACAAGGCATTTCCTGAATTTAAAAAATATAAATTCAATTATACATATATCGATGGTTTGCAACGTGAAATCACAGTATCGGTAAATAACGATGTGCAAAATGTATTAAATCAATTGGCCGTATGCCCATAAAAAACGCCCACACGGGCGTTTTTTTAGTTAACAAATACCAAACACGAAATATTATTATTTATCCCCATTGTTTTTATTATACCGACGGGCGGACAACATCAGCAATCCGTTATAGAACAAACGATACAGTACTGATTCTGGGATTAATTCACGACCGTTTTCATATTTATGTAACTGACGGGATAACAATCCAAGTATTTTTGTTACTTCGTCACGCGTTAATTTTGCCCTGCGTCGTGCATGATATAATGCATGACCGAAATAATAACTATCAACCAATATTGGTGATGACATAATGTTCCCCCTTTGTTTAATAAAAAACACCGCCCAATTGGGCGGTGTTTTTTATTTAATTCTCGTAATAACAATTTCCACCGGTAATTGTGGCGGTACCAGTGTCATCGACAACAGTGCGCCCATTTGGGATATAACATTTGGTGGTTTAAAAACAGTAAAAATATGATTGACTGGGGCTGGAAAATGCGGCTAGAATAGAACCAAACAAATGCCTAATGCAAACCACCGATTGTATTAGGCATTTTTATTTTTGTAAAAACCCCGGATTTCTGCATTTTTAATTCTCCCCTTTTGTGCCTAATCCAAACGGTCAATTGTGTGCGGTTGTTTTGGTTGGAATTGGGGTTACATCAACCGCGTTTGGGGCGGTATCTGTTACAGACGCTGGTGAAAATGCTAATTTTACGTGCACTTTGTATTCAAATACATCCAGTGCATTATCTGGATTTACACCGGATCAATATTTGACACCACAAACAGATACAACGGGATGTAGTATGTCTACCAAATTTTTGAATTATATTTCAAGAAATGTAGGTAACATGAGTCAGGTAACTAAACTATATAAACAATACTGTACCTCTTGTTCGTCTGGGTACAAACTGACCGAAGTAACAGACGTTGATAGGTCTGACTGTAAAGTTACATGGACATATTGTAAAGCATACTGTGAAGGTCTGGCGTGCGAGGGTAAAACATCCTGGACCAATGTTATCGGTAAAAATTATCAAACACGTTGTAACACCAGCACCAACAAATGTGAATATCGATGTAAATCCAATTATTATAATGCAGGTGGTGCGATGATGTTTGGCAGTCCCCCAAATTGCAAGGCCTGCCCCGCACATGCGACTTGTACAGACCCGGATTCTCCGCCATGTTGTGACGGTGGGTATTATTTAATTGATCACAACTATGAAGAAGTTGCTGGTGGTGTAACAGTTATGCGTGCCAAGGATTACGAATGTCCGCGTTGTCCATCGATTGGTGGTGTATATGGAACAAGCCCATGGGTGTGTTATCCCGACCCACCAAAGCCGTCGTTTATAACCGCGTGTTATATACCGTTAAACACAAATATAACAGTGACCGAGGGTACATTTCAATTCACCCAAGATTGCCATTATACCGAAGATGAATAGTAAAAATCGGGGCATTCGCCCCGATTTTTATTATCGCATATATGGATTATAAACGTTACGATTCTGGTTTTGCAGGGTTTCTATATTCTGGGTGATGCAAACGCGCATTAAATTCACGCAGTCTGTCATAGTTTGACGATTGTTGGTTTGAAATGCGGTCTGGCATGTTTGGGTTGTTTTACACAATGGCGCAGACATAGTTTTTGTAACCTGTTTATTATTTTCCGTTACGGTACAACTGGACTTATCCAATTTATCGTACATTTGTAATGCCGTTAAATCTGTTTCAATCTGGCGTTTTGCGGCACCAATATCAGAACTGTTAATGGCATTTGTAATACGTTCCAGGTTGCGCGACAGGCAATTCATAACATCATCGGTCAATCCCGCAGTCATGCAATTTTCAGCACCCGCAACCCCATTATTGCCAGTAATTGAACCATACGATGACCCAGAATCAGACGAAGATGCACCGGCAACTTCCAGTTGCGATGTTAAAATTTCGCGTTCCAATTGGGTTTTTAGCCTGCTTAATGTGGCGTCCAGGTATTGATACTGTTTATACATCTGTTGCATCATTATGGTGGATTTTAACGCAACAACGTCACGCATGGCCTGTTTAACAGATGCACTGTCCTGATTTGTTGTTTTGCCAATATTGTAAACATGCGTACTGCATAATGCCAATTCAGGCGTGATATAATTATTGTCCGCGTTATCACAACCGTTACTGGACGCAGCAAAAACATCATTGGACAGAATTGCTGTGCCGAATAAAACAACTGTTAAAATGCCACATTTTGATTTCATATTTTAATTTTAAAATTATATTCAATGTTATTGTTATTGCACCGTTGGTAAGATGGATTGTATATATCATTACCACATTTACACAAACCGTTTAAAAAGTCTGTTGTACCACCCGTTAGCACACACTCAAAACCAGAATAACTAAATCCAGATACGTTTGTTCGATTGCTTGGTGATCTGGCGGTGTTTTCAGAATCCTTAACGCATTGCAATGTATTATAATCAAATGACAAATCGTCACCATTCAGGCATTTACACACACCGGCCGCATCGTCCCAATCAGCGAATCTGTCAGACGTAGAATCAGTGCATAAACATTTCATGTATTCTGTACCCTGTACATGACGGCATCTTTCCTGGGCACCATATGTGGATTCACCAATCGTACTTGAAATTGGCATCCCGCTTGTTGCTATATCTGCCATTTCCGTTTTATCAACACACACCCTGTCTGGTAATTCCCTTAATCCGGCCAATGTGCGTAAATCGTTATATGTTTCGGCACCAACCGCACAATATATAATACCATCATCTTCTGGGGTCGTTTGCGAATTTGACCATATATTACTGCCATAATATGTGGGGGCGTCCTGTTCAATTATGCGTTGCAGTGTTTCAATGTCTATATCCGCCTGCTTTTTACGGTTACGGAACAGGAATGAATTATCCAGGGCCTCGGACGCACAACCAACACGAACCTGAACACCACCGGTGCCCGTTTCGGGGTATAACCAATTACGTTGAACCTCTTCTTCACTGGTTAACATTTTTATTAATTGGCATCCACCGTCGGACATGGGCACAACCTGGCCCGGTTCGCAATCCGCACCGCCAAACACAGTACCACCACCCGATTCCACTGGAACAGATTTTCCATTTTGACAATTTTTAGATGTATAGTGCATAACCTGGCCTTCGGCACACAGGTATTGGCCCCACGCATTGCATGTGCCGTTCAACATCATATAAATATCTGTGATATCAACACCAACCGATTGTGCCAAAATTAACCCGTCATACAATTCATCCAACACATCATTGTATGGGTCGAAAAATTCCATTGCCTTGTCTTTAAATACAGAAACACGTTTTGGGCCGGTGCAATTACTGCCCGTGGAATCGCACCCCGCATATTCAAACGCAGTATTCATTGCGGCCTGGGCACGTTTTAGCGCATTTTCTGCATTTTCAACCTTGGTCAAAATTTGGCCAGAAATTTGTTCACGCGCCAACAAATCCGCCGATATACCAGCCGCCGCCGCAGATTGTTGGGCCGCGGTCAACGATGAACCAGATGTTGACGCCGCCGTGTTTGTTGCGGGCGCAGACGTCGTCGTGGCCGTTGCGGTTTGTATCTGGCTGGACACGCTGTTTAACGCGGCCGCATTTGCAGATGCCGCGTCGGCAATCGCCTGGGCGGTGGCCTGTTGCTGTTGCGCCAGGGCTGCCTGAATCTGGGCCGCAGTATCCGCACTTTGTTGTTGCATTTGTTGCTGCATCTGGGCCATTTGCTGTTGCATTTGCTGCATTTGTTGGGCACTTTGTTGTGCAGATGCGTTTGCCGCCGCAATTTGTGCGTTCGCGGCCGCAGTCTGGGCCGCGGCATTGGCATCGGACACCAACTGGGCAGAAATATAATCGATTAAATCATCGCCATATTGATTACATGATGGATTTGACTGTACACATCCAATAACAATTGGACGTGCAACATCCATTGTACTGCACCCGCCGTTGGCGCACTTTGGTTGTGCACAACGTAAAATTACCGCGTTACAATTACCAAAATCCGCAGTTGGCGCAGATGACACCATGTTTGCGCGTGGATTTACATACGCATTCCACATATTGTTGTTTGTCGCGCCAGAATTACCATTAAATGCGGTTAAATTACTGCCCGCAGTGGTCGCAACTGGCGATGCCGCATATGCATTTGCACCATATAAAGTCAATGCAAGTAATAAAAATTTTGATAAATGCTTCATATTCTCTCTTGCAGATAATTTTAACACAAAAATTTCAATGTGAAAAGATAAAAATCATTCAATACACTGACTATATAATATGTTGACAAAATTATATTTTAGTGCACAATAATAAACAAAATGATTACGGTAAACAATGTTCTTTTGTCGGTACAAAATCAGGATGTAGATGAAAACGGCGTCCTGTACATACCAAACGACGTTATCAGGGTGACTGGTGGCGTTGGCACAAAGTTGTGTGGGCTGCGTGGGATAGTTATGTCTGATTCAGTTCGTGAAATACAAAGTGGCGCATTTGATGATAATCCAGAACTGGAATTCATAGATTTTGGCAATGGGGTTAAAACTATAAACAGCATGGCATTTAACCACTGTCCCAATGTGACAAAAATAACAATCCCATATTCATGGCCACAACTAAATCCATGGTTTAAATTTGCGTTCCAAAAATTAAATACTGTGGCCAGACGAACACCAGATGGCAATATTTGCACATATCCGATAATCAACTGTTGCGGGCAATATTATTTTGAATCACATCGGCGAAAAATTGGAAATATAACCGCAAAAAAACTGCACAAAATCGAATTTCAGGGAAACGATATTACACCCAATTATTCAGCCGCTGTTTGTCTGGCAAATGGGGAATGTTTTATAAATAATAAATTCAAATTTGCAATTAATGATTGTCGGGTACACATAATTTTACAGGAATTCGAACGAATAATTCATGAATACGAATGCCAACATGGTGAAATACCCGACCAATACAAACTTATTTTCCGTGACGCACTGAAAAAAACTTATACGAATGTGTCTGAATACAAAATCCCGGCACGCCAAAAATTACGTGAATACGCTGGCGGGTTGTCGCACATAATTCAATGTATGGATAATATAATCGATAAATACAAAAACGCACAAAGCACTTTTTATGAACTGCGCGGAATAAACATACATGATTTAATGAATACAATTGGACACACCGCCACACAACCACGAACAACACAATCATGCACGCGGTGGCTGAAATCACGTCCAGTATCCAGCCATGAAATGCGGGCCATTGTTGCGGCAGGATACAAAAACCCCGGGGCATTCCCTTATTCATGGCTGATAAAAATTCCACCACAAGACCGCGGAAAGGCGACACTGCAACTGCATGACGCATTCAAAAATGCCACAATAAAAATGTACAGTCCAGATATGGTGGAAATACAACAAAAATTGCACCAGGATACATTGGCCGAACTGGCGCGCAATGTATCAAAAATAATACATCAGCCAATAAAAATAAAATATCTGTCGTCTGGAAATTTCGCAAAAACTTATATTGTGCAAATACCAGGTGATACAAAATATGTGTGGAAAATATATCACTGCGACAGAACCGATGAACTGATGCGCATGTATTACCATGACACAGAATTACAAAATTCTTTCCTGGTTGGCGGAAAAAAATATAGCGGAAAAATCAAATTCAGAAACATTTCAACCGCCGGTATCAGCAATCAGCGTGGTGAAATATACCTGATATACCCATACACAGATGCGAAAATATTACGTGATAAAATATTTATACCATTTGAAAACACCAGACCTTATTCAATGGTGGATTCCAATTATGAAAATTTTCGTGGCAATACATTAATAGACGTTGGCGCACTGCGTATAAATTATGACAATTTATCGCATCCGCAATTTGTTTCTAAAATCGCGCGCACAATTTTATACCATTCGTGGAATGATTTAGGTTATGTATTAAACAACTATTCCAGTCATCAAATCGGAATGGCTTTAAACTTTATATCCGACAGAATATCCATATACTATCCAGACATAACAACAATACGTAAAAAAATAGATTTTTTAAAACAGCAAGCACGCATAAACAGTCGTTAAAAAAACGGGATATTATCCCGTTTTTTATTATTCCCCGCTGTCGGTGGGGTCTGGTTCACATATACCGTTGCGCATTGTATAACCAGGTTCACAAACACACTGGTTATACGTATTACGCTTGGCAAACTCACCACATTCGGCCAAACACTGTGTACCAACAGCCTCGTACTTATCTATACATTTGCACTTTTCATTTATGCATCCGGCTTTTTCTGCTGAACAGGTTGGATCGTAAACCGAATTATCCGGACACAACAATGACTGATAGAACATTTCTGATATTTCTTCTATACAGGCATTTTGACCATCAGGCGAATCGGCACTGCATTGTGTTCCCTGGCTGTTATCAAATACAGCATATGCACATGTTAACGCAACATTACGGCATGCACCACGCATAACGTTATATATACTGTTAACACTGGCACTGTTGGACCATGCGTTAACCTGGGTTACCTGTTGATTATAACAATTTGCAACATCCAACATACATGTCGACGCATAATCAGATATAATCTGTTGCTGTTCAGCCCTGATATTAACCATTGCACGCTGAACATAATTTACAACAACGTCATTATACGCATTGTATTTACCGTTGTCGTTGTATGTATATGCCTGGCACTTGTCCAATACGGCACGGCACAAACCTTCGTCTGTGACCTTTTCACGCGTACCTATTTTCTGTAACAAATATTTTACCACACAGCGTCCGTCGTTCCCGTCGCCATTGGCACAAAAGTCATCATTAAATATAGTTGATGGATCATATGCTTGTGCTAAAAATGACGCGTTAATATTGGCATTGTTATAATTTTGCATAAAATCTGTTATGTCGGTAATATCCTGGCCTAAAACAACATCGCCATTTTCATCAATGTATTTTTTGGTCGGATCCAGACACTTTGTATAATCAGCACCGCATACCATTTCATCAGTCATACACTGATCCAGGGCAGCAATGCATCCCTTGGCATCATATTGATTCTTGTTCTGCATAACGGCCAGACGCGCTTTCTGTAACATCAAATTAGCACTGCGCACATTTGATACCAGGGTTTGATTCATTTTTGTCAAACCTGCTTCATATGCGATGCAATCTTTATCTATGGCCAAATCATAGTTTGCGGTGATTTGGTCGATGTTTGCACCGGCGGCCTCGCAATTATTCAGAACTGTTTTGCAACGGTTTTTGGCCGCATTGTATAAATCTGTGCCACGCAGATTGGAAAAACTGGTCGTGCCCATGTTCAAAAAGTCCAAACTGAACAAATCGGCAACATTTGATGAAAAGTCTAAATCCATATCCAAACCAAACGATGTTGAATTTGACGAATATGAATATGACGCACTGGACGGATCACGAATAAGATCCTCTATCTCTTCCAGCATGTTGCGGGTTTCAGATGTATCCTTGGCACCAGATAAAGCCTCTTCTGCCTCGGTCTCGTTCATAATGGCACGGATTTCATCCGCCGACAAACCAACATAACGAATACGTTGGGCAACATCATTTAATTGATTATTGGCGTCGGTTACGGCCTCTTCAACCTCGGTATAATCTGATAAATTGGCGGAACAAGAACAGCGGCCCTGGTTTGTATCTATGACGTTACAGAACTGATCCATGCAATCATTATACTGTTGCTGGCACGATGCATTTAAATCCGACGTTAATTCCAGGCGTTCTTTGGCTTCTGCAATGGATTCCGTGGTTAAGGCAGCAGTGGCCACACGTGATTGAACACCACGAACCTGTTCGTCTATATTCGACCCTGTTTGAACATCCGTACCGGCAATGGTGGCACGACCGCCAACCTCTGCCGTGGATGGACGCAATGTTAACCCAGCACGACGAACGGCGGGATTATTGTTTACACTGGCGGCTTCCACCCTGGCGTTACGACCAACCGTATTGACCGTTGCATTCAGATTATCGCGCGCACTGTTTGTGTGTGTTTGTGATATGCCGGCGCGTGAAACACCAGATGTATTACGCACAGTTGTCCCAGAACCACGCGATGTAGACGTTGCAACACCATTGTTATCAACACTTAAAACACGCGACCCAACACGAACAACATCTGATTGTGTTGATGTGGTCGGCGTTGTCGCAGAACGGTTAACAACATTACGTGCCGATGCGGCATTTGTTTCAGTGGAATTTGATTGCGTTTGTGCCGACACCTGTGATGTAGGTGTTGTTGTGCGTGCCGCGGCGGAACGCGATACAGTATTTGTCGTACCACGCGCATTTACCCCGGTTGCAGACGACGATGTATTCGTACCAGTGGACGGAATAACGCGCGATATAGTCGTTGTCGTACCGTCGGCAAACGCCAACGGCGCAGAAAACGCAATTAAGAAAAAGCACAGTGGCAATCTTCTCATAATTTTATTATATGATTATATCACAACAGGCACGCACATAAAAGATTAAATTTTATCAACACAAAATTACAAATTCGCCCAAGTACACACAACGGACGCATGTTCTGTGTCACCTGTTTTTATTTTGTGATAACTGACCAACCCATCAATCGCAACATCAACCGATATTTCAGGGGTGTCTGGATTAATCTCTTTCTTAAAATTCAATTCAATGCGTTTTAATTTATGCTGATTGCGATAAACATATCCAACACTTTCCGTCGCCCATACTGCATACACCGCATTGTTTATATGCTGGTTTACGTCGATATCATCAAAACGACATTTCATGGTATGCGTCTTGGTCGGAATAAAATCTTGAAACTTTTCAAAATTTCTGTCCCAGGCACGTTCCGGAATAATATCCCAATATGGCAAATTTTCATCCAAGCGCATTGGACGACGACGCGACATATCAATTAAAATCCACTGGGACGTGGCACGCACCAATAAACGGTTGTCGGAACCGCGAACCTCGAAATCACGGGTTGCACGTAAAACATCATGCGCAGACGGCCATGTGATAAATGATAAATCTTCGCCTTCGCGTGGGTTTTCTATGATGTCCACCAAATAATGCGTTACAACCCACGCCATATTATGTTCCAACAAGTACGTACGCCCACACCCCAAACGTTCAGCGTGCGTATCGGCAACACCCTGTAATTCATTCATTAAAATTAGCGGACGAACATAACCGTAACGATCGCATTGGTATGCCTGTAACACACGCTGTTCAACCAACTTTTCAGTCATTTATTCACCCCTGGTCATCGGCATTTGTGCAACCGTAAAATCAACCGCATCGCCCAACACGATTTCGTTCGCACGCGCCGCAGATTTTATCACACCGTGCAATTCCACCGGTGTCACAGATGGTATCGTTAACGTTTCCAATTTGGCACCATTACCAACCTTGCGTTCTGTGCGTAAACCACGTACTGTTTTTAATATATCCAACGCAATTTGCATCTGGGCCACATCCGTATCACGCGACGCATCCACCACAGGATATGCAGTCAAATGCAATGTTTCGCCACCTTCGTACGGTTTGTAAATTTTCTGCCACAACTCTTCGGTCTGGAATGGAATAAATGGCGCATACAAACCAATTATGGCACGCAATACTTCATACAATGTCCATTGCGCAGACAACTTTGATTCCGCACTGTATTTGTCAGGTGACCAAAATCTGTCTTTGATAAATTCCAAATACTGGTCACAAAATACATCGTAAAAGAACGCGTCAATTGCCGCACGCGAATTATAATTATCGTATTTATCCAAATGTTTGCGAACTTCGGCAATTGTTTTGTTCAATTCAAACAATACCCAACGATCTTCGATAAAACGATTTTCAATCGCAATGTGTTGCGCCGTGTCCGGTTCAAAATCAGTTAAATTCATCAAAACATATTTGGCCGCATTCCATAATTTGGTCAATAATTTTGAACCACGCTTAACCTCTTCATCGCTGTAACGCAAATCAGTGCCAATCGGTGCCGTTGCAACCCAATAACGCAATGCATCTGCACCAAACTTTTCAACCGCAGTTAATGGATCAACACCGTTGCCCTTGGTCTTGGACATTTTTTGACCCTTGGAATCACGAACCAGGCCATGGAAATTCACCGTTCTGAACGGAACATCGCCCATAACGTACATCCCCATCATTATCATACGTGCAACCCAGAAAAAGATTATGTCTGCACCAGTGTACAACAAATCTGTTGGATAATATTTCTGTAATTCTGGCGTTACATCAGGCCACCCCAATGTTGAAAATGGCCACAGCGCAGATGAAAACCACGTATCCAAAACATCATTATCACGCGTCAGGGCTTTGCCACCAGCCTGCTTTACTGCGTCATCCTCGGTTTCTGCAACATATACGTTGCCATCTGAATCATACCATGCAGGAATTCGGTGCCCCCACCATAATTGCCGCGATATAGGCCACTGGCGAATATCATGCATCCATGACATGTACAAATTGTAACGATGTTCAGGTATTAATTTTATGCGTCCCTGTTCCACAACCTGTATCGCGTCCGGGGCCAGTTTTGACGTATCAACAAACCATTGGTCCGTTAAATACGGTTCAACAACCACGCCACCACGTTCAGAATATGGCGTTGGTATCATTTTATCTTCTATTTTAACCAACAAGCCTGCGGCATCTATATCCTTTACTATTTCGGCACGCGCTGTAAATCTGTCCATGCCACGATATTTTTCGGGTACAACCGGGTTGTCGTTTAATTTTGCATCTGGGGTCAATATACACACCGGGGTCAGGTTATGACGCAACCCAACCGCCCAGTCATCAAAATCATGCGCAGGTGTAATTTTTACAGCACCAGTCCCCTTGTCCGGATCTGCATGTTCATCGCCAATGACCGGTATTTCTATATCAGTCAGTGGTATAATGGCACGACGACCAATCAAGTGTTTTAATTTTTCATTTTCTGGATGAACGGCAATTGCCTGGTCGCCAAACAATGTTTCTGGCCGGGTTGTTGCAATTTCAATAACCCCGCCACCAACCAACGGGTAATTAAAGTAGTAAAACTTGCCATGTTCTTCACGGGTTTCAACCTCTATATCCGATATGGACGTCTGTTGTTTCGGGCACCAATTAACCAAGCATTTTGCACGATAAATTATTCCCTGGTTATACATCTGTACAAACAATTTTACGACCGCACGGGACAGCCCGTCATCCATGGTAAAACGTTCACGCGACCAGGCCGGTGTTACCCCCAATATATGCAACTGATTAACAATTTGACCACCCTTTTCATCTTTCCATGTCCAGGCGGTTTTTAGTAATTCTTCCTTGGTCAAAGAACGGGGATTTATTCCGCGCTTTGATAAATCGCGTTCAACCAGTAATTGGGTTGCAATAGATGCATGATCAGTGCCGGGTTGCCACAAAACATCATATCCACACATGCGTTTATATCGGCAAATAATGTCCGTTAAAACATTATCCAATGCATGCCCCATATGCAGGTTACCCGTTACATTCGGTGGTGGCATCATTACACAAAACGGCGGTTTATCTGATTTAACATCATTATCCCAAAAATTATTGGAATCCCAGAATTCCTGAATTCTGGTTTCCATTTCACGCGTGTTTATATTTTTACCCAGTTCCGTTTTCATCCTGTATACCCCATAAATTTCATACTGACAAATCGTATCAGATAAAAAACAAAATTCAAGATATTGTTATTTTTACACATTGACAAAACATGGTTTTGTGCTATAATAACACGAAAGATAATACAGCAAGAGATATAAAATGCCAGAAGAACTGTTTAAAAATTTATGCTCTTTGATAAAAGTTAGTTTCATTTCTGTTCAAAACAACAGGCTGGCATCTATATATTCATTAGAAACATTCGACGAAACGGGCGATATAATTTATATTGATATATGCAGTTATTATTCTCATTCGGATCCAAAAAACAGTTATGTTAAATACGAATTATACATAGATAACGAATTAATTGCGGACGCAATACGACCCGTGTTTGATAAAAAATCCATATCTGCTAAACAGCGGACCATTGCAAATAAACTGGAAACACTGTTATCAATGTGTTCAATGAAAATAGTGGACCAGGAACGCGCCGGCCAATCACGCCATATGTTAAAAACATTTATAAATCGTCAAAATATTAATATGCATTAATTTATATCATATCGCACGCGCAACGCGACAAAACGTTACACCGTATACAGCAATCGCGCCAGCATTCATTAAAACACGACGCATTTCTGCAAATGTCGCACCAGTTGTCATAACATCATCAACCAACAATATTTTCCGACCGCAAACATTTTCTGGGCGTTTAACACGAAATACGCCATGAATATTTTCAGCACGTTGGGCCGCATTCTTGTGCCCCATATCAGGCCTGTATGAACGGTGCACACTGTCCAAATCCATCGGAACACCAAATGCATTTGCAATTGGACGCGCCAGTAAAGTCGCCTGGTTATAACCACGATGAAACAAACGCCGATACGCCAATGGTATCGGCATAACAATATCGGGTGCAATATCAACATCGCGTAACGCCCATATCATTGCACGCGACATGAATTTTGCGTTATGAATACGGCCCGCATGCTTGAATGGCAAAACTGCATCACGCGACACACCATCATAAACGCATGCACTGCGAATTAAATCCAATGCACAACCACCTGACGCACAATTTGGACACAACGGATGTGAACCCAAATCTAAATTTGCAGGAAACGGATATCCACATAATTCACAACACGGCCGACCAATCCAATTAAACATCGTCCAACATTCAGCGCATAATTCACCATCAGTCGACACAGGCGCGCCACATAATGGGCAAGATGACGGAAATAAAAATTCAACAGAAAAACGCGCGGCATTTGAAACAATCTGTGCCGCGCGGTTTATAAATTGTTTTACCAAGACATGCTTCTGTATGTTTTTTTACTGACCGTATCACCAAATATATCACGCTGTTGCTTGGTCAGTGTTTCATATTGTTCCAACGATATCATACGTAACAACAAATCATCGGTATCGCGTTGGGCCAAAACTGGTAAAATACGCTGTTCCGAAATTCCATTATCACGCAAAACCTGTTCTATGATTGCCAAACGACGGGCCGCCAACTTACGTTCATCACCATCGGATACAACACTTTGCGGAATAGAAACCTGAATCGCACGGGTTGGATTACTTAAAACAATCCCGGCATATTCCGTTAACAAATTATAATTATCGCGTGACAGTGCCGCATCACCATTGCGGAACTTTATTTTTATTTCCAACGGGCGAATTCCGCCTGTTTCGGATAAATCACGCGCAGATGTAAATCCGGCCGCATTTGCGGTCATATCACTGGCAACATCAAAACGATCATCTATTTGAAATGTAGACAGATGTTTATTTTCTGACAAGAATGTTTTTCTGAATGCACGACGCAATTCGCCGGGCGTCATTTTTGTCATATCTTCACGAACTGATGCAATACGGGGGGATTCAGCCCGCTTTACCGCGCGCACAACAACATCATCAGACATATCATCCATTGGCACAACCATACGCGATAAATTTATACCATCGTCGGTTGTGGATACATCCGCCGTTTTCTGAACCATATTACGCGCAACAAATGGCGCATTGTCATCATGGCCGTTCACCATGGTCGGGCGTGCAACAACATTACGCGACGCAACACGTGGTGTGGTTGCCACTGGTGCAGTCGCCACGTTATTGCCAAAATCCGATTCTGCACGTGCATAATCATCACGAACACTTTCTTCTGCACGGCGTTGTAATTCATTTAAGCGCGCAATTTGTGCGTCCAATTCAGACAACGGTTCTGACGATTGCTGAATGGGCGCAATTGATGAACGTTGTGACGCGGACACAGGTGCCGCATTTGCAACACGCGTTACAGAACGCGATGTGGAATCCAAACTTTCTTCGGGTAAAATATCATCGGAACGAATAACAGAAAATTCATCAGGCGACGGTAAACGCAACGGTGCAACATCAGACGCCACCCCGGTATTATGCGCCCACAAATCCGTACTGGGCCGACGGGGCGCCAATATATCAGCAGACGCAACAATTTGTTCACCCGAATCAGTATTTACACGCGCCTGTTTGGTTACTGTTTTTTGTGGTGTTGCACTGCGCGCGGCAACACGACGTGTATTATTATTTTCACGTTCCGTATTATCGGCTTTATTATTTGATGCAACAACTGGCTGTGATATTTTTTCAACTTTTTTTTCAGGCTGAACAATTTCTTCGCCAAATGCGGCACGTGCAGAAACACCGCCCGCCGCCAAATTGACAACCGGCAAACGCACGTCTGCAAATGCCGGTAATGCAATAATCAGCGATATCACAGAGATTGCAATATGACGCATTTTCCTTTCCTTCCTGTAATACATCATAGAACAAATGACGAATCGCGTGCAAGCAGAAAAATGCAATCAGATATTATTTTATCACTTCATCACAAATCGTTTTCACCGCGTTATTCGGCACCAGTGATTTTTTTGCCATTTTATCCAGTCGTGTCGGATTATCAAACAATTCAGTTAATGTTGCAGCCAACCATTTTGGGGTAAACTTTTCCTGGGGCACTGCAAAACCGCCCCCCAGACGCGCAAAACTGTTGGCGTTGGCAACCTGGTCTGGATTTATATTCAATGGTACCAATATTGCACCACGACCAATTGTTTCCAGTTCGATAACCGTACTGGCACCACTGCGTCCAATGACTAAATCAGAATCAACTATTGCGCCAGCCATATCATGAATAAATGATAAAACATTGGCGCGAATTTTATTGTCTGCATATAATTTTTGCAAACGCGCAACATTTTCTGGACGTGTTTGATGCGTAACAAATATCTTTTTATTTTTCATCTGTAAAATTGCAGACGGAACAACATCATCCAAAATTTGCGCCCCCAATGAACCGCCCGTTACCAACAATTTAGACGCATGTGGTAATGGCGCACCGGCCGCGGATAAAAATTCATGACGCACCGGCAATCCTGTATAAACCACACGGGCCGTTGTATTTGCAGGTATGCCATCAACGGTTGGGAAACTGGTCATCAGCGTTTTTACCCAACGTAATGCAAATTTATTCGCACGCCCAATCGCCGCATTTTGTTCGTGTAAAAATGTCGGAATATGCCATAAATGCGCCGCAAACACAACCGGCACAGACGCATATCCACCAAACGCAACAACACGCGCCGGACGAATAAAGGCAAAACGCAGTGTTAACCAGGCCGCTGATACAGCAATTTTTGATAAGGCAATTATTTGCCTGGCGCGACTTTTGGCACCGACCCCAGACGCCCAAACGCGCGCAATACGCGCACCATGTGGCGCACCATCGGCGACCATTTTTTTTACCCGCGCATCACGCGAAATTATTATACTGTGTCCACGCGTCGCCAATTCCGCCGCAACACTTAATGCCGGAAAAACATGACCGCCCGTTCCACCAGTTGCAATCCATATTTTCATTTATACCCCCACGATATTTATTTCCACTTGTCTTCGCGTACAATTGCCAATATCATTCCAAACAAACAACAAAATGACAACAGCGAACTGCCACCATACGATATAAATGGTAATGTCATTCCCTTTGGCGCGAATAAATTCAATGTAGACATCAGATTGATACAAACCTGGGTGCCGAATAATGCCGCCGCCCCACCAGTTGCATAAAACACAAATTTATCACGCGCATTCGTTGCATTTACAACCAACCGCTGTAAAACCAACATTAAAAATACTATCAACCCACATGCCAGGATTGCCCCAGCATCTTCTGCAATGGCGGCAAATATAAAATCAGTATGCGCATCAGGCAACGATTGTTTTACAAAAGAACTGTCACCCTGGCCAAACAAACCGCCGTTTTGAATTGATTGAATCGATTGGGTAACTTGGTACGTATCACCCGTCCCGGTAAAGAAAGATACTATACGATTATGCACGTGGGACATTGTAAAAAATGCAACAGTCAACAATCCAACGCCGGCCAGCACAATCCCAGGTATAAAAATCAATGGCATCCCGGCAATCAACAGCATCGCCCCCAATACAGCCAAATACAAAATCGCCGTTCCTAAATCCGGATGCTGAAAAATTATCCCCAGCGCAATTGCAAATGTTATTAAGTATGGCCACCATGACATCCATTTGAATCGCCATGCCGCACGATTTAAAAATATATTATCACCAAACGTATCATGCATTTTTGCCAAAAACCATGCCGTCACGATTATAAATCCAGGCTTCATAATATCGGCAGGCATAATATTGGCAATACCAAACAAAGAAACAAATCTGTCCGAACCGTTTATCGTATGTGGTGCAACCAGTGTTACCAGTAACAAAAACAGCCCCAGCGCAACATCCAAAAATGACGCCCAACGCACCCATTTTGTTGGACACATGCTGAACCCCAGTAATACTATGATTCCACCGATGTAAAAAGGAATTGCCTTTAAAATATAATAATTCCACGGATGTCCCAAACGTTCGGCCGCAACAGAACCAGCGGAAATCATACATATTACACTAAGCCCAATTAATATCAGCACATAGACCAACAATTTACGGTCTATTTCAAAATACCAACTGGTAAATTTGCTTTCTTCGGTTCGTAACATCGTATGAATATTATACCATCTTTTTGCAGAATTTGTATCGGTGAATAAATATTTATAAAAATCCCCGGAATGCCGGGGATTTTATTTATGCAAATTTTAGCAACACCAATGCCAATCCTGAAAACAATATCGACATTATGAAAAAACGTTCAACTATTTTAGTTTCTGGCCACCCCAGTTCTTCAAAATGATGATGCAACGGTGCGCGCAAAAATACGCGACGTCCAGTGCCGGTTACCCTGCGTGATATTTTGAAATATACTGTTTGAATAAATGATGATAATAATATTAAAACCATCATGCCGGCGGCAATCGCCATTATTATTTCAGATTTTAACAGCATGGCAACCGTACCCATAAATCCGCCCAGTGCCAACGACCCAACATCCCCCATAAATATTGATGCAGGCTTTGAATTATACCATAAAAATCCCAGAACAGAACCGAATGCGGCCCCCAACACCGCGTACAGACCACTGGCCGCCGGTAAAAACATAACAGTATCCATAAACCCAATACGCGTCGCACCATACAGCGCAACCACCAAAACAATCAATACAGGCATATATAATTTAGCCAACATGCCATCCAACCCATCGGTGATATTGGTGGCGTTCGCACTGCCTGCAATAACAAAATAAGCAAAAACATAATACCATATACCCAATGGCAAAATTATCCCAAATGGTAACGCCAGTGACAGTTCTGGAATATACAGCGGTATCGTCAGATTTATCAAATATGCCAACAGAATTACACACAATCCTTCTAGGGCCAGGCGTGTCATCGGCGACAGACCATTTGATGCCTTGTGCGATTGCGACGAAACTTTCTTGTAATCATCAACAAAGCCGATTGTACCAAACAAAACCAATGACAACAATGCAATCCATCCCGTCGGATTAGATATTGGCATAAACAGTATGCTGGGGATTATTATTGCCGTTATTATTAATAATCCGCCCATGGTTGGCGTGCCAGCCTTTTTACGATGTTCTGCTGGGACGTTTTCACTGATTGGCTGACCCCGTTTTTGAATACGATGCATCCAGTTTATAAATGGGCGACCGAACAAAGCAAAAATTAAAAACGCCAAACCAAACGCCGCCGCAAACTGGGTCCAACCACTGGCAAAAAAAGTATACCCATGTTCCAAAAACAAAGATGTCAGCATAAAAAAATCTCCTTCTTATGCTGACATTTTACCACATAAATATAAAAAGCCAAAAATTATTTAGATGTGCATTCAATCGGTGCGCCATCATTTAAAAACATTGTCCAGTCTGTACCCTGGTTCCACAATGTTACTATTGTGTCGTTTAATTCACCAACGTATCGCGCCCCAGACGCAGATATCGCGTGATTCAACGTCATTTCATCACCATTTATAACGGCCGTTAATGTTTCCCCATCATCAGACATATTCATTGAAACATTATATTCACCGCATACAATATCAGAATCGTTACTGGTACACGCAGATACCAAGGCACATATTGCGCCAAATAAAATAATTTTTTTCATATTAATCCCCCCGTTTATATTTATCTGGATTATAGCATATTTTTTACAATAAATTTACTAAAATACGCCACCAACAACTGGACCGGATTGTTTTTGTGTTTTCTTTGGCGCGGGATTTGGATGTTGGCCGGGTTTAAACGCTTCGGTAATAATCGTGCCATTTGGGTCATCTGTGACCGATGCACCAGACATACGATTTACACGCATAAATGTTAATCCGTCTGGAACGGAAAAAGGCTGATTCTTTTCACCCGCCAACGCGGTTTTCATAAAATCTGCAAATACACGCGCGGCCATGTGACTGCCGGCACCACGCCCCAACGGGGCCGGCATATCAAATCCCAAATATACCCCGGCGATTAAGTTTTTAGAAAAACCAACAAACCAAATGTCTTTTACATCATTCGTTGTACCAGTTTTCCCAGCAATGGTATGTCCAGGCACGCGTGCCTGTTTCCCAGTACCACGTTCAACAGTGCCCTGTAATATGGAAACCATTTGATATAAACTTTGCGGATCCGATAATGGTTGGGCATCAGATATTTTTTCAGGTGGCAATAAATCAGGCTGCCATTCTATTAATTCGGTCGTATTGCCATTTAATACTTTGCCATAACGATCCTCTATATAATCAACCAGTTTCGGCTGAATTACATATCCACCATTTACAAAGGCTGAATATCCCTGAACCAAACGCTGTAATGTTGTTTCACCAGACCCCAGTGCCAATGACAAGTTTATATTTTGCAACTTGTCCGGATAAACACCAAAACGTTGGGCAACCTCTATGGCGTTTTCAATTCCCAAACTTTGCACCATGCGCACCGCTGGAACATTACGCGACGTTTCCAATGCATATCGCAACGGAATATCACCCAAAAACTTTTTATCATAATTTTCAGGCTTCCACAAAGTGTTATCTTCGCGCCAACCAACAATCGGCGCATCTAAAATTAATGATTCGGGTGAAGTACCACGTTCCAATGCCGCCAAATATACAAATGGTTTAATCGTACTGCCGATTTGACGCATTGCCTGGGTGGCGCGATTAAAAGAACTTTCTTTAAACGAACGCCCACCTGACATTGCCACGACACGCCCAGTATGCGGATTCATTGCGATGATTGCACCCTGTAACCTTGGTTCGTCTGGGCCACGATTTTCATTATATCTGTCCAATTCGCGATTTAATGCCGCACTGGCCGCATGCTGAAATTCAGGAACAATTGTTGTTTTTATGTACAGACCCTGGTTATACAATGTTTCACGCCCCAATGATTCCAATAATTGACGACGAACCTCTTCGGCAAAATATTGAAAGTCTTCTTCCATTTGGGCGGTAAAACCACTGTTGATATTTAATGGTTCTGCTGCGGCCACAGCGGCATCGGCCGGGGTTATATATTCTTCTTCGACCATGCGGTTTAAAACATAATTGCGACGTTCAACAGCCTTGTCACGGTTGTTTGGTGCCTTTGGCAGGGCGGCCAAAAACGCACATTCTGACAATGTTAATTCAGATACAGGCTTGTTAAAATACATCAATGCCGCAGAACCAACACCATACGCACGCGCCCCTAAATATATCTGATTCATGTACAGTGTTAAAATGTGTTCCTTGGAAAAAGTACGTTCCAGACGCAGGGCTAAAATAGCCTCTTTTATCTTGCGCGAAATGGTACGTTCAGATGTCAGGAAAAAATTCTTGGCCACCTGTTGCGTAATGGTTGATGCCCCGGAAAAGCGCGCATCAAATCCCAACATATGCAACCCGTTATTTATCAATGCACGGGTAATACCCTGAATATCTATGCCCGGATGAGTCCAGAAATTTTGATCTTCGGCGGCGATAAATGCATTAACCAACTGGGGCGGTAAATCATTATAGTCAATAAAAACCCGACGTTCTTCGGCGTATTCGATTAACAAACTGCCGTCTGATGCATACAAGCGTGTCGCCACAGGCGGGGCATATGTCGCCAGTTTTTTATAATCCGGCAAATCATTGCCATAAATAAAAACCAATACCGCCAACGCGGCAATCCCCAACGTAAATCCCCAAAACAGGATATTTAACAAAACACGCAATACTTTTTTTAATTTCATGATTTGAAAATTTTAAGATATTTATTCCGCGTTTGCAAGTTTTGTGTTCAATATACAAAACATGAATTCAGTTTTATTTTCTGGCGTTTTAAAATCAGATATGATATAATATGTCGGCATTTGGAAGCAGACCAAATGTGAGGCATCAAAACCTCTATCAAGCACGCACCGGGTTGCGTTAAAATCCTGCCAACCGTTCTGGGTTGGAGGGGAACGAATATATCGAATAAGTTCCGCTATAGCTTGATGTAGTTTTGAACCTCCAACCTCCTTTGATGAAATCGTCACAATGTGCGATTGTTTATGGGAATGCCCCATCTTATCTCCACAAACCCGGGCATTCCCACCAAGTTATGCGGCCCGGCTTTTTATTTTTTGGCCCGGCAAAAAATAACATCTTGACGTTTCTCTCTTCTAATAACATCAAATAAAAACAGCGGTTGCGTCCGCACCGGGCCATCAAAAAAACCGCCATGTGGCGGTTTTATTTTTCTGTAACAATATGGGGGATTAAATTTCCACGTGACCATTGGTGGCAATCAAATCAACATCCATAGAAATTTTACCACCTGATTCACGAACCAATAAATCACCCGCCGCAATTTCAGCAAAATCCAACGGGTCAGATATAAATGCATCAAATTTACCCGCCGCAACCCATGCCAAATCCAATGCAGGACACCCAGTACGACGAACGTCACCAACCGTTGCACGACCATCTGATGTATTATATGCAACCGTTAAATCAGATGGTTCCGATAAACCAGAAACACGCATACGCGCCGAATGATACGCAGAAAAAACATATGAACCGCGTCCCGATTCGGCATAATACAAACGTTCATCAATCGGTGAATAAACCAATGCAATTTTTGTTTCGTCATTTGAACGCAGTGCCAACGAAATCGCAAAATGTGGATTTGCACGAACAAAATTCGCAGCACCCGATAATGCCAACACAAATTCATCACGACCATCACCGTCGTGTGTTATGTTTGGCGTCAATAACCCCGCAGACGGACGAACCAACAATAAATCATTCAGGATACTTTCTTCTATCCTGGTGGCGGCCTTTTTCACAAAATCACGCGCGCCATTTAATGATTGCTGCAAGTTTTCAACTTCGCCAAAATCATGACGCAAACCAGACGCCGTGCGCTGTAACGCCATAAACATTTTGTTTAATTCGGTTGAACCCTTTATCAGCAGTTCCATTGTTTTCCCCCGTCGCTAAATCCAAAACAATAAATGCAGATTAAAATTTAAATCCAGCAAATTTACTTTTGAATTTGGTTGCGCGCTGGCCCTTTTCACCGGCGTTGTTACGCTGGCCCGTCCAGGCGGAATGATTCAAATTATCTGTGGATAAAACCATGTCCTTGTTAACAGACGAATACATTTTTACAGTGTTGCCGTCCGTCATTGTAACATTGATTTCATAATATTCAGGATGAATACCTTTTTTCATCTTTATACCCTTTTATTAAATTCAAGCCCGAAAATTATACAATTATTTTTCCAGAAATCAAGCAATATTAGCATATTAATACCGGCCAATACATCCCAAATACGCATTTCCAGTCGATTCCAGCACATTTACAAATTGCGATTGGCTTTTCCCGGTAAATAATGCCAATATCGTCCCCGCATCTGTTGCCAACATGTCGGCAACGGTCGCAATGCCAGAATTCATTTTCTTGAAAAAGCCGCTGGCCGGATATATTTCCGCCGCCAACAGCTGATTTTTGCCAGTGCGCCCGCCCTTTTTACCAGTGGCACAGGCCGATGCCTCTATAACCATTAACTGACATTCAGGGGATATAATCAATTTATCCGTAACAACCGCGCCACCACCCAATAATTCACCCCACCAACCAGTCGATTCGCAAAATACAGGATAATATATCGCAACATTAGGATTTTTTTCCAAAACGTCAACAATATCTATTTCACCAGTAACAACATCAGGCATTACACCGGTTGTGTTATTTATAACCTTGCGCGCCAATTGGTAATCTGGGTCGGCGTTTGTTTTACGTGGCCAATAAAGAATCGGAAACTGCTTCATTGCTATGAATTATATCAGATTCGGAACATACAAAAAAGGGGGCCGGGTTAAATAAAGCACTTGATTTTTTATTTTTTTAGTGACCCCCACCATTTTTTCAGGTTTCCCCATACCGTATTCAGGTTCTTTTTCGTTGTTTCATAAAACGTCTGGGGCACAGCCACATTGGCAAACAGGGTTTTAACCAATGCCGGTATCGATGTCATAAACATCGCAATAAATATCCCCATTAACAGAATCGTTACAACACTGTCATTACGCAGCACCAAACCGTCCATCAGAATTGTTGCGTCATTTTCAGACAATGCCAGGGCCAATCTGTCTGCACCCTGCCATTTACCGAATATGGCATTTAAAAACATTACAGAAAAAGTTACAAAAACACCAGTCAGCGCAATGCCGGCAGTGGCCTTGATAACATCATCTATCATATTTTTTATATTACGCCCACCATTGGGGAATATCGCCCACCCCTTAAACAGCCACGACAGCAGCATAAACGGTAACATTATTAAATCCATGGACAGTTTTATAAAAACTTCTAAAAAATATAATGGTATTGGTAACAATGCCACAAAAAACACCACCAATATCAGCAAACCCGCAAAGAAAATTGGAATGTTTGGAAAGATGGGAATTTCCCACATAATTTTATGCATATATTCCGCATTAAACGCCATATTCAGCATTGTCCAACCAACGGTCATGCCCAAACCCGTCATTTGGTGGACATTTGCAACCTCGCACGCCAAATTATGACGCAGACGTGGCGAAAACGCACCGGCATTTGCAGCATCCGCACTGACAGATACAGGATCGGCAATGGCCGTCGCAACAACACATTTTGCAAATTCATCGTCGCCCACAATAACCCTGTTCAACGACAGTCCAACATTAAACACCGGTTCAATAATCACATCGCCCAATAAACGTGGTAATGGTATTACCAACACCGCTGAAACAAATGCCAGTTTTATAAACTTTGTGCCAAAATCACTGACAATTGACCAGGGCTCTTCTATTTTTGCATTTATAAAACCAGAAAACAATTTCCACGCAAACCATACCGCCATCAGGCCCGCACCAAACGGAATTATCACACTGCCCAGCGCATCGTAAACCCGTGGCACCAGGTTTGACATCGTCGCCATAATATCGGAAAACATTTGGCATGACCAACAACTGGAAAAAAAATTCAGTGCATCTGCCATGTTAACTGGGGCGGCGGTTCTGTAAATTGAAAATCCTGCAATAACGCCAACGCCTGCAATTGCCCCAATTACCAATGGCGCAACAGCACCCGCCGAAAACGGCAGAAATGATAAAAAAACTATCCAGAATTTTTTTAACCTGTTCATTGTTTTTAAGTATACCATATTTTGCGACAAATGTGATATAATTGAAAAGACAAAAATATGTATCAGAGAGAATGAATTTATTCAAACGTGCGCTTTTTACAATTCCGTTGCGCTGTATCGCCATTGTCGCATGCATAATATTCATGCCACACATCGCGTATGGCGCAGATTATGCAATCGTAGACGCGTTGAATCTGGCACCATTGATACCAACTGTTCTGGACGCGTTGATGATGGTGGCCAGTGGCGGTTATGAATTTTTTGTCGGTAACGGCGACGGAATAATTTACATTCTGGTATGGGGATTTTTGGCAGTATCGTTGGCAATGTATGTGCTGAAAATGTATTTCCCAAAAACATGGGTTGGATTTTTCGGATTTTCAGGTGGCGGCGAAATGTCTGGTGGCATAGACGGCATGACAATTGCAACAAACATGTTAAAGCCTGGCATTCGTGCAATAATTGCAGTAACGGTACTGTTACAGATAAAACCAGTATATGTAACTGAATGGTTGGTAAATCCCTTTTTGCAATTTGGCGCAATATACACCAACAGTATTACGCAAACAATAAATGAAACAGGTGTTAATGCCCAAAAAATTGAATGTCCGCCATCGGTTATTCAACAGGGCTGGATAAGCCAGGAAAGTTGCGAATTTTTAGTACAGCCCATATCGGATATTTCACATGCAAATAACCAAATAATTAAACGCGGCTTTGATTTTATAAATTCGGGGTTGCGCGGACTGATTACATTAATTCCGCATGGCGGGGAAGACTTTCTGAACATAATAACTGGAATTATTTTAGTATTTACGTTTGTGGCCAGTAACCTGTTTATGGCGTTACTGATTATTCAGGCAATATTTAATTTCGGCATGGCATTAATGCTGTATCCATTCCAGGTTTTGGTATACGTTGTGAAACCCAGTGATAAATGGTTGGATGTATGGCCCGCATTCAGCGGAATTACCAAAGCATTACAAAAACTGGTTATCACAATGATTGCGTGCGCGTTCATATTGTGCACAAATATTGCCGTTGTAAAATCATTGTTCCAATGGAATTCGTCTGTATTTGTTGTTGCCGCAGGCGGAACCGCAACATCAAACGTACCGACGGTTGCAAACAGCGCATTGGGATTCGGCCAACATTCAATACTGTGGCTGTCGGGGATATTAACGTTTTATTTAATGTTTAGAATATTTAATCTGACACGGGAACAACTGGATTCTTATGTCGGCAAGGGCATGGACGATTTGTACAAAAAGGTTTCTGGCGATTCCAAAAAATTAGTCAAAAATGTAAAAAATGCAGGCAACACATTGGGCAAAGCATTCGGATGGATTAAAAAGAAATGAACGATATAGTGAACCCTTTGATTGATTCATACGTTCAGTGTTGGGGCTGTCCGGTGTTTGACCGGCTGTTTCAGGTGGTGTCCAATGCCGCCGCCGCGGTATACGACCAATTTATTATTTTTTGTGCAATTTTATTCTGTATACTGTTTGCTTTTTATGTCGTAAATGCAGTTTGGAAAAATATAAAGGGTGGCGTTACAGATTCTTTCTATCAAAAATCATTAAAACCTGTATTAATCAATTCTTTGATTTCGTTGGCTTTTTTAAGTATGGGCGTTGTCTTGCCACGCTTTGTAACAACCATAACAATCGAACCAGCCGCAAATATTGCGCTGATATATACACAATCTATGTTACGAACAGACACGGCAACGGTCAATGAACGCGTTACATATCAACCAATGCCAATATCAGATGACGGTTTTTATCGTCCGCAATTACGTGATACCATCGTTATGTTGATGAAAACAACAATTACACAGTTTCAATCATATATGAAACTGGGGATTGCCGTTATGGATCACGCGTTTTCATTGGACGCATTGTTGGGTATTGGGTCGCTGATAAAACATATAATTATATTCTTTATCGGGCTGTATTTATTTTACAATTTCTTGAAACTGTTTTTACGGTTTTGCTTTTATTTCGCAGATATTATTATCGCGATGACATTTTTTGCTTTTTTCTTTCCATTGTCACTGATACTGGTTGCGTTCAAGGACGGTGATACGCCAGGTTGGATGTCGGGACTGGGGAAAAAGGTTGGAACAAATCAATTAAAAAGCCTGATAAATGCCATTATCGCGTTGGTGGCGGCGGTGCTGACGTATACGGTTATAATGGCAATAATAGCAAAATTTTTCGCCGCGCCGGGACAAAGTGCTGCTGAAATTATGGAACTGATTACCAGTGGGGATATTTTTGCAGGCGATTTGTCTGGGGATAATTTGGCGGCAATGACCATTGGTGGGTGTGTTATACTGGTTTATGTGTTAAACTATATTTATGGTCAAATACCAAATGTCACCGCGATGGTTTTGGATTCGTTCGGCGTATCACAGGAAAATCAAATTAGTGAACAATTGGCAAATGACGCAATGAAATTAACCACTAATATCGTGGAAGCCACCAAACAAATCGGAAAAACTATTTTGGATGGTGGTGCCAAGGACGCAGATAAAAAGAAAGACGACGGAACAGGCAAGTAATGAAAGCAAGCATCATAATGTTTCTTATCAAATTCATTATGGGCGCAATTGCGTTGGGTATCGGTATTTGGTATTTGTCTTCATCAATCGGCGGCGCAGCAATCACATATACCAGTATGGATAATTTTATGACCGCAATCGGGGCGGGCAATGGTGATGTGGCGTCTGTCAATGGATGTTTTCTGTGCCAATATATTTCAGAAGTATTTGCAGTTATCGGTAATGCCGCTGAAATGTTTTGGACCGCCATGGTTGATAATATCTGGATATTATTGGCAATTGGGTTTGGAATTTTCCTGTTTATATACACCGGTAAATATATATGGGACGCAACAAAAAAAACAGCAACACTGGATGGAAATGAAAAAAAGTTAGAACTGCGGGCATGGTTTGACAAAGTTTGGCGTCAGGGTGCACGTGTTTTAATTGTCGGTGCCATGATGGGCGCATTGGGTATGGGGGGGACCGCTGCGTTAAAAACTGTCGCAAACATCACCATTACCCCTGTGTTATTCGTCGGGGCAGAATTATCCATGGCCGCAACGGGTGTATCAGATGCCGCGCAATGCGGGGCATTGGCCAATATTGAAAGTGATGGCGGTGATATATTAAATCCCATTTTGCAACCGTTTATGTGTGTGATGGGCAATATCAACAGCGTTATGTTGGCCGGGGCCGCAGGTGGATTTTCATTAATGAATTACGCGTGGTTGGATTTAGGTGGTGGTGTGTTTACATGGCTGGCTGGATTAACGTTGGTATTAATATTTTTAATCATTGGGTTTGATTTAGTATTTCAATTTTTATCGGTGGTTTTTAAATTAGTCTTTTTGATAATATTCCTGCCACTGATATTGGCGGCGGCAGCATTTGAACAAACATGGTCGTTGGCCAGTGGTGTTGTCAAGGGCGCAATAAACATGCTGGTCACATCAGCAATAAAAATCGTATGCATAACATTAAAAACCCTGATTACGTATGCTGTTGTTGCATATGCGGCGGATGCATTCTTTCCAGGGCCGGTTGATGGGTACAGTGCGATTTTGCCACCAATGATGGGGCAAACAGTTGAAAATCCAGATGCACAAACGATGTCTGTGATAAATGTATTTTCAACATGTGAAACTGTTGCAACGGTCGATGGTGAAATGGATGCAGACAAATTCCGTGATTGCTTTACCGCACAAAAAACAATTGTTGAAAACCAGTATCCGGGCGCATTTGATTTTATGCGTGACGGATGGGACTTTTTGCTGATGATGGCATTGATATTCTTGTTATACTTTTATGCAATAAGCCCAGAAGTAGATAAAATCTTGGCTGGTAATGGCAAAGAGCAATTTGATTTCGGCAATTGGGCCAAAGATTTAGGCAAAAAAATCTGGAATGCACCACAACAAATATTCGGGGCTGTATCCAAAGCATTCGGCAAGGAAAAATGATAAATATAAAACGAATTTTGAAAAAATTTATCATCGCAATTGTTGCGTGCCTGTTTGTTATGCCGTGTGCATTTGGTACGGTTGCAAATGTGCCAATGTCTGAAATTGGTGATTATGGCAATTGGATGACGAATGAAAATGTGGCCGCATTTGACAACGCGCTGTCTGGGGATATAACAGAATTTCAATCTGAATTTCAGACAAAACAACTGTTGCCTGATTATGTCCCGATTGAGGCTAAAATCGGTTTGGCGTTAATGAATGGATTATCACTGGTTGCAGATGTACTGGATTCTTCATTGGTACGATTTGCAATAATATTTATGATTATTGCGTATATATTCTGGATTATGTTCGAAGCGTACAATATGATGACCAAGGGGTCCAGCGCAATGGAATTGGGCGTAAACCTGGTTAAAAAAGGCGCAGTTATCGCAATATGGATAATCATACTTATTCAGGGGCCCGCACAAATATTTATGTGGGTTATGGGACCGATTATCAGTGTCGCATCATATATGTCTGATTTAATATTAAACGCGATTGCAAATGTAATCGGCACCGAATTACCAGATACATGTGCCGCAATTCATGCATATACCACAGAACACATATCGCAAAATATGATATTGGATGCAAATACGGCCGCGGATATGCTGTGCGTGCCAACACGGCTGTCTGGATTTTTTGCAACTGCGGTTGCCGCCGGTTGGAAATGGATGGTTGCAGGAATTGGACACAGCGCATTTACCACACTGATTGGGGCCGTGTTTATTGTTATATTTATATACAATGGTTTTAAGTTCGCACTGATGGCGTTGGGCGTGATTATAAACCTGTTCCTGGGGGTGTTTATGTTACCATTTACAGCCATCGCTGAAACAATAAGCCAAACATCGTACAAGGGTATTGCCGGCGATATATTTAATGGATTTCTGGGACTGTTTAAACCAACATCTTTGTCCAATCAAATTACGCGATTTATAAAATCAGCATTGTATTTTGTATCGTTGTCCATTGTAATTGCAGTATGCGCCGCATTATTGTCTGGCACAGTGGACGCAAACCTGGCAACAGAAATCCCCAGCATTGAAAATTCTGGATTTATTATAACACTGTTGACGGGATTGTTGGTCGCACATCTGGCCAGCAAAGCAGACAGTATCGCCAAAGACATAGGTGGCAGCATAGACGACAGCAGCAGTATTGCCGGACGTGTCGGGGGCGATATTAAAAAATTATGGAACAATGTTACTGGTTGGGGAAAATCTGTTATAAAAATTGTTCGTGATAAAAAATAAAAAATCCGCAGATTGCGGATTTTTTAATCTGCAAATTTAATAAATTGACGGGCGACCTTTTTTATACCGCGCGTTTTAAATGCAATGGTCAAAATGTCACCATTGTCTTCTATGACAACGCCACTGCCCATTTCCGCATGCGTTACCAGACGTCCAACTATTTTTTTCTGTTCCTGTTGGGCACGACGTGGCTTTGACACTGTATAAGATGCACCACGCGGGCGGGTGTACGTATTCACTGTACCGCCATAACCATATGAACCGTATGCACGTGGGGCACCACCCTGAAAATCCAAAAACTGATTATCCATTTCAGTAATAAAGCGACTGGGGGAATTATATTGACGATTGCCAAACACCATACGTGACATAGCATTTATTATAATCGCGCGACGACGGGCACGTGTAATCGCAACGTATGCCAGACGGCGTTCCTCTTCCAGGCCACCTGATTGAACAGCCATATCGTTGGGGAAAATGCCCTCTTCCCAGGCGGGCAGAAAAACTGTATCGAATTCCAGGCCCTTGGCCGCATGAATTGTCATAACACTGACCGCATCAGCGGTTGGTGCGGCATCGTCTGAATCGTTATCGTCCGTCATCATTAATGCGGCATGTTCCAGAAATTCCGGCAAAGTATCATATTTGGCAATTACGTTCGTTATCAATTCACGAATATTATCCAACCGATCGGCCGCATCGGCATCACGCGATTCACGCCACATTTGAATATAACCAGCGTTATCCAGCAATTTTTGCGCCGCATCCGTCGGTGCCATTGATTGCCAATCAAAATCAAATGCAGATAAAAATGCGTCAGCCGCAATGCGCTGTTTCCCAGATAATTGCGCGTTATGCAATCCATCCATTAAATTGGCACCCGCTGCACGTAATTTTGCAATCGCAGACGGTCCAAAACCACGTCGTGGCTTGCCAATAACACGGGCAAAAGATATATCATCAAACGGATATACCATCAAACGCAAATACGCAATCGCATCACGGATTTCCGCACGATCATAAAACTTAGTCGCACCAATCAGTTTATATGGGATGCCACGGGTGGTAAAATCTTCTTCGAATAATCGCGATAAAGACCCGGCCCGAATTAAAATGGCATAGTTCGCATACGGTTCATCATCAGATTTGCGCATTATAATATCGGATACCAGGTGCGCTTCGTCAAAATCAGACGGCACAGTCAAAACATAAACAGGTTCACCAGCGGGCGCATCGGGTGCGGTATGCAAATCTTTGCCCAAACGACCAGTATTATGGCGTATCAGGGAATTTGCCGCACCCAATATGTTCGGGGTACTGCGATAATTTGTTTCCAGTCTGATTATTTGCGCATTTGGAAATGTGCGTTCAAAGTTCAAAATGTTTTTTATTTCAGCCCCACGCCACGAATAAATCGATTGGTCATCATCACCAACACAACAAATATTCGGATTTTCAACACCGCGGGTCAACATTTGTAAAAACTGCATCTGGGCAATGTTCGTATCCTGAAATTCATCAACCATGATGTATTTAAATTGCCGCTGATACCGCGCCAAAATGTCCGGGAATGCGTCAAACAATTGCAGTACGCGTAATATTATATCACCAAAATCAACCGCCCCCAGGCGCGATAATTCCGCATTATATGCATTTAATATTTTTAACGCGATATCCGATATATTTTCAGTGGGATGTAAACCTTTGTCCTTTATTGCTGAAATGCGTTCCACCCAATCAGCCGGGTTAAAATCCTTGATATCCATTCCCATTTCAGCCAAAACATTTTTCAGAACCATTTTTTGTTCATCTTCGCCATATATCAAAAAATCACGGCGCAGACCGGCCGCGTCCGCATTTGCACGCAATATACGCAAACAAATTGAATGAAATGTGCCACACCACACGTCACCCGCATACCAAGACGCCCCATCAGAAAACATGGCCAAACGCGATTTCATTTCATTTGCGGCCTTGTTCGTGAATGTCAGGGCCAAAACCTGCCATGGGAATGCCAATGAATTATTTAATATATATGCCACACGCGTGGTCAAAACACGCGTTTTACCAGTCCCCGCCCCAGACAGCACCAACAACGGGCCGTCGGTCGTTTCAACTGCTTTTTTTTGTTCTGGGTTAAGATTTTCTAGCATTAAATTCACCAGTTCATTATAATACACAACAAATCACTTTACAAAAATATATTTTATATGGGGCGGGGAAAATGGGGCGTGTTATTTGTTTTGACATTGAAACGACTGGACTGGAATATATGCGCGGTGATCGGTGCATTGAAATCGGGGCGGTTGAAATGATTGATGGCAATATAACCGATAATACGTTTCATGAATATATTAATCCAGATGGTAAAATTATACCGCCCGATTCGTACATGGTGCATAAAATTTCAAATGCTTTTTTGGAAGATAAACCAAAAATGGCGGTTGTTGCGCCACGCTTTCTGGAATTTATTGGCGACAGTCCCATTGTTGCACATAACGGGTTGGATTTTGACTTTCCGTTTATTAACCATGAATTACGATTGGCGGGGTTACCTGAAATTCCGCGCAGCCAGCAATTTGATTCAATTGTTATTGCGCGCAATCGTGTGTTTGGTCCCAAAAGTTATTCTTTGGATGCATTGGCCAAATGGTATGGAATATCGTTAACCGCACGTGCGGATGCACACGGCGCATTGATTGACGCAGAAATTCTGGCCAAGGTATATAAAGAATTGGAAAACACCGCCCCCGCCCCAGATGTCGCAGATATAATCGCAAAACAACATAATGCGTTTTTGGCCCATCCAAAAATTGGTGGTGATTTTCCACGTCGTCAATTTCCGGCACATGCCGACGAATTGGATGCGCACAATAAATTTATGGAAAAAATTACAGCATAATTATTTATAATTAAAAAATCATCGCACTTTTACGAATAATAAAAACGGGGCAAATGCCCCGTTTTTTATTCCATGGTGACGCTAAGTACATCGCCATATCTGCCGACCTCGTCCGGGCCAATATAGCATCTGATATGATTACCAACAGTGTTCATCCATTCTTCGTATGCGGCCTTTTCAGCAGCGGTCAGGTTTGCATCCTGGATATCACGTGTTGCCTTGTTCACCAACAAACCACCCGCAGTACCCAAAACAACGGAACCAATTGTTGCACCCAATCCGCCCCACACTGTTTTTTCTGCATTATCCGCAGTGGAACTGACCGCACCCAAGTCTGTAAGGGCCTGTTTTGCTGCATCAATCTTGCCATCTGCTGCATCTTGCAATTTTTTAATATCTGCATTGTTACCATTACATTGATTTTGTGCAGTTGACGTATTTCTCGCATTATTATAAATACAATTATTTATTGCATCATAAACATCATCTTGTGCTTCTAACCAATCATTTACTGTGTTTTCAGCATTATCCATATATACATCTGCTACATCAGATTTCTTTATTTCACTTTGCAGACGACTTAGATATGTTTCAACTTGTTGCAGATATATTTCACCGTCCAGGTCTGCACCCTCTCTCTTGGCATTATCCATTGCAGTATTGATATATTGTATTGCTGCGGTAACATTTTCTGGTTTGAATTCAACCTGTTTGCCGTTTGATGCATTCAATCCATTAAATACATTACCCTTTTGTATGCCAGCCCCCAGGTATGCGCCACCCAGACCACCGCCAACAACACCCAACAGTGTCGTCCAAAATTCTGTACGGTTTTGACGCGCACGCATATCCGCGGTTTCTTCGGATGCGACGTCGTTGGCCATTTCTTCCAGGGCACTGGACGGAATCCAACTGCCACAGGTAAATGCATCGCCCACCGCAAAGTATGCCGATGTCCAATCCGCGTTTTTCATGGCATTTTGAATGCGGGTGTCATCGGATTGAATTGTTACACGTACCGCACAGAATGAACCATATAATTCATTGCTGGGGGTAATGTTATTACGCGTCAATCCATTAACACCGTAATCATTCGGAACGCGATTGTTTCTTAACTTTGCCCACATATATGTACTGCCGGTGTCGTTTGACGTCATTATACCGCCATTATTCGCCGCCAGACACATATTCTGTTCCTGGGTCAGTTTGCTGTTATATATGGCCTGGGCCTCTTTTTCCATATCAAACAACAATTCACTGAACATTGTTTCCGCGACCAGATTTTGTGCATATGTATTATATGATGTATAAATCGGGTCATCATATATTGCACCATTGGCACCAACTGTATCACAAATACCCTGTGACCCGTCATCCGCGCGGCACAACAGATTGCCGTTGGTGTCGGTTGCCTGAACTTCACCAGTAACACCCGTCAGTTCTGTTGACGCACCGGCATCAATCCAACCGTCACGTACACTGGTTGTACCGGCACCCCATGCAGATGTCGCATTACTTTTATTCATATTCATGCGTGCCATTTCAATGGCCAAGTGTTCCTGGCATATATCGGCACTTTTTACCGTATCCAGGCACAATCCCAATACAACGGTGTAATCCAAAACACCACCAACCTTGTTCATGCTGTTATCGAATGATGATGTACCTGTTTTGGTCAGTGACGAATAAATATCCGTACGATTACGATAACAATTCATGTATTCATCACCACACATGGATTTTACACAACTTTTTGCAACATTTTCACAACGTGTACGCATTTGTTCAATTGCAGCGTCGCTGTAACTGGTGGCCAACGATGCATTCAATGACGCAATTACACCAATTGGGTCACCACTGTTGGAACTGTATTTCGGGAACAGTGTATCAAACGCGTTATTGTTTATGTATGTGTATGTATATCCGCCCGTGCTGTCTGGATTTGCGGCCGCATATTTGCAATATGGGTCGGTATTTACAATGTCAGAACAACCAGTTTTGATTTCTTCGTATGAAACGGCGTTATTAATCGTTTTATCGGTTGAACCAAATACCTGGGCATAACATGCCGCGCCATTACCACTGCCACAGACACGCATTGCACATGATTTAATTGTATTGGCACAGTTAGATTTTGCTTCACTGTCGAATTCTTCGATTAAATCATTTATACGTGCACGCATAGATGAATTCATACGTGATGCGTATGCTTCGGCAAATACATCCTCTTGATTATCGGCGTCACTTAATTGTGATGCGGTTGGCATTGCGCCATTGCCCAGGAATGTGGCATAACAATATTTGTTCGCACCAATTGTGTCCAAACATGAATTTCTGATATATGACTGAACAGCAGAACTGGTGTTGGTGTCCAACGTTATCGCCGTGGTCGCAGCATCAACCACCGCCCCAGCGTTAATCGCATCAACCAGGCTGATTGTGCTTAACGTGGAACTTTCATTACACTTATACGGGTTGGTGGCGCATGCATTCAATATACATTGGTCTGCAACCTTGTAACATGTGGATACCGCATTTACCGCGGCCAGGGCCGCGCCCTCTGAAATCATGATGCCAACACGACTGTCCGCCGCGGGATTCGTCGTTGTGTTTGTCGAACCAAACAATTCGATTTTACCATCACTTTGGCAACGGGCCAATGTGGAATCGCAAAATACCATTTGCTTTCTGAATTCTGTATTCGTTGTACATAATTCAAAATCAGCACCGCAAACATTGTCACGCTGTAAACATGTGGTATAACGACGAACACAGTCACTGGTGTTATACATATTTGAAATGGCCGCACCAGTAATCAATTGACCCAAAACACTGCCATCTGTGGGATAAACGTAATCAGTTACTTCGCCATATGAATTTTTGGTCGCAACATTATTCAATGCCGTCGTGGACGACGTTCCAAACAGCGCATTTATCCCAGACGCCGTGCATTGCGCCAGCGTACTTAAACATTTAGGCATTTGCCCATGGAACAAAACGTCCGTGGTACATTCTTCGAAATTAGGACCACAAACATCGGAACCACGCAAACATGACGTATATGCGTCGATACATTCGGCATTATTTAGCAAATTTGATGTCGATGAATTATTTGATGTAATCGATCCGTTTATGTATGCGGTCATCGTCGGCAACCGCATGGATGCAGTACCAACAACACTGGGACGTGCAGTTAATGCGTATGCCGCGGGCACAATGCCACAGACAGCCAGAAATCCAACCGTTTTTTTCAGAAAGTTCATTCGACTCACTCCATACTTATTGCTTTAAGTATAACATAAAATCATAATCGTACAAAGAAAAAATGTATGAAATAACGATTAATTATCAATAAAAAATTCAATGCAGGCAACCACAAAAATTGTACTTTATCCGATTTCGTCTAAAATTGCCTTTAATACAGACATGTCATCTGGCAAATGCGATTTAAAATGCATTTTTTCACCGGTTACTGGATGCGTAAAATCCAGCACTTCGGCATGCAACATTTGACCATTGTGTGTTTTTAAAAATTCCAATAATTCAGGATTGCGAACACTGGCCAAACGATTTGAACCACGCCCGTACACCGGATCGCACAAAACCGGGAAACCATGCGCAGACAAGTGAACACGTATCTGATGCGTACGACCAGTCATTAACGTGCAACGAAACATCGATACCCCCGCACGCGGCCAAACATCGGCAACATTTACAATTGTGTGTGCAGGCTTGCCCCCAGATTTTACCATTGTCATTTTTTGTCGATTACGTGATGAACGCGCAATATTCCCAGTTATGTCCGCCCCATCCCAATTAGGAACACCCCATACAAATGCGATGTATTTACGTGTCAAATCATGTGCAGAAAATGTTTTTACCAATCCACGATATGCCGCATCTGATTTTGCAAAAACCATGACGCCACTGGTATCCTTGTCCAGGCGATGAACAACCCCGGGACGCGTGTCACCACCCAATGTTGATAAATGTGTATGCGACAATATATTTTGAACCAATGTCCCTGTTTTATTGCCCGCAGACGGATACATAACAACACCACGCGGTTTATCCAATACGATTATATCAGAATCTTCATATAAAATATTTAATTCCAAATCATTTGAAATCCCAGCCGCAGCAACATATGTTTCCCGTTCTGGAATCGTGACCACGATTTTATCACCAACGTGCAAGCGCGATGAAAATTTTGCCGGCGCACCATTCAGCAAAACATCAAAACGCTGAATTTCACTGCGTGAATATTCTGGTAATTGCGATACCAAAAATCTGTCCAGGCGAATGCCGGCATCAGTATCTGATACAAAAAAATCGCACGTTTTTTGTTGCATGGCGCACTATTTATATTCATCCCAATCAGGGCCCTTTTCACAATTGCCCAAATCAATTGTTAATTCACGGCCCGAACTGTCCACAGGACATATTAACATACCAGTACTTTGTGCCTGGTCGGCGTCACGCGTGGCATTACGCCATGTAAATTTTATTTCCGTCGGCGGATACAGGCACGCAATGCGCAATTCACCATCATGACGATCACGCGGACCAATCCAAACACGCACCCCTTCGCCCAGACCATAACACGGAAATCCGTCCAAATAATACAGCACCAAACCACGACCAACAATCCCAGATGACGATATAAACTTGCCATGATATTCTGAATATCGCAGGCCGGTTAAACCTTCCCAATCTGTACTGGTGGAAAATAAACTGATTCGTGGCTGCGGGGCCGGGGTTTCAGAATCGCCTGGATTTGAATCATCGGCGTACGCGCACGATATTGAAAATATTACCGCAAACAATCCAGCAAAAAATCGATGCATAGTTATTCCCCCTGGGTTTCTAGGTCAACGGATATTTTATCAACGTTGTCAATCGGAACATCCAACGTATGCACAAATGGCGCATTATCGCCGGCATCCAACAATGTTGCAGATGGCATAAATCGTTGTTTGGCCACAACATTACCGTCCGCATCATACGAAGTAACAATTAACCCAGGCACACCATATATTTGACCTGAACGATTTAATACAC
Organism: uncultured Alphaproteobacteria bacterium; assembly: GCA_944393245.1. Lineage (GTDB taxonomy): Bacteria > Pseudomonadota > Alphaproteobacteria > Rs-D84 > Rs-D84 > Enterousia. Next base: position 41,385 of record CALXZM010000001.1, read on the forward strand.
GCCCAGATATAACAAAATGTGTAACACCATTTTCATCATTTGATGTTGTTACATCAATCAGTTCTGCAATTAAAGGCTTTTCCCGAATTTCGGTAACCCTGCTTTGATATAATACCGCAACGGCAAACACGGCCGCCGCCAATAATGCGCACAGCGCAGCAATAAATACCAATATAGAATTACGCCGTTGCGGCACCGCAACAGTCCATGTATTTCCACACACCGCACATTTTACAGGCCCCGTTGGTACGGCGTCCAAGGAATATTCTGTTTTGCAAAAGTCACATACTGTTTTCATATAAATGTTTATACCACAAATTATTCTAAATTCAACATACGATATTTGGCGCGAACCGCACGCTGAATTTCATTTATTGCATTCATATAATCAGACGCAGTGGCGTTTCGGTTTGATGCAACCGCACCAAATATACGACCTGATTCGGTATCTGGGGCATTTTCATTATAAACCGCATCAGATGCCATCGCATTTAACGTTTGTAACGACACGTCAAACAAATGGCCAATATTGTATGTTAAATCCCAAAAATAGTTTGAATTTCTGGAATCTTCTATTCTGTCGTAAATTTGCAGACGTGGCGTTATAGAACCCGCAAAACCAACAGTTACAAACATCGCGTCAATATTTCCACCGGTCATATCCAATGTTTTATTTATATTCAAAACAGACGGGCCACTGCCATCATCTGTGATTGATAAACCGCCCAATGTCATATTTGCAACCCACAGATCACCGGTTGCAAAACTGGTAAATTTCCCAACATCGGCCAAGGCAAAATTTTTCATAACCTCCATCGTTCTGGAATCAGATGACAATATTCCCGCAACGGTCGCGTTTTGTATCGATAACTGATTGTCCAATGTCGTTCTGTTTTGAAATATGGCGTCGTTTGTCACAATTGTACCCAATGCCAATGTTTCACTGAATTCCGCCGATTTAGTATTGAAAAACGATGCGTTTGTTATATCATGCCCCCCCAGATTTAATGCCGACAACATTGTCGCATCCGCAGAATTGTCAGTTGGCACACGATATAAATACAACGCATTATCACGATTTACAGCCGTCGTTTCAACAATACCGTTTGATACATTTAAACCCAAATCAACCGCATCTGCACGCCACGCACCAAATGTTCCGTATGCACGATTGCCCTCTATAACGCCCATGGAATCACCACCCATTGCAACGATTTCACGTGTGCGCATGGGGGTTATTTCATCAGATGAAAAAACTATTACGCCCTGTAACGTTGCGCGATCTTCAATATCATTCGATTTTAAAATACGCAATTGATATTTATCACCTGAATTATCCGCAATATCAGGACTTAATCCATATTCCACCAAATCAGTAATATTTACACGTGTTATATTGCGCCCAACTGTATTTAACAAAATTTCACGATTATCGAAAATATAGCGTTCCAACGCACTTTGAATATCCGACATTTGATCGGCAATGGCAACATCCGCAGCACGTTGAATAACACTTTGCTGATACCGAAATATAAATGGCATTATTATCGCAGCCAATGCGACACTCATCAACAATTCAATTAACATTGAACCACGTTGACTGTTATGTTTTGCCGATAAAATGCGTTTATGTCTTAAATTCATTGTATTTCCATTTGTGACGCATGCACCCAATCCGGCGACATAATAACACTAAATTCATCAGCCACAACCATTGCCGGTACCGTTGCACGATCTAAAACCAATTCTGAAAAGCGTGGCGGGGTCAGTGACGGAAATGTCCAATTACCAAACTTAATCGGTGCAGTTGTGGAATACAACAATTCGCCAGAAACAGTTAAACCAAAATTTTCATAAAAAACAATCTGATCAGTGGAAATGTACGACGTTTCCACTGTATGCGCAGTTATTCCAGTAAAACCACTGATTGTGCGGGTCGAATCTGATTTTAACGTCAAATTATTTCCAACATTTACTGAATTAACAACAGTCGCCCTGTCCGCAATGATACGGCCAGACGTCGTATAACCACGCCCATTTAATGTATCCGCATAAATATTTCTGAACCCAGAAATATCACCAGTAACCCGAACAGAACCAAATGTTGCAGAATCACCGTCCAGATTAGCACCAGATGAAAAATACAATGTATTCGCAGTTAATAATTCACTGTCCACAAATTGGGCGGATACACCGCCAATCTTGGCAGATTTGGCAATAATTCCACCCGCATCATACACGCGTTCATTGTTCATGTTCAAATCACGCATCATTGTGTTCAGTTTTTCTTCACCACTTTCTGTGCGATGTAAATATTTTGTTTTATCTTCGCCATCCAAATCACGCGATATTCTGTATATTAAATTTCCAGGCTTAAAATCTGGGGCCGCAACCGCCCATGTACCACCATATGCAATTCCATCATTACCAACCACGGCCGCGTCAACACCAATGTGCCGCGCAATGCGCGTCGTACGTAAATCAGTATTCCCCAAATCAAACGCCAGATATACATCTGTTATGGTTGCGCCGTTTACAACATACTTGTCTATGAATCCCGCGGTTGGTTCAACCGATATTTCATCCAATTCAGAATCTGATAATTTTATCTGTGCCACATCAGGCCAATCATTTTGATTTAAACGAACAAAGTTTAATACCGGATTACGTAAATCTATTATTTCATTTGCCGCGGCAATATCGCGCAAAGTATCATTTGTATCAGATATTTGACTGTATAAAAACGGTGTGGCCATTGCAACAATCGCCATGGCCAACAGCACTTCTAACATGCTGGCACCATGTTCATTATACGATAAAGATTTTTTCTTACATACAGTCACTGTGCCCCGCCATCAAGCATTGCTTTATATCAATTCTTTTTTCCAAGCGTTGCCAAAATACATATTGGCAAATTATATATTGTGATAATGATTTTGCATTATATCTGTCCCCCAGATCAGATATAATATCACGGCAACTTTGCGTTTTGTCATCTTCGGCAGATGGTTTGCTTATTATTTCAAACATATCATTATTTATAGAATCCAATAATACATCCGGCAACACAGATGTCCCCGCAGGACGTATATCTAAAACAACAGCCCCAGTTTCGCCATTGTTTAATGCATCTGATGTTTGATCGCGCATGGTGATATTTGATGCGATTATGGTGTCGGCCTCTATACCACTGCGCGAACTGTATTCCACATCGTCGGGGTCAATGTATACATCCTGGCCGCGTGATGCATCTATATATGATTCTATGTCCAATCGTTCAACACTAAAATTCATATTTTCACTGATTACATTACCGTTAACCGTCCAATTCATTGGCCCGGCAAAACCAGTTCGCCCGGCCGTCATTGCAAAATCATAAACAGATGCAACATTTGATGTAAAATTACCGGTATCACCAAATTCAGATACTGTACGGGCAGACACATCATCAACATACATCGCACCACGTGTTAATGATAATGCAGATTCCCCCAACGCACTTTGAAATACGGCACGATCAGCAACCATGGCAGATATGTTATTACGAATTTTACGCCCATCTTCTGTGCCAAATATGGATAACGTTCCAAATTGCCCCGTTTCAAATTCACCACGCCGCGCAAACACATCACCGCCATTATTAAATGAAAAGCCCCCCATATCTAAATCTGTTAAAAATGCCGCATTATCCAAATTTTTTTCATTGCGACGAACCACATCAGAATACAACGAATCCAACGCCAACCCAACATTGATTGTATCCCCAGATACAGATGCATAAAATCCAATTCTGCGCGCCAATTCAGCCAACTGAACATCTGTTAAATCACCACCTGTTAACTGTAAATACGCAGTAACAGACATGGGGGTTTTATTTATAACCAGTGAAATATCCTGGCCCAATGCGGTACGCGGAATAAACCCCAGTGGCAAACCATATGATTCCAATAAATCTGAAAAAGTATTTCCCGATACAACAGTTGTATTATACGGCAAATCATTTGCACGTTCACGAACAAATATTCGTGCGGCAGTTTGTGCCACTTCTACCTTTTGCGTGGATGCGTACATTTGCGAATCCATATCACGCGCAGCCAGTTGCCCGGCAAAAAACGGAATGAACGAAAAAATCAGCGCCAGCGCCAATAAAGCCTGTAACAAAAAATTTCCGTTCTGGGTTCGCAAAGTCAGGCATCCCTCCTACACCGTCAATGTTAGCAACAGAAAAAAAATATTGCAATCGGTTTTGATATACATTATTATTAGCCCGTTGAACAAACAATAGTAATAACGCTATTAAACATTTCCTGAATAAACAAAAATAAAAAATATGCAAAACAAAAAAAACCAATCGTCCGTAGGACTGATGATTCAACGCTGTCATAAATGGCGTCAAAAAAGAAAACAATACATGGACCAGGCACGTCAAACGGCCGACGAAATAGAACGCGAACGTCTGATGCAGGCCGCAGAACATTATGGCCGTATCGTAAATGCAGAACAGGGAAAAATTGATTCCACACGCGATGCCAGGGAAAAAACCACCCCAGTTGATGATGTTATCGACCCAGGCGATACCACCGACAGCACGGACAACAGTGACGATGAAGAAACGGTGTTTCCTGAATTTATTATGAATGGAAAATAATTTTTTCACATATAAAAATCGCACTTTATCCCTTGAATTTTTACTGTGTTTTGCTATGCTGACCCCAAAAGGAAGTTTTAGCAATGGACAGCAATTATACAGTTTTAGCACGCAAGTATCGCAGCCAGGATTTTAAATCTTTAATCGGCCAGGATGTATTAGTCAAAACACTGACAACTGCAATCAATACTGGTCGAATTGCACATGCATATATTTTCACAGGAATTCGTGGAACCGGTAAAACCAGCACTGCCCGTATTCTGGCCAAGGCATTAAATTGCCTGTCATCTGATGGGCCAACGGCAAATCCATGCGGGGTATGTGAAAATTGTCGCGCAATTGCAGCCGGCCAGCATATTGACGTTATGGAAATTGACGCCGCGTCCCATACCGGGGTTGACAACATGCGCGATATACTGGACACCGCGCAATATCGCCCCACAAATGGCCGGTACAAGGTGTATATAATTGACGAAGTGCATATGTTGTCCACCAGTGCATTTAACGCATTATTAAAAACACTGGAAGAACCACCAGCGCACGTAATCTTTATTTTGGCAACCACAGAAATACGCAAGGTTCCTGTAACCATATTATCGCGTTGTCAACGTTTTGATTTGGTACGTGTACCGGTTGAAACACTGAAACAGCATTTCGCATGGATTGCCGACCAGGAAAAAATTGAGTTATCCGATGCTGCAAATGAATTACTGGCACGGGCAGCGGATGGTTCCGTGCGTGATGGATTATCATTATTGGACCAGGCAATTGCACAAACCGGTGGGCATATTGATGAACAGGCCGTTATGGATATGCTAAAACGTGCAGACCGTGGCGTTGTTGTTAATTTTATGGAAACATTGTTGTCAGGCGACACGGCGGCCGCATTGGCCAAGGTTGACGAAATATATAATAATGGCGCGGACCTGTCTATGTTGCTGACAGACATGATGGAATGGACACACTGGGCAACACGAATGCACCCATCTATACATGCTGGCGAAATTAGCAATTTACCGTATACCGCAGACCAGCGTGAACAAATGCGCAAAATTGACACACGCGTATCATTAAACATTCTGTCACGTATATGGCAGGTTATGGTCGCAGCCGTTCCTGAAATGCAGGCGTCCAGCAATCAAAAGCAATGCTTTGACATGTTGGTTGTACGACTGATGCATATTGCAGATATGCCAACTGTCCCAGAAATTTTACAACGACAGACCACTGTAAAACCAACGTCCGAACCAAACAGCAATAATCAACCGGTACAGACGCCCAGCACGTCACAACCAAAACAGGTCGTCATTACAAACGCAAACGATTTGGCCAACGCATTACAGGAATCAAAAGAAATTTTACTATATTCTTATTACACCAGTAATATAGAGGTCGTAGAAATTTCCGATAATGTAATGAAATATTATGACCGACGTGGTGATGCAGATTTTGCGCACAAAATGTCTGCATGGCTGAATGATAAAACTGGGCGCACATGGACGCTGGAACGCGTTACAGAATCACAAAACACACACACAATAACCGAACAAAAAAAAGAAGAATTAGAAGCCGACCCACTGGTTGCCAGTGCAATGGATTTATTTTCTGATGCTGAAATTGTGGGTATAAAATAAACGGGGGGCAATATGATTAATGAACGTGGCGCATCTATGATTGAAATCATCGGCGTTTTGGCCATAACTGGCATAATCAGTGCGGCCGCAATTGCCATGTATAACGTTATTCGCAATAATCAAATGCGAAAAATAGCATCTGTTGAATTGGAACAAATTGTAAAAAATACAGAACTGTTAATGGGCATGCGCGGTGATTATTCTGGATTATCGGTAAAATATCTGGTTGACGCGGGCGCGCTGAAAAACACCAATGCACCAATTGGTGGCAATGATTGGACCGTTGCTGCAACGGCTGATGGCACAGGGTATTCCATTAATTTAACAGAATTAACACAGGGTGAATGTCAATATTTTACAACAACACCCCCACAATGGGCCACAACCATCATGGTAAACAATGTTGAATTGGCCCCAAATGTTACGAACTGTTTTTCAACATCGACTAATAAAATATCATTCGTTATAGAAAAATAATATAAATGAAATTGCGTGTTTGGGTTTTTGTTGGTTTTGCGCTGATGATGACGGGCTGTATACAGTACCACAGCCCTGCACGAAATACGTGGTCACAATATTTGCGTGGTGCCAGTTTTACAGATATGACCGAAACAGCACGCATTGCAAAACGCCCGGTGTTTTTGGGTGCCGGGGGGAAACTTATCAGTCAAATTGACGCACCCGCACAAATGGAATATGGAAATAAAGTTCAAAATGACACCGCCATCAGTGTAAATTACATGGCTAATTTGGAATATGAATTATATGACGCATTGCGCAAGCCTGGCATTTCAGTTCAACGCGCCGGCACGGATGTTGTTGTCATTTTGGTGCGTGATGCAATTATGGAATTAAATGTTGGTGATATTTCCGCCGATGGGGCAGATACATTAAAAACAATTTCAAAAATTTTGAAAAAATATGATGCCACATTTTTAGAAATTGCCGGATATACCGATGCAATGGCATCGCAACAGGCAAATGCATTGTCGTTTGATATGGCACAACGTGTTGGGGTATATTTGGCCCAACATGGTATAAATACAGCACGAATGTTTATTGTTGGACGTGGTGCCACCCGCCCAATCGCGGCCCAGGATGATATAGGACGTTTAACCAACAGACGCGTGGAAATACGCCTGGTGCCAGCACGATAAATATATAAAAATTAAAAAACTGTTCTAAAACTTAAATACGCGCCACCATCGGGCGTCGGTGCAACGGAAACAGTTGTGGTATCATTGTTATATCTGTCTGTGAACAAATAATTAAATCCTATGCCCAGTGCCGCACCAGAAAATGCGAAAGACGTATGCCCGGATGGGAATGCACGACCAACAGAATTTTCGGGTGCGTTGGGGCGTTCTTAGGAAAGTTTACATATTGGGGTATACTCTAAGACAAGAACTTTTTTATAGTGTCTAACTTTCTCTTTTACTTTCATATTTTTATTGTTATACTGCGGGTATAACAATACAAAAAAGGATGGAAATTATGGCAAACAAAACACCGGCCAATCCGGCTGTAAAAAAATACGTGAAAACCGGCATTATCGCGGCAATTGTCGTGGTTGTTGCGGCATTGGGTATTTGGGGCATTTATGCATTGCGCGGAAATAACAGCGGCGCATCAGTTGAAGAAGCATTAACAGCCGTCACCACAGATGCAGCAAATGCGGCTGATTTGCGTATCGCGGTAATCCGTATGGATGCAATCCAGACAGAGGCCGCCGTTCTGAAAGACTTGGCCGCACAGCGCACAAAATACGAAGATGAACTGCGCAAGGAATTAGAATCCAGACAGAAAGAATTAGAAAAAGAAAAATCTGAAATTGAAAAGTCCCAAGATGTTTTATCACGTGATGCATTGCAACGCCGTATCGTTGATTATCAAAACCGCGTGACAGAACTGCAACGCGATTTAACAGAACGCGCACAAAGCATAGAAATTTCATTCCAAAAGGCATTGAATGAAATCCAGGAAAAACATCTGAACCCGATTATAGAGGGCGTAATTGCAAAGAAAAACCTGTCCATGGTGATTGACGGACGGTTTACACGCCTGGGGCAGAATGCGGGCAATTTGGATATCACAAACGAAGTGATTTCTGCATTGGATAAAAAAGTGTCAAAGGTAAAAATGGACACACCACAGGGTTTTTAATAAAATAATCCTGAAAAAAAAGCACCGCCAAACCAGGCGGTGTTTTTGTATTTAATATTCTGCTTTTATTTTCAAAAAAAACGGATATAATCCCGGTATGTTAAACAAAATTAAATCTTGGTTTATGCCGGCGGCCACACAAACAACAGCCGGCGAATTGGCCGAAAAATTCGGCCTGGAATTACGTGGTGACGCATCAACCGTCGTGCGTGGGGTTGCACCAATTGCTGATGCACGTCCCGGTCAATTGGCGTTCTATTCCACTGAACAAAACAGTGCGGCGTTTAAAATACTGCCGATTGATGTATTAAAGAATACCCGCGCCAGCGTTATTTTGGTCCAGCCTGAACAGGCCGAAAATGCACCGGCGGGCGCAACATTATTAATTACCGATACGCCACGTGGAAATATTGTAAAAATTCTGGGGGAAATATATCGTGAACCACCACGCTTTGGCATCAGTCGGCACGCAACAATTGAACGTGGGGTATTCTTTCGCCGTCGTAAAACCGTCTATGTCGGACAATATGCAACCATTGAACGTGGCGCGGTTATAGAAGAAAATGTTAAAATTTACCCGGGTGCATATATTGGTCGCAATGTAACCATTGGCGCAAATACTATTATTCAAACAGGCGCGCATATTGAAAATGCCACAATTGGTTCTGATTGTGTTATAAATGCCGGTGCCGTTATTGGCAAGGATGGTTTCGGTTACACACGTCAAAATGGGCATAATGTATTTATTCCGCATGTTGGGCGTGTTGTTATTGGTAACCGCGTATCGGTTGGGGCAAATACATGCATAGACCGTGGCGCAATGACGGACACGCGCATTGGCGACGGGACGAAAATTGACAATCTGTGCCAAATTGCACATGGTGTTGTAATTGGGTCCGAATGCTTTTTGGCATCTGGGGTTGGATTGGCCGGTGGTGTTGTTGTCGGCGATCGCGCACTGTTGGCCGGCCAGGTTGGAATCGCAAACGGTGTACACATCGGTAACGATGCCGAAGTTGGCGCGCACAGTGGTGCATTCAGGGATATTCCTGATGGAATGCGCTTTATGGGATATCCAGCGGGGCCGGGAACGGAATTTATGCGGCACTATGCGTGGCTGCGCAAAAATGCAAAACATTAATTTTTACAGGAGTTATACAGATGATAGACGCAAAAGGTATTGAAAAAGTTATACCGCATCGCGGTGCTATGCGATTGGTTGATGAAATTCGCGAATACAATGAAACCAGTGGGGTTGGTATCAAGTATGTACGCGATGATGAATTTTGGTGCGCGGGTCATTTCCCAGGTAACCCAATTATGCCCGGCGTATTAACAATAGAGGCCCTGGCGCAAACCGCATGCTTTATTGCATTGGCACGTTTGGGCGTAAACGATGGTAAAACATTGGGATATTTTACAACTATGGAAAAAATCAAGTTTTCACACATGGTTAAACCAGGCGATGTTTTGGAATTACACGTTGAATTGGTAATGTCAAAACTGCGCCTGTATAAATTCCATGGTATCGCAATGGTCAGTGGTAAAAAAGTATCCGAAGCCACATTTACCGCCATTATGGATTCACATAACCCACTGGAAAAACAGTTATAAAAAAAACCGCGATTTAATCGCGGTTTTTTTATATTTATATATTACCGATTATTCAAATCAGAAATCAGATTTTGAATTCTGTTCATGCTGGTCGTATCTGCCAATGCGGCCGCAATTGTATATGCTGAATTCAAATCACTGCGTGCGGACGCCATATCACCCAACGCCAAATTCAATGCTGCTGATTTTTCAAAATATGTCATGGCACTGCTGGACAGGCTTTCACGTTCCGCCGTGGTTGTGGCACCCTGAATCTGTTCGGAAATTACACGAATGGCAGTACTGTAATCATTCACCGCATCAGAATAGTTGCCCAATTGAGTGTATGCTTCGGCACGATCGGCATAAACACTGGGGTTAACTGTACCCTCTGGCCGGGCCAGGGAATTTGTATAATCTGCAACCGCGCCCTGCCAATTTTTCAGCCACAAATTTAATTGACCGCGTTTTGCATACAAATCACGCATCTGTAATACAGCAGACGGTTTTGCAGTTTGGGCCGCCAATGCATTGTTTATGTCAGACAATGCGGAATTATAATCTTCTAGCCGTGTGTTTAACAAAGCACGGTCATAGTATGCAACCGCATTCATGGAATCCATTTCTATGGCAGTATTAAAATCAGACAATGCATTTCTGTAATCAGCGATTTGCATGTATGCTTCACCCCGCAGAATATACATTTCAGTCGTTGCGTTACCGGCATCAATTGCTGTTGTCAAATCTGCAATTGCACCAGTTAAATCACCAGATACTAATTTTTCACGCGCGTTGGAATAATAATCTGTTGGTTGTAATAATTTTTCTTCGGTAATTTCAACATTATCCGTTTTAACCGTTGCTGTGTCGCAACCACCCTGGCTGCGGCCCAAGACATAAAATGCAGCCGCAATAAAGAACAATATTATAAACCAATATACATATATCGACAATGGCCATGAATTCGCAGACGTTGTACGTTGACCATTGCGCGTGGTTGCTGTATTGGTATTTGTACGGGTGTTCTTATTCGTTTTTGTATTCTTTCTAGCTGTATTTTTTTTCATAAAAACTCTCCCTTCCTGATATTAAGAATATTAGAGAGTTTTTAACATTGCGTCAATTGTTTTCTGTTCTATTTTTCTAATTTTTCCAACGGACAGATTTCCCAACTTTATCGGACCAAACGACACACGATGCAGTTTTGTCACAGGGCACCCGCATGCACGCAGAACAATGCGAACCTCGTTCTTTTTACCTTCGGTTACGCGAACACGCAATGTTTTATCGTCAATAATATCAATATCCATTGGGCGGTATGATATTCCATCAACGGTTATGCCTGTTCGTGCGCGATTTAATCCAATGTCATCAATCTTGTTAACGGTTGCGATATATTCACGCGCAATATGCGACGATGGCAATGTTAATCGACGCGCCAATTCCCCATCGTTCGTCAGCAACAGCAACCCAGTTGTTTTGAAATCCAAACGCCCCACATAGCGCAAATTCTGATATTCCGTCGGCAGACAATCATAAATCGTCCGCCGTCCCATTGGGTCGTGTGTTGTGGTCATTGTATTTATTGGTTTATGAAACGCATACAATTCAGTTGTCGCACGGCGATTTATTATTTTACCATCAACGGCGACAACATCTGAATCAGTAACGAATGTAACCGGCGATGTAACAACATTGCCATTTAATGTGACACGACCATGCGATATTAAATCTTCGGCACCGCGACGCGACGCAATACCGGAATCTGATAAAAATTTTGCTATACGAACCGTCACAACGCCACCCGACTGATTGCGATTGCGGCCGCCAATTCGGCGCGCAAAATCGTTTTACCCAATGATATGCCAACCGCGCCAGCCGCATCAAACGCCGCAAATTCCGTGTCGGAAAATCCGCCTTCGGGTCCGATGAACACAACTTTCTTATCGTGAACGCGTGTCGGCAAATCGGCACCATACGCCGCGCGTTCATCTGCAAAGGCAACATTCGATAAATCTATATCACTAAACTTTTTTATTGGCAAAATTTCGGGTACACTGTTACGGTTGGATTGTTCGGCGGCCTCTATCACTATTTTTTGCATACGTGCCCAATTTATATGATTTGCAACCGTACGTTCAGTTACCACCGGCTGAAACGCGCGAACACCCATTTGGGTCGCCATATTCAGCAAATCATCCGTGCGCTTTATCGGCGCAAACATCAATGTTATGTTATTTGATGGGTCAATATGCGGTGTTTTTTCACCAACAGTTATTGTTTTTCCATCATCTGATAATGTTGCATTATATTCCGCCCCACCCCCAAACGCCAAAAAATCGTGTCGCCGCATTACACGCGACAGGTAATGTGCCGTATCCGACGATGCAGGAACTGTCACACCAGAACGAATTTCATTGCCAATAAATATTCGCGGGATATTTTTCATAAAGTTTTTTAATTCTGATTTATAATCGCCTAAAATTCTGATATAATCATAACACAATGGTCGAAAAGTTCAAGATTTTATCCGCCGGCGGTAAATCCAAGGGGCTGAACATATTCAAATCCAGCGCATACAAGGAAACTATGCGCGGGCCAATGGCATCGCTGTTCTGGTCACTGCGGTGGGCGATTGGAATATGGCTGGTATGTGCGCTGGCGTTTGCACTGTCGTTTTGGATTGAACATATTTGGCGTTACGGTTGGTCACCGGCAACGGCGGATTGGACGGCACTGTATTTTCATAACATTTTAACCAGTGGGGGGATGTCCGTTCTGGCGGAAATTCCGGCCTGGTTTATGCGCACACTGTTGCGAACCGATATTATGTGCATAACGCCACTGTTGCCGATTATCGCATACTTCTTTATGGCGGACAGCACGCTGGTCAAGGAATTTAACCCGTACAGCAGTGATAAATTCGACGATAAATCATCTAACAAGGCGTCCAAGGAAGATATTGAAAAAATGGGCTTGTTCAAGGGTTTTATGATGGTATTGGGCTATTTCAAGAAAAAGCCATTGATGATGAACGAATGTTTGTCGGCGTTATGCGTTGCGCCCCCGGGGACTGGTAAAACCCAGGGCGTTGTATTTCCAACAATATTTGAATGCAATAATGTATCGATGATTATCAATGACCCAAAGCCCGAATTATACCAGGATTCATCCGCATATCGTTCCACTATCGGGCCGGTGTTTATTATGAACTGGGCGGGCCAGGACGATCCCGAACGTGGAATATATTATCCGTCGTGGAACCCGTTGTCGCCAGAACACGTGCCGTTTAACCAGGAACAGCGCGACCTGTACGTTGATTCAATGTGTAATGTTTTGATTGCGGATAAAACATCATCGTCCGCCGACCCGCACTGGACAATTTCTGGGCGTGCGGCTTTGTCCGGACTGATTCAATTTATGATATCCAAGGTTGAACGTGCCAAGGCCGACGATTACTTTTACGCGCGTATAACATCCGGCACATTTGATGACGAAGATGCCGCCGTATTGGGTGATTATTATCTGTCCATGATGAATGATCCGAATGCATATGCAGCATATGCAATACTGCAACGCGGCGAATTAAATGCCATGAATTATGTTCATATCGGCACGTGGGATAAAATCCCAGACGCGTGGCATGGACGCGAAGCATCATTGTCCATGATTTTGGACTGGATAAATTCCAGCCAAATTAAAATGGCCCAGGAATTGGAAGAACGCCGTCGTCAGGGTGACCAAATGGTGGCACTGGCCGACCCAATGCACGATTTGTTTATGTCCGCCGTGGACGAAGCGCGCCAGTATGCATACGCACATCGCGCTGTGTTGGAATTGACACAATTGGCCAACACCCCGGACAAAGAACGTGGATCAATCATTTCCACCGTGATGGAGGGATTGTCCATATTCCGCAATGCCGCCGTACGTAACAGAACCAGCCATTCGGACTTTCACTTTGCGGACTTGCGCGGTCTGCGCGATCCGCGTGACGGCAAAGTAAAACCAGTAACAGTATACCTGTCAATCAATATGGTCGATGCCGAAGCGTTAAATCCAATCACAGGCATATTTATTGAATTGATGACGAACTTTCTGTTGGCAAACCCGCCAGAGGCCGAACACGCCGGTGAAAAACTGGGGCCGTATCCAGTGTTGTTCGTATTGGACGAAATGCCAAAAATGCAGAAATTACAGGCCGTGATTCAGGGACCTGACCTGGGGCGTGGACAAAAAATATCGTATCTGATTATTGGTCAGGACATTCACCAGATTCAGGAAAAATACGGTGCAGATGCGGCGGCAACCATTATTTCCACCACCGCGGCAAAAATTGTTATGCGTCAAAACGACCCAGATACCGCCCGCAGATTTTCCGAAATGATGGGTTATAAAATGAAAATCAAAACGGTCAATGGCCCCGATGGCAAGGATAAAGAAGAAAAATCCGAAGAATTACTGTACAGCCCAATGGATATAATGAAACTGGACGATAAAAAGCAGTTGGTAATATTCCAGGGTTGGTATCATCGCCCGATTGAGGCCGACAAGCAATACGCGTTCAGCGACCCACGATTGGCCGGATATATGGCGATGGGCGCGTGCAGTCCGTTACCTGAATTTTTAATTCCATCGCATCACATGGCATTGGGGTATACCGGCAACCCCCGCATATATATACCGCAAACAAACGAAACGAAAGAATTGGAACCGGCAGGGAACAAGTAAAACGAAATTTGGTGCTTGAAATTAGTTACGAGGGCCCCATTACTCATATATCTTTTGTCATCGCGAGGGAGCATAGCGACCGTGGCGATCCAGTTACGATAATGTGCGCATGCCATTGGCGCGCATAATAATTCACTGGATTGCTTCGTTTCACTCGCAATGACAAGAACGGGTTCCGCGAAAAATAACGTACTGCCATAAATTACCAGTTACGGTCAACGAATTGCATCAGAACGTCAATCGCAATCCGACCGCCAAGAATGGCGTTTCTGTTGTCATTCCAAATGACATCCAACCGTCAACATTTTCACTGTATTTATATCTGAACGATGCGATTGCCGTGTGGTCCATATAATCATCAACATCACGATTCCAAATGCCAGTGTCTGAAAAGATATATGTTAACGATATGCTGTAATTCAAAATATCGTAACTGACCCCGGTGCCAACCGCCAATCCATCTGATACCGGACCAATTGGATTTTCATCATAAATCAATCGGGCGGTTACACCCCACATCCAACTGTTATACTGTAAATTCATACCGCCAGATACCTGGGCACGCCAATCGGCATAAACACGTGGTGTATATGCGTCCGTTCTGTACCCATCAGGGCGCGACATAAACGATGCGCCAAATGCGTATGCTGTCTTTATTTTACCGGTCGGCATGCGCAGTTTTACCCCGGCATCCACCGCATAATCATAATGGTCTGTGAATCCCGATACAGACAAACCATATTGGGCATGTCCAATTGGCATTGTCGCATAATTCACACGAACCCCACCCCGCCCCGTCGTCAATGTGGTATCAGATATAACCGGGCCGTTGGGATGAATCTTTTTATAAAACAGTGGTTTATCATTTACACGCAATCCACCAACATCAGGCAATCCAACCCCCAATTTGCGCGCAATGGAATCTGTAAATCCTATTTCCACGCGGCCCCAGTCACTGTTTTGCCAATATGTGAACGCTTCGCGAAAAAATTTATCTTCATCAACGGCGGCCGCATCAATTGCATAAACCAACCCCAATTTATTCCCGTCGGTGATTAAATAGTTGGCCTCGCCCCGGACACGCCAATCCCCAATAAATTCAGGCGTTTCAAAATCAGGTTCCAATATCCCCGCCGTTCCGTAACCCGTCAAACGTAACCCAAAACGCCCGTTTTCGTATTCCAGTGCCCGTGCGGTCGCCGACAATGTTGTCACCGCGAACATAATTGCCGTTAATCCGGCCGTACGTGTAATAAAATTCATTTATTTTGTTTCCTTGGCTTCATTTAATATTGCGTTGCGCAGTTTATTGTATGCGCGTTCTTCGATTTGGCGGACGCGTTCGCGCGATATGCCATACTTTTGTGACAAAGATTCCAATGTTACAACCGGGTCAGACAGTCGCCGCGCACGCAAAATTTCACGGTCACGTTCCGGTAATTCGGCCAAATGCTTTTGTAATAATTCATAACCACGGCGACGGAATTCCAATTGTTCCATGTCATCTTCTATGTTATTCTTGTCATCAGGCATGTTTGATAAAATATCACGCGTTTCGTCATCAGAATGTGACGGCGAATTCAAGGACACATCGCGGGCAGACATTCGTGTCGACATACGCCGAACATCGTTTTCAGGCACATTTAAATAATCTGCAATTTGTTTTGTCTGGTCATCAGACAGATTGCCATCCATAATCCCCAATGCACGGCGCGCACGATTCAGATTAAAAAATACACGCTTTTGATTTGCAGATGTGCCAATTTTTACAATCGACCAATTTTGCAAAATTGTTTCATATATTTCCGCACGAATCCAAAACATGGCATATGTGGAAAAACGAAAGCCCTTGTCCGGGTCAAATTTTTGCAATGCCTGCATCAGGCCCATATTACCACTGGCAATCAATTCGGCAAACGGAACGCCATAATTCTTGAAATCATACGCAACAGAAACCACCATGCGCAGATGGCTGCCCACCAGTTTTTCGGCGGCATCTTTATCCCTGTCTGCCACCCATTTTTTGGCGTATTGATATTCCTCTTCGGCGGACAAAATCGGGAACCGCTGTATATTTTGAATATACTGCGCCAGACTGGTTTCGTCATTCACCCCACGGGCAGCAACCAGACTTTGATTTTGTACGGCCGGTAAAGCGTTCTTGATTTGCTTTTTCATAACTTTTATAGTATAGCAATAAATTAAGATTTATCAAGCCACCATAATACAGGAGAAATTTCAAATGGCATCCATATTGGAAAGAAATAAAAAATTAAAACCAGCAAAAAAAACACGCGAAGAATATGCCGAAGACGCCCTGTACCGCGAAGTATGGGAAGAGGTCAATAATGAAAAAACACAGGCATTTATTAAGAAATATTCCCGATATATAATCGCAGGGGCTTTAACTATACTGATTGTCGCAACTGCAATAATAATTGGCGTGCGAACATATCGCGCACATAAAATCGCCATCGCAGAAAACTATGAATTGGCGGTTCAGAAAATGGACGCGAACATGCTGGGGTCGGTTGCGGAAAATTCAAGTGGCGCAACGTCTGATTTGGCCCTGTTCCAGGCGTATTTGTTGGATGGAAACATAGAACATCTGGAAAAATTGGCAAATGACGGACATTCACGTGATTTCCGGGATTTGGCACGTCTGCATATTATTGGATTGCGGGGCGATGATATGACCGCAGATGATGTCGCAAAATACTTGGAACCGTTGGATACAAAAAATTCACCGTACTATTATACAGGTAAACTGACGGTTGCACAAAAATATTTGGCCGATGGACGATATGACGATGCCAATAAATTATTGGATGAAATAATAAATGATGCCGATGCACCGGCTGAAATCGCTGCAACGGCACAAACGTTAAGATAAAAATATGGGGGATTGGTACCTATGCGGAAATATGCCGTAATTTGTTGCTGTATGGCCCTGATTACTGGGTGTGCTGAACACGACCCGGTATTGCCAGGTGTGCGAACACCAATATTTGGCAATGGCGATATTCAAATAATGAATGAAAGTATCGAAAATCTGGCCGATACCGCAGACAGAAATACAACAAATCAATGCCCATATACCCAGGATTCTGCAAACGTAATATGGGACGGCAACAGAAAAATATTCAGTGGGTTTCCAACCAATAATTCTGTGGACAGCAATCAGACCCCCGTATGCGCAAATGGATATGTTTACGCCGGCCTGACCACAGGAGAGGTTGTAAAAGTTGCCCCAAACAGCAAAAAAATCATGTGGATTGCCGATGTTTTCCGGCGCAGTAATATGACCGGTGGGGCATCCATTGTTGATATAATCGCACCATTGGTTATAAGAAATGGTTCTGTTTATGTCGGCGGATTGGGCGATGCTTTTTGTCGTATCAGCACCACGTCTGGTGAAAAAAAGTGGTGTGTTGATATTGGTGTGGCCGTGCCTTTTATTATAACTGATGATAACAGGGTGGCATTTGTCGTTGGTACAGATAATAATTTGTATGCGATACGCACGTCTGATGGTGCCGTTTATTGGCGCACCCCCGTTAATCAACAGGTTGAACCAAAATATGAAAATAAAATTCTGACCGTTGGTGATATACGCATAAATGCAGAAAATGGAAAGATAATAGAATAAAAAAATCCCCGCATTTGCGGGGATTTTTATTTGTTTAATATTTACAACAAGCAGGCCAATGTTGCACTGGTATTTTTCAGCATAAACCAACCTATTCTGTAATCTGTGGCGTATATTGTAATCAAGAATAATGCCAATATCGCAATTACTATTATTACATTACTGCGTTTGCCACGCATGCAATACAATGCGATATTGTAAAACAAGAACAAAACATATGCGTCACCAATTAAACTGACAATCCACATAGATGTACAATTAAATGCCAGCGCATTTAAAACCAATATAACTGGATATACGAAAAATACAGATGCCAATCCCTTTATAGCGATTTCCCAATCGCGTTCACCACCCGTTATTTCCGACACCAGCATCATTAATCCGCCCAATACAAACAACAACGCCACGGCCAACACTGGAACAATTATCAACGCTGTAAAGATTGCCCCAATCGTTATTGTCGCACCACCCAACAGGCGCAATAACAACACCAAACACCCACCAATCAGACCATATATAAAGGCTTTTAACATGGCCTCTTCCATATTGCCGTCGGCAACAATTTTGGTGAAATAGCGTTTTGGATTTATCAACAGGTCTTTGATACGTTTCAGGCCACTTTTGATTTTTTTCATCATTTCACACCCCCATTTGATTATTTATATTTTTGCTTTATAATTAAAAAAAATCAATGGAAAAAGTTATGCCAAAATTAATAATTGCAGGCCGACCAAATACCGGCAAATCAACTTTGTTTAATGCCCTGACAGGGACGCGGGACGCATTGGTGCACGACCGCCCCGGCGTTACGCGGGATACAATTAATGGCGATATGCGCGACCGCGCATGGACTGTTGTTGATACCGCTGGGTTGGAAAACGCAAAAAGTGGCATTGCCGCGGATTCAACCAATATGGCAATTGACGCAATCACAGATGCAGACGCAGTATTATTCGTTGTTGATGGACGCGTTGGATTAACACCCGCTGACTTAGATTGGGCACGCATCGTACGTCGCAAAACACGTGCGCCGGTATTGTTGGTCGCGAACAAGGCTGAATCCGGGCGCAGAATGGCCGATATAAACGAATTTTATAAACTGGGGTTCGGGGCACCTGAAATGATTTCAGCCGAACATAAAATTGGGTTTGATTCAATATATGAATTTATTGATAAAATTGTTCCGCATTCAAAAACAGACAATCTGTCCGAACACGCACCCCAGAAATTAAAAATCGCCATAATGGGTCAACCAAACGTTGGAAAATCAACGCTGGTTAATCGGGTTTTGGGGGAACGGCGACAAATTGTAATGGACGCCCCGGGTATAACACGTGATACGGTAAAAATTCCAACTAACTTTTATGGGCGCGACATTATACTGATGGATACGGCCGGTCTGCGACGTAAAGCCGGGGTGACCGACGACGTTGAAACATTATCTGCATTAAAATCGTTGGACGCAATTGAAAAATCTGATGTTGTAATTTTGGTTGTTGACGCAACACGCAATATTGAAAATCAGGCATTGGGTATTGCGGGACGCGTATTTGATGCGGGTAAAATCCTGTGTGTTGCGCTGAATAAATGGGATTTGGTTGCCCCGGAAATCCGTGATGAAAAATTACTGAAATTAAAGCATCAATTTACAAATTCTTTTCATCAAATAATAAAACCGATGATATTGGCAATATCTGCTGAAACGGGAACGGGTGTAAAAAATATGTTCCGTCGGATTTATGAACAATGGGATATATCAAACACTGATGCACCAACCAGTTTAATTAACAGAATTGTTGAAAAATTGGTTGCAGATCGCCAACCGCCAATGTCACGGCTGAAACGCCCAATGAAAATAAAATTTGCACGTCAAACGGGACGCCATCCAATGAAAATAACCATTAACGTTGGTGGCGCATCAGATATACCTGAATCATATACACGGTATCTGCGACGTGGATTGGCATCGGCGTTGCACTGGGAACATTTGCCGATTGTAATTGAATACAAGAAAGACGAAAATCCATTTGATGATAAATAAAAACACCGCCCAGTTGGGCGGTGTTTTTATGTGATATGCAACCGATTATAATTTGGCGCGAACCTCTTCGACTTCATAACATTCGACGCGGTCGCCCTCTTTTAAGTCATTGTATTTATCAAATGACATACCAAATTCAACACCGGCACCAGATACTTCTTTGACTTCGTTCTTTTCACGGCGCAGTTCGCCAATTTTACCATCATATATCACAACATTGTTGCGTAACAAACGTACAAAGGCGTCTTTCTTTATAACACCCTCTGATACGCGACAACCGGCGACACGAACGCCCTTGCCCACTGTGAACAATGCGATAACATCGGCATAGCCAATAAAGTTTTCACGACGTTCAGGTGCCAATTTGCCCGCCAAAATTTCTTTGATTTCATCGGTAATGCGATATACCACACTGTGATAACGAATATCCACACCAGATGCACGTGCCATATCACGCACCATCGAATCTGCACGAACATTAAACGCAATTACAATTGCCCCAGACGCAGATGCCAGACGAATGTCACCTTCGGTAATCTGGCCAACACCAGATGACAGAATTTCAACAGACGCCTTGTCCGTATGAATATCTTTTAACATATCGGTAATGGCCTCTACACTGCCCTGAACATCGGCGCGCAGAACAATTGGCAATACCAATTTTTTGTCTGCGTCGCGCTTTGCAAATAATTCCTGTAACGATGTCCGTTTAACAGCATTTGCACGATCACGCGCCTTTTGTGCGCGATATTCAGCAACTTCACGGGCCTGGGCCTCGGTTTCCATGACGTGCAATTCATCGCCGGCACTGGGCACCGCATTTAACCCCAAAACAACCACGGGTTGACCTGGTTTTACGGCCTTGACACGTTCACCGGCCGAATTTATCAATCCACGCACACGACCATATGTTTCGCCAACAACAAATACATCGCCTATTTTCAATGTACCCTGGCGCATTAATATTGTGGCGGTTGCCCCCAGGCCACGTTCCATTTTTGCCTCTACAACATATGCGACGGCGGGCATTTCAGGGTCCGCACGTAATTCCATAATGCCGGCCTGTAATAAAATAGCCTCTTCTAACTTATCCAGACCGATATGCTTGGTCGCGGAAATTTCAACACATTGAACATCGCCACCCATTTCTTCGACTTGGACCTCTTGCTGTAATAAATCAGTTTTAACACGTTGTGGATCCGCATCTGGCAAATCTATTTTATTAATTGCGACGATAAATGGTACATGGGCCGCACGAATGTGGTTAATTGCCTCTATGGTTTGGGGCATAATTGAATCGTTGGCCGCAACAACCAATACAACAATATCTGCGATTTGGGCACCACGGGCGCGCATTGCAGTAAATGTTTCATGCCCCGGGGTATCCAAAAACGTTATCATTGCACCGGATTTTGTTTTTACTTCATACGCAGATACATGCTGGGTAATACCGCCGGCTTCGCGGGCGGCAACATTCGCATGACGAAACGCGTCCAACAATGATGTTTTACCATGGTCAACGTGTCCCACAACCGTAACAACAGGCGGACGTGGTTGCAAATTATCAGGATTAGGTGCACGTTCCAATTGGTCCGCATATGGTTTTACATCGACACGCTTTACCTTGGCCCCGAATTCAGATGCAATTAATTCCGCGGTATCGGCATCAATTGATTGATTCTGGGACACCATCATGCCCATTTCCATTAACTTTTTAATAACATTGCCAACCTTTTCAGCCATGGCAGCGGCCAAATCTTTGACAGTTATGGTATCGCCCAGTGTAACGACACGTTCAACTTTCTGGGGGGCGGCAAATACGGCGCGCGCCTTTTCCCGGAAACGTTTCAAAGATGCTTCGGATCTGCGACGGTTGGCACCACGCAGCCCGATTTCATCATCGTCATCATCACCACCAATCACAATGTCATGCAACGATATTTTGCCAGACTTTTTAAAGTCTTTCTTTGAATTGCCAAATTTTGATGGGCGTCCACCACCATTGTCCATATCGTCATCATCACGCACAGCACGCGCACGTTGTGGTGCCGGCGAAAATTGCTTTTTCGGCTGTTGTGGTGCGACAGGTTCGGCAACGACATCATTTGTTGGTTCGGATACATCGGGGGTGACATTTTCACGCGCAGCCAATTGTTCTTTGACCTGTTCATATTCGCGATTTTCACGCGCAATTTCAGCCTCGCGCGCGGCGCGTTGGGCGGCCTCGGCTGCGGCACGCTGTTTGCGTTCCTCTTCACGGGCACGGGCGGCCTCTAACACGGCGCGCAACTTTTCATCGGCCGCATTATGCGGGGCCGATGGTTGGGCCGGTTCTTCGCGCAATTCTTTGCTGCCGGGGGCAACAACGCGACGACGGCGTTCAACAAATACCGCATCGCCCTTTTTACTTTGAACTGCGTCAATAGTTACAGATTTTCCCAGTGTCAATGTCGCCATAAAACGTACCCCCGTTATATTACTCTTCGCCCTGTGTAATGCCGTATGCCAATTCACGCGCCTTCATAATAACGCGACCGGCCAAACGTGGACTCATTGTATCTTCGCCCAGGATTTCAATCAATTCATCCGTGGACAAATCAGCCAAATCTGACAATGTCTTTATCCCAGCATTACCCAACTGCATTATAATCGGACGTTTGATAAAATCAAAGTTTAACAAATCATCCGTCATGCCCAATTTGTGACCTTCATCCTTATAATTTTCTTCTTGTTTTTGTAAATATGCCTTTGCACGGTTTTGTAATTCCGTCGCCAATTCAGCATTAAACTGTTCAATGCTTTCCAATTCACTGATGTCAACAAAGGCTATTTCTTCGATTGAACGGAAACCTTCGGTAACCAACAAATGAGCCAACATTTCATCAACGTCCAATGCAGATATAAATAATTCTGTTTTTTCTTTGACTTCCTTGGCACGGCGTTCCTGTTCGGTCTGTTCGTTCATAACGTCGATGTTCCATCCCGTTAATTGGGACGCCAAACGAACGTTTTGACCACGACGACCAATGGCCAAAGATTGTTGGTCTTCATTCACAACAACGGCCGCAGTACGTGTATCTTCGTCAACAATGATTTTTGCAACTTTGGCCGGCTGCATGGCGTTAACAATAAATACGGCCGGGTCATCAGAATACAAAATAACATCGATTTTTTCACCGTGACATTCATTAATAACCGGCTGAATACGGGTACCCTTGATACCAACGGTCATACCAACCGCATCAATGGACGGATCCTGGGTTTCCACAGCAATTTTAGCATGACTGCCCGGGGCACGCGCAACAGATTTGATTTTTATGACACCTTCGTAAATTTCGGGTACTTCCTGGACAAACAATTTTTCCATAAACATCGGATGCGTACGTGTCAAGAATATCTGGGGACCGGTATTAGAACGCGCAACATCCATAATTAATGCACGTACGCGGTCGCCAACACCCAAACGTTCGCCGGGGATTAATTCAGAACTTTTAATATAACCTTCGGCTTTGCCATTAATGTCAACGAATACATTGCCAAATTCAATGCGCTTTACAATACCGCTGACTATGTCACCGATGTTATCCTTGAATTCTTCGTATTGACGGCCCTTTTCAGCATCACGTACGCGTGCAGTCATAATTTGACGCGCCGTTTGAAACGCCATACGGCCAAATTCTGGTTCCGGCAACGGATCTTCAACAATATCGCCAACGCTGGGGTTTTTAGCGTACTTTTTTGCCTGGTCCACGGTCAGCATGGTATTTGCATCGTATTCATCGCCCTTGGATTCAGGTGAATCGATAACTTCAAACAAACGTTTTACATGTATCGCCCCGTTTTTACGGTCTATTTCAGCCGTAATATTAAATTCTTCGCCATATTTATGTTTTGCGATTTTTGCAATGGCGGCCTCTAATGAATCAATAACAATTTCGCGGTCGATTTGCTTTTCCTGGGCCAATGAATCAATGGCCAACAACAAATCTTGACGGGGCATAGAAACAAAAGACATTTTGTTTTTCTCCTTCGATTTTGTTTTTTATGTCTCTTTATTCATAAGGGCGGGGTTTTTCAACCCCGCCCTTAAAAAAAACTTTTTAAGAACATTTTTATTATTCATTCCGAATCGAACAAATGCAAGAAAAATCTGCTGTTTTTAATATGTTGGGATATACTGAATTTTATAAATATAATTTGACGGTATGGGTTTTGGGCTTTATACTGCGAAATATGAAAATACTGAACAGATATTTCACGCGTCAACTGATCGCGATTTTTATAATGCTGTTGCTGGTGCTGACCGGACTGGCATGGATGTTGCAGATTATGTCCATGATGAAGTTCCTGTTAAACTATGGCGTGGAATTAACCAGCTTTCTGGGGTTAACCATTTTAATGGTGCCGTTCATTATTTCAATTATTATACCGTTCGTTACGTTCATAGCGATTATTTTCGTTTATAATAAACTGATATCCGATAATGAAATAACGGTTATGGCCGCAACAGGATTATCACCACGACAAATTGCACGGCCTGCATTGATTTTGGCAGTTGTATTAACAATACTGCATTTCGTGCTGAACGTATGGATTGTGCCACGAACCCAGTCCATGTTTTATTCAACACAATGGAATTTGCGGTATGGGTTGGCGCACATGAAATTACAGGAATCCGCATTTACACAAATAACAGACGGTCTGGTCGTGTATGTTGACAAGGTTTCTGGCCATGATTTAAGCCAGGTTATGTTATCTGATATGCGTGACCAGGACGCACCAATTACAATATTTGCAGAAAAAGGCAAACTGGTTTCAACCACACGCGGTTTATCCATAGTGATGACAAACGGTTCATTACAGGCCAGTGGCGATACACTGACCACTGGAACATTTGACAGTTTTGATATGGATTTAAACGTCGCTGATAAAGAGGGCGAAAATTCTTTCCGTGTTCGTCGTGTCCCAACATGGACATTAATTAAATCTGTATTGGATGCGCCAAATGAAAAACAACATAAAATGGTTTTGGCGGAATTAAGCAGCAGATTATTTGGCCCCATTATGAATTTGATATTGGCCGCATTGTGTGCAACAATACTGTTGCGTTCGTCATTATTACGTCGGCGCGCCAGTTTTGCCCCGGCCGTCGCAGTTGCGGCCATGGCAATTGTTATGTCACTGTATATGTCGGCATCAAATATGATCAGCAGTTTAACAGAATTCGCACTGTTGGGATTGGCAATTGTCACACTGTTGGGCGGAATATTATTTGCATTAGTAAAAAAATGAAAATACGCAAAATATTTTTAATATTCTGTCTGGGGCCGGCAACTGCAAGTGCCGCATCTGTTGACATAGAAACACCAAAAACAATCACCGCCGATAAAATAGAATACGATGTAAAATCTGAAACAATTAAAACATCGGGGGATACTGAAATTGTAAACCAATCCGGCCAACGCATGACTTTGACAGATTCATATCTGACCAGTAATGGGGAAAATCTGTCTGGAAACAACATACAGTTATGGTTGGGTGACCATGTTTACATCGAATCAGACAATATCGTACGCCAGGGCATAGAAACAACCGCATACAATGCAATGTTCACCGCATGTGATAACTGTGACGCGTATGGTGACGCATGGCAAATTTCCACAAAAAAAATCGTGCATGATATGGACAGTCGGATGTTGCGATTTTATAACCCTGTGTTATGGACGTATGATATTCCTGTGTTTTGGTTGCCTTTCTTTGAAATGCCCGACCCGGGAATAAAATACAAAACGGGTTTTTTAATGCCTGATTTTGGTTCCACAAACAATATGGGTATGCAGATAAATGTCCCACTGTATGTGAATTTTTCAGATACACATGACCTGACATTTACAACATCAATACTGACCCAGGAAAACCCACTGTTTCAATTGGAACATCGTTTAAATCTGGACCATTCACAATATCGTACACATGGTGCATTTACACATAATCGTGCGGGCGAAAACAGATGGTACATATTTAACAATGACGTTATTGAATTGGGTGACTATGCACGTGCAACGGTATTTTTAGAACGCGCATCTGATAAAACATTTTTGCAAAAATACGGCTTTTACGATGATCAACCGTATTTGGATTCGGGGGCGTCCATTGAATTATTCGGACAAAGCGGATATGTCGTCGCCGATGCACATATATTCCAGGAATTACGCAGTGGAAACCGGTATTATGCAACACCATCTGGGAATATTTTACCAAATATACGCGCAACATATCAAACGGCACCAATATTCAAGGAAACTTATTTAACATTTGACGCCGATGTATTGGGAATTTCTGGCGATGGAACGTCATCACAACGCTTGATTGGTGACGCGCGTATCGTGTCGCCATGGACATTGTGGGGCGGAAACAGAATTACGGCCAGTGTATCTGCGCGATATGACTTGTACAATTTTCATAATACTGAAATGATTGATGTTGCCGATTTTTCAGGATTAAAAGACAGATTTCTGCCCAGTGGATATGTTGAATGGGGATTGCCATTGTTCCGCACCGGCAGTGAATGGACCCAGGTTATCGAACCACGTGCACGATTTACCGTTATGCGGGAAACAGATGAAAATCAATTCACATTAAATAATGATTCTGCGGGAACTTTCCTGTCTGATACCACGCTGTTTTCGGACAACAGATTTTCTGGATTGGACGTATGGGAAAATGGCACATATGCTGATTATGGGGTAAGATATTCGGCATTTAACCAATCTGGCCAAATGTTTGAAGTCTTTATCGGTCAAACATATGATTTTAACAATCGTGTAATCACCGATACAAACAGCGGGTTTCATGATGGCGCATCTGATTATGTCGGTCGATTGGAATATGACAATACGGAATGGTTGGATTTATCCACACGCTTTCGTTTGGCCCAGGACGACTTGTCATTACAGCATATTGAAACATCTGTAATAATTGGAACGTCTAAAAACTATTTAAATATCGGGCATATATGGTCACAAAAATTTGTCGATTCATACGCAAACAACGGCGAATCCAGCGATATAAACGAATTAATGGCGGGGATTGGTATCCAGTTGACTAACCGCTGGTCTGTGCGCTTTAATGCAGTATATAATATAACGGACAATCAATTTCAGCGGCATTCTGGCGGAATATTTTATACACATCCGTGTTATTATCTGTCTGTGGAATACCGTCGTGATAACGCGATAAAAAATGACTATGTCGGAACAACATCGTATCAATTCAGATTTGGTATGAGCATAAACGGCCAGCGTTATTAATATCGAAATGACAAGGAAGGCATAAAATGAAAAAACTGGTTATGATGATTATTGCTTTAACGATGACCGCGCCAGTATATGCGGCGTCTGTTGTTGCAACAATAAATGGAACACCCGTCACCGATGCAGATGTTACTGCGCGCGTTGCACTGATGAATAAACAGGGCCAATCGTCAACTGATAACAGACGTGTGGCATTACAAAACATTATTGACGACAGTGTTAAATTGGCATATGCGCAAAATTTCGGCGCAGTGCCAGATGATGAAACCGTACAAACCGAATTGAAAAAAATGAATCTGGGCGAATTGTCGGCAACAGAACGCGCAATGGCGTTGTCTGCAATGCGGGCGGAAATCGCCTGGCAGATAGTTGTGGCACGCACCATATTACCAACGGTTGATGTTACAGATGCTGAAATCGCAAATGAAAAAAATGAAATTGCACGTACCCAGGGATTACCAATTGAAATGACCATTATCCGACTGGTTGATATTCCGGCAGATGCGGCCGCAAAACTGACACGTCCCGCCAGTTGTGATGACGCAATGCAAATGGCACGTGATTTGGGTGGCGCACCGCAAAAATTTACCGCAATGCAATACGAACTGGCCGCCGACATTCGTGAACGCGTTATAAATTTGCCTAAATTAACATGGTCACCGGTGGTTGACCGCAGTGTTTTATTGGTATGTGACGCAAAAAAAACCGACGAATACGGAAAACTGGACGATATAATTGAACAAAACGCCACATTCAAACAGGCAATGTTCATTGCAGATCAACAATTAAAGCAACTGCGTCGCAAGGCGGTTGTTGTTATTAACGACGACAGATATAAGTTATAAAATATGAAGCCCGTATTATTTAATTTTACAGATGCAGAACTGGTCGATTTTGTAACTAAAATGGGCCAGCCAAAATTTCGCGCCACGCAAATCCGCGATTGGCTAAATCGTGGTGCGCCAGATTTTGAATCTATGAAAAATCTGCCGGAAAAACTGCGCCGGGAACTGGATGAATCTGCACAAACATTGCCGGTGCGGGTGGTAAAAAAACTGGAATCGTCGGACGGGCAAACGACAAAGTTTTTGCTGGAACTGGGCGATTGCGAGCAAATTGAATGCGTTTTGATGCGCACCAGTTACGGCAACAGTGTATGCGTCAGTTCCCAGGCTGGCTGTGCAATGGGATGCAAATTCTGTGCCAGTACTTTATTGGGGCTGAAACGTAATTTAACCGTCAACGAAATTTATTCGCAAATACTGGTGGCGCAATGGGAATTGCGCAGTGACAGATTTTCTGACCGTTCGGTGCGGCCAAACGGTGATGCAAACAATGGTGACGTGTCGCACATTGTCGTTATGGGAACCGGCGAACCGTTACAGAATACCGAAAACGTTATTGGTTTTATTGAACGCGCAAATTCCGATATGGGAATCGGGTGGCGGAAAATAACCGTGTCCACATGCGGGGTTGTGCCCGGAATACGGGATTTGACCAAATGGGGACGACCGATAAACCTGGCCATATCTTTGCACGCACCAACCGATGAATTGCGCAGTAAAATAATGCCGATAAACAATAAATATAAAATAGATGCTGTTTTATCCGCCGCATTTGAATTTTCCAATCTGCATAATCGCCAGTTGATGATAGAATACATATTGCTGGCCGTGCGCGATGACAATGGCGACGTGGAATTATTAAACTGCACACCAGAATATGCGGAAAAGTTATCTGATTTACTGCGCGGTAAAAATTGTATGGTGAATTTAATACCGTGGAACGCGGTGGATGAACGCGATTTTGTATCACCATCCGGCAATGCAGTACACAGATTTCAGGATATTTTAATCAAAAATGGAATCCACACACGGATACGCCGGGAACGCGGCAATGATATCGGCAGTGCGTGTGGCCAATTACGATTAAAACATAAATCGGAACAATAAAAAAAACGCGCAAAACGCGCGTTTTTTATTTCAACGGTGGTCGTTTGGATTTTACTTTTTGCCGCACCCGCATAAATGGAATCAGTCCAAATAAATACAACCAACAACTGTTATTATCCGTACTGTATCGTGCCGTTAAAACCGGCAGTAATCCAAACAGACGATATGCCGTGAATTTATATTTCTTGCGCGTCATACGTAAATCAAACGTTCCCATAAAAACATATACGTCCAGATTGGCACGATGATAAAACTTTGCCTGTAATTTTCGTGTTGATTTTGTGG
Organism: uncultured Alphaproteobacteria bacterium; assembly: GCA_944393245.1. GTDB lineage: Bacteria > Pseudomonadota > Alphaproteobacteria > Rs-D84 > Rs-D84 > Enterousia. The sequence goes on from CALXZM010000001.1 coordinate 71,394, forward strand.
TCAGCAATGAATTCTGACGATACTTGTACACATATTCTGCGCCAGGCACCAAAACAATACGATTTGCATAATAAACCATTTTGGTCATTATCAGCATATCTTCGCAATACTTCATATCGGTCGGAAAGGCAAAATGATTATGATTCCAAAAATCACGTCGTATTAAATATCGCACCGAATACCCGTGCATATCAACCCTGGTGGCATCAATTTTATCCTGGGGCAGTGATAAAACCATTTCACGGTCAAAAACAATGCCATCACCAGGCCAACGTTCGTGAATAAATCCGGCAACCGCAACATCGGCATCAGTGCGGTGGGCGGCATCGTATAATTTCTGATAAAAATCAGTATTTATAACATCGTCCGCATCCATAAAGTGAATATATTCGCCACGTGCCGCGGCAACCGCGGTATTGCGCGCGATGGATGGCCCCTGGTTTGCAGCGGCGCGAATAGCCCGCAGATTCATTTTAGGCCAATCGCGTGCATAAATTGCAACCGCGTCTGCGGTGGCGTCGGTACATCCGTCCAGATAGACGATAACCTCTATATCGTGCGCCGGGAAAGTTTGCAAACGTATGCAATCCAGCGTCTGGCATATGTATTCCGCGCAATTATATGCCGGAATAATAACTGAAATTTTCATAATCTAATATCCCTGATAAAAAATTAAACCGCCACAGAAATGGCGGTCGGGCGTTTTCAAAATCATAACACGGATGATCCCGATGCTTTCGGATAAACCTGTTGTATAACATCGGACGCCCGACATTACGGCCGGGCATAACGATGCGAAATGCATCATTTGCAATATGGATTACGATGCATTCGCATCGCGTGTTATGGGTTTTGAAAGACCCGAACCCACATCCCTGTGGATTCAATAATTATCATAAATCATAAAATTAATAAAGAAAAGTAAAAAAACACAAAAAACATGATATAATTTCAATCATGAAAGAAAAAAGAACACTTGAAATACCAGCCGCCGCATTTCGCAAAAAAATTGCTGAAAGACGTGGCAACATACCCGCTGCGCTGGGGTTACAAAACCTGAATGAGCCAGTTTGTTTTTACCAGACATTTGCAACAAAGGCATCTGTGCCTGAAATTGTTGACCATATGGAACGCGCCGGATACAAATGTGCCGCAGCATATGATTTTGACAACGTATACGGAAACAAATATATTAATGAATCTGACCTGGAAAGTCCGGATACATACATAATACATGAAACACGGGATAAAGGACTTGAACTGATTACACCGTTTTATGCGCCAAATGTCGCGCGGGAAAATATAGAACGTGTTTTACGCACCCTGTCCGATATCCCGAACACAACTGCACTGGGGGCAATTACGCCAACGCGGTTTTCACAAATTGAACCACATACCCCCAGCCAGGCCAACAATGACAAAAAATTGGAATTATTTGAACGGTTAAATAAAAAATATGATGATGACACTATTCCAATAAAAACATTGATTGAAGAATATTCAAATACTGACAAGTACCTGTTTCGTGGACATACTTTTATGTATTCTGATAACAGTGCGCCATTTTATACCCCAACCGCACGTATGGGCCGCATGGGAAAAGTATTTACCACACCAGATATTAAATATGCGATGATTTATTCTGGATACAACGGTTATCTTGCCAGCCATAATGATCATAATTATTATCGGCCAGAATTTATATTAAATAAACTTGATGAAGAAATTAATATAGGATTTATTAGTGTATATAAAAAATCCAACAAAAATATAATGTTTTCCAATTTTGGAATTGAAAAGATAAGACACGAAGGTACTATGAAAAGGTACAAAAATGATGACCCAAACGAACGCCAGGAATCATTAGTATTTCCACAAACCAATCCCGTTGTTGCAACATATATGGTAACATCATTTGCCGGCGGATATGCAATACCCGTTGATTTGTCTGACCCAGATTGGCGGGAATTTGTTGATTGTTTTGCCCCCGATATTACAAAATTGTATGATGACAGTGAAAAATGGGAAAAAAATCCCAACAAATTTGCCCCAGACGCAGAATATGGATCGGCTGGATTTGGCAAACATTATTTCAAACGCCTGCTGAATCAACGTGATATGTTCAAAAAACAACGGCCCGATTTATTAAAAATTTCCACCAATACGGCAACCAGGGAATAAAATATTTTACCCTTTATAAAATAATCTGTTAATTAATCACGTTGGTGTGTTTGATGAAAATTAACATCAACATTGGTGGTGTTTTGAACAATCTGCTGTGGAAATACTGACATTCCATCACCATAACCATAATACGTCGTTTTATGCGTCAATATGTTTTCCACTGGGAAAAAGGCCACATGCCGTTTTTCCATCAATAATGCATTCAATGCAATTAATTGTTGGTTATCTAATTTTACACTGGATATATTTGGCAATACCCCACGCTTTATGTGTATGGCATTTGCAGGATCGAATACAAAATCACCGTTCGATGTATGAATTGCATTCCACGAATGCGCATCACCAAATTCTGCTGTGGCAGATGGCAAAAATTCGCCATTGACATATTTTGAATCTATACCGACATCTTGTAAATACAATTGCGCAACTATTGCGCATTCGGCGCATTGAAACAAATTTTTGTGTAACAAATCCGACAAACGTGCCGGCCGCGTTTCTGAATATTCCATATATCTGGCATTACTTTTATCGGGCGTATCAGCCATAACAGATGGAAATAAAGCGTCAAAAACACCAGTAAACGCCGCAAAATGTGCATATATATCGGACTGAATATCCGCACCAACATTGTGCAACCACTGTTCCAATGCGGGGGTATTTATTCGTACGGCATTGTCACGCATTTTTTTAAATGCCACACGTAAGTCATCTGGTATTTTATCAATTTCTAATGATAAATTCAGCACCCCAGGTACAGAACCACCCACAGGAATTTTATCACCAACTGATATATTATTTGCAACAACAGAAACCGCATTTATTTTTTTCAAATTCATATGCAAATAATACAATGAAATTATAAATAAATATATTAAAAAAATAACCCCATGCCATTATGACGTGGGGTTATTGTTCGATGATACAGATTATTTATTTGGAATAATCTTGATTTCAACACGACGGTTTTGTTGGCGTCCGTCGGCGGTTGTGTTGGACGCAATCGGATTGGACGGCCCCATACCCATAATTTCAAACCGCGATGATTTTACACCCTGGCCCTGCAGGTACGCGGCAACCGCATTTGCACGTTTGACTGACAATGTCTGGTTATATTCCGCACTGCCGGTGTTATCGGTATATCCCAAAACCATAACCGTTGAATTGTCGTATTTATTTAAAACCTTGGCCACGGAATTTAATGTCGCATAAAATCCAGCGTTTATATCCGCAGAATCCGTGCGGAACGTAATATTACCCGGCATAACCAGGCGAATATTATCACCATCACGAATGACACTGACACCAGTTGACGCCAATTCGGCGCGTAATTCGGCCTCTTGCGTGTCCATATAGTATCCAACGCCACCGCCAACCGCCGCGCCGGCCAATCCGCCAACCAATGCGCCCGCGCCGCGGTTATTGGATACCAATGCACCCGTCGCCGCGCCTGTTGCCGCGCCAATTGCGGTTCCCCACACTGATTTGGCCGTTTGCGATTCGCCAGTATATGGATTTACCGTTGTGCATCCCGCAACAAATGCACAAATTACAAGCAAAGAACAAATTTTTTTCATACTTTCCCCCTTGGATAAATAACACGTGTTCTATATTAAATAAAAAACGCCAAAATGGCAAAATATTTTACGAATTTGTTGGCTGTGTCCCACATCCCCGTACACAAAAAAAATCGCCTGGTGGGCGATAAAAAAGCCACACTTCGTGCAATGTGGCGCATGGATTTTTTTATCACAGCAACAGTAATGAAAAAGCCACACTTCGCACAAGGCTTCGTGTGGCACTAAAATTTCTTAAACTCACTGCGTTCGTTAACGAAATTTTGTGGTGGATGTTGAGGGACTCCCTCGCACGGCGCGAAAATCGCGCCGGCTGTGGGGCATTCGTTCGCGTATGCCGTTGGCATACTGCACTCGCATTTTATTAAAATGCTCGTTGACTCATTGTCAAACACCCCGCGGGGGTTTTCGTCCCACATCCCCGTACACAAAAAAAATCGCCCGGTGGGCGATTGTTTTTGTGGTGGATGTTGAGGGACTCAAACCCCCGACCCTCTCGGTGTAAACGAGATGCTCTAATCAACTGAGCTAAACATCCAAAACAGTGGGCAAATAATAAATCATTTTTTCCCACTTGTCCAGTTTTTTATTCTGGCATTGGAACACCGGCGGTGGCTTCGGCCATGACGCGGTCAATTAATTCGTCGGCCTTGGCCTTGGCATCATTATATGCAAATGCAACCAATGACGCAACCGCCGCCGCACCACGTGATACAACATCATCACGAATGGTTATGTTCGCCAAATCATATTTACCCGTCATGTCAATTATAACGGCACCACCGTCGGCAATGCCCTTGACATGCATGTTTGCCAATCTGTTTTGCGCAGAATTCACTTTGTCCTGTAATGCACTGGCCTGGGCCATTAATGATTCCATATCCATGTTTTCCCCCGTTCGGTTACAAATGCGCCCATATGGACGCATTCGCAATTATTTTTTGATTTCTGTACCTGTTTTCTGATCAATTCCGACCATGGACATACGGGTTTTACCACGCTTGTCCGCACCCAGGTAACGAACAAAGACTTTATCGCCCTCTTTATATCCAGCATCTTCGATTTTGGCAATACGTTCGCCTGTAATTTCGGAAATATGAACCATTGATTCAAATCCGTTCAGAATCTTTACAAACAAACCAAAATCTTTGACGCCTGATACAACACCAGAATAGATAACGCCAACCTCTGGTTCAGCAACAATGTCCTTTATCCGGGCAATTGCAGTATCGGCATCTTCCTTGGATGTGGCCATAATCTTTACCGTGCCGTCATCTTCCAGATCAATTTGGGTATTGGTTTCACGGGTTAATGCCTGAATAACCACACCGCCCTTGCCGATGACATCACGAACCTTGTCTGGATTGATTTTCATCGTATACAATTGTGGCGCATATTCAGATACATGGTCACGCGGTGATTTAATGGCCTTTTCAATTTTGCCCAAAATGTGCATACGGCCGTCACGTGCCTGTTCCAGTGCATGTTTCATGATATCAAACGTAATGGATGTGATTTTAATATCCATTTGCAACGCTGTGATACCACGGTCAGTACCAGTAACCTTGAAATCCATGTCGCCCAGATGGTCTTCATCACCCAAAATATCGGTCAAAATGGCGTAATCGTCGCCCTCTTTTATCAACCCCATGGCAATACCAGCAACCGGACGGGTCAATGGAACACCACCGTCCATCATCGCCAATGTCGCACCACATGTTGTCGCCATAGATGATGAACCATTGGATTCCAAAATATCCGATACAACACGAACAACATAATCAAACTGTTCACGGGTTGGCATCATTGGATGCAACGCGCGCCAGGCCAAATTCCCATGTCCTATTTCACGACGGCCGGGGGATTTTAAGCCCTTGCATTCCCCGACAGAATATCCCGGAAAGTTATAGTTTAATATAAAATCACGTTCGTCGGCACCGTCCAAACTTTCAATCGGCAATGCATCTTTGCCACCACCCAGTGTCAAAGATACCAATGCCTGGGTTTCACCACGCGTAAACAATGCGGAACCGTGTGCACGTGGCAATACACCCAATTCAATTTCAATCGGACGTACCGTTTTATTATCACGGCCGTCAATACGGGGTTTGCCCGCCAAAATATTGCCGCGCATAATGCGTGCAGTTATATTTTCAACAATTTCGTCGGCCCATGATTCCAGTGTTGATGTGGCAGTCGCTGTTTCTGGGAATAATTCCGGTATGCGTGCCTTGGCATTTGTATGGATTTGCGCCAATGTGTCCAGACGAACTAATTTTTCCTTTATCTGTAATGCGTTTTCAATATCGCCGGCAAATGATTCAAAATCAGATTCCATTGCGATATATTCTGCTGATTTTTCAGGCGTGGCCCAACGTTCTTTGCCAGCCTTGGCCGTCAGTTCATTAATTGCACGGATAACATCCTGTTGCGCGTCAAATCCGAACTTTACCGCCCCCAGAACAGTTTCTTCGTCCAATTCGCCGATTTCCGATTCAACCATCAGAACGCCGTCCTTGGTCGCGGCAACAACCAAATCCATTTCTGAATTTTCAACAAATTTCTTAGACGGATTTAATACGTATTTGCCATCAGCGTATCCAACACGCGCGGCCCCAATCGGTCCAGCAAACGGAACACCAGATAACGCCAATGCCGCAGACGATGCAATCATCGCCAAAATATCAGGCTGATTTTTCTTGTCATATGAAAATACCTGGGCAACGATTTGAACCTTGTTCTTGAATGTTTCAGGAAACAATGGACGGATTGGACGGTCAATCAAACGCGCCGTCAATGTTTCGGCGGTTGATGCCTTGCCTTCACGTCTGTCACGCGAACCCGGTATACGGCCGGCGGACGCAAATTTTTCCTGGTAATCAACGGTCAAGGGGAAGAAATCCTGACCCTCTACCGTGGCCTTTTCAGCACATACGGTTGCCAAAACCATTGTTTCGCCCATCGTTGCCAATACGGCACCATTGGCCTGCTTGGCCATGCGGCCCGTTTCCAGGCGCAGTACTGTGTCACCATACGGTATTTCAACCGCAATCGGATTGTTTAAATGTGTTTTTCCATCTTTGTTAAATAAACCAAATAACATGTTTGTTTTCTCCATATCTATATTTATATATGCGAAGAAAAATCATTCGTTTTTGCATTCCGTATAAAATGCAAGAATGAACAATTTATCCTTCGCATTGTTTGATTATAAGCGATATTTAACGTCTTGCAATAAAATAAAAACGGGGGTGTTACGCCCCGTTATATGGTTACTTGCGCAGGCCCAGTTTTTTAATCAGTTCCTCGTACTCAGTAACGTTGCGCTTTTTAATATACGCCAATAATTTTTTACGACGGTTAACCATTTGTGTCAAACCACGTCTGGAATGCAAATCGTTATGATTGCTTTTCATGTGTTCCGTCAAATTGCGAATACGTTCAGTCAAAACAGCAACCTGGGACGCGGCAGAACCACCATTATCCTTGTCAGTTGTTTTATATGCCTGAATCAATTCATTCTTTTTTTCTTTTGTAATGGACATTATCGTTTTCCTTTATCGTTAAATTGTTCGCTTTGGGTGCAATGTTCCATCCATCACGACACCGATTCCAATAAATTCAGAATCATTGTATACGCGACGCAGGCCGTTCATGCCCCCTACTGATATAAATCCGCCATTTCTGTACAATTCAGCAGATTTATTATCCAAATTTTGAACCGGAATGTCCCCCAGTCCAAAATCTATCGATTTCAGGTATTGCCCGAAATCCCCACCATTATTAAACAGATTTTCTAAAAAATCAAGTTTCACTGTATCTTTTACAGTAAAACCAACATTTTCTGTACGGCGTATCATCGTAACAGTGGCAACCGTACCACACCTGTTTGCAATGTCACGCGCAATTGCACGAACATACGTGCCACGCCCACAACGCGTACGAAATGTCCATTCGTCGCCGTTAATATTCAATAATTCCACGGAATCTATGCGTACACGACGTGCCGGCATATCAATTGCCACACCCGTCCGTGCCAAATCATACGCACGTCGTCCCCCCAGATGTACCGCACTGTATATCGGTGGCACTTGTTCAATATCGCCAACCAATGTCCCCAGCGCATTCACAACCGAATCATACGACGGAATAATGTCAGTACGCACAATTTCACGCCCCGCCATGTCCAATGTGTCTGTTTCAAATCCAAATTTTAGTGAAAATTCATATTCCTTGGTCTGGGGGCGAACCATTTCAATAAATGGTATCATTTTTGTCGCCACCCCAATCGCAATCGGCAATACGCCAGACGCCATTTCATCCAACGTGCCAATATGCCCAAACGTTCGCACGCCAAACATACGTGCAACTATACCCGCCGCACGACGTGAAAACATGCCTGACGGTTTGTCCAAAATTATCCATCCAGAATTCATTTTATCGCTGCTTGATTTGATATTTCTGGCGGGCAACACATGTCAGGAATTTTACAAATTCCGAACGACTTTCTTCACATGCCGGCCATAATTGCTGCATATTATGCATATCAACAATGGCATCGACCCTGCCATGATGTATTTGAATGGGGCGATATTCACGCGTTACAATCGAATTATTCACCGTATCTAAACAATCCATAGCAACATCTGCATATACCCTGTTGTTATCTATACTAATGCCACGCGCCGCGATAAAGCGCGGACCCCATTTTATATCCGATTCACAAAAATATCCATCGATTGTAAATTCCAGTTTTGTCCCCAATTGAAATTCAGGCATACCAGTTTGCAGACGACTGGGCATATGCGGGCGCATAAAATCAAAACCCGTCAGAAACTTTTGCAATTCCGACGGATTTCTAAATTGTTTGTATTGCGGTTCGTAAAATGGGGTTTTAAAAACTATTAACGGACGAACGTACATTTTTTATCCTTTTGTTATCCGAACAGATTTAATTGAACCTTGCTTTGTTCCGGCTGGGATACACGTGACTTATCAGCCGATACCACATCGGGGGCCGTCTGTGCCGGTTTTTGTGACTGCTGTACGGTTGGTGTTGGCGCGTTATCACATGATACGGCAACGCCAGATTCCAAACCGGCCAAAACCTGTTCCGCACGCAATACCACAGATTCAGGCATGCCAGCCATTTTTGCAACCTGAATCCCATATGAACGATTTGCAACCCCAGGAATTATCTTGTGCATAAATATTATTTCATTATTATGTTCACGCACATCAATCGTCAGGCACGATACATTTTGCAACTGGCCCGCGCAATCCCCAACCAATGCAGTCAATTCATGATAATGCGTCGCAAATAATGTGCGGGGCTGTAATTCATTTAAGTATTCCAATACAGCCTGGGCAATGGCCATCCCATCATATGTTGATGTGCCCCGCCCTATTTCATCAAATATTATAAAAGATTGACGGGTTGCACGACGCAGAATGTTGGCAGTTTCACTCATTTCCACCATGAATGTCGATTGCCCCGCCGCCAGATTATCAGATGCACCAACACGGCTGAATAATTGATCACAGATGCCAATTGTCGCATGTGTGGCCGGAACAAATGACCCCAAATGCGCCAAAACAACCAATAATGCATTTTGACGCAGATATGTGGATTTGCCCGCCATGTTGGGCCCCGTCAATAACGCAACTGACCGTGCATTTAAATTACAATCATTTTTTACAAAATTATCCCCGGCCCGCCGCAAAACAAAATCAATAACAGGATGACGTCCACCAACAATATCAAACGCAACATCATCAGTAATATTCGGACGAACCCATGAATAAGCATCTGCAACCGTGGCCAATGAATACCATACGTCTAATTCAGCCAATAATTCTGCAACCGACAACAAATCATCCGCAACCGCACGAATGTCATTAATTAATGCGGATATAATTTCATCCTCTATGGCCGCAGATTTTTCCGCCGCAGACCGTACATCGTTATCCAAATCAATCAAGCGCGTTGTCGTAAAACGCATGTTGCCGGCCATTGTCTGACGATGTATAAATCCAGATTCGGGGGCGGTCAATGCATCTGCACGGGCGGATGGAACCTCTATAAAATATCCTAAAATATTATTATATTTTATTTTCAGATTATGAATGCCCGTTGACGCGGCATATTCAGATTGCATGCCGGCAATCGTTTCCTTGGCCCCGTGGGCCAAACCACGCATATTATCCAACCCGGCATTAAAACCCGCCCTTATTACATTACCATCACGGAAAAATGTCGGTAATTCATCATTTAATGCAGAATTCAATTTTAACGCCAATTCATCATGCGTATTTATATTTGCAAAACGCGTGGCCAAATCACCGTCCAAACGCGCACCCAACATTTTAGCATTTGGCAATTCAATCATAAAATCTGTAATATGCCGCATGTCACGTGGCGTACCACGACCCGATAATAAACGCGATAAACTGCGCCCCACATCCGGTACCGCAGACAACATCCCCGATACAGACGACATAATATCCGTATTCAGCATCAAATGCCCAATATGCGATTGCCGACGTCTGATTTCATCCGCATCCGCAGATAATGTTCGCAAAAACGAACGTAATTTTCGCGCCCCGGCCGCCGTTTTCGTATTATCCAATACATCAACCAGGCATACACCACCATCGTTTATTGGTGCATCAATTTCCAAACTTTTCCATGTTGCAGAATCTATTAATAATTGACGCCCAGATTTATATAAGTAAGGCGCACGGAACGTAATCGATGCACCACGTTGCGTATTAAATAAATACCCCGCCAATAGTTTTATGGCACTGTCATAATTAATCAATACTGAATCATTTGGTGCAACCGCACCACCAAAAACACTGTCCACTATTTTGTCGATATCCGCACGATAATACAATTTTTCATACACCGGCGTGGTTTTAAATGTATCGCGCAGATGCATAACTGTATCATTTTCAGCCAAATTTTCAGGATATATTATTTCCGCCGGATTTATACGCACCAAATCATCCAACACGTCCGCAGTACGCCCAACAAAAAATTCACCAGTTGAAATGTCACATCCCGCAATTTCAAAATCCCCACCGTCCGCCAACACAATCGCAATCAAAAAATTAGAATTTTTCGGTGTTAACAGATTTTCATCTGTCAATGTACCTGGGGTTAAAACACGAATTATTTTGCGTTCTATGAATTTATGGCCGCGTGCCTTGGCCTGGGCCGGGGTTTCCATTTGTTCCACCAACGCAACGCGGTATCCAGCACGCACCAATCGCCCAAAATAATTATCCGCCGCATGCCACGGAATTCCACACATCGGTATGTTTTCACCATCACCATCAGTGCCACGTTGTGTCAACACCAACCCCAATGTCTTGCTGATGGTTTTGGCGTCGTCAAAAAATGCCTCGTAAAAATCGCCCAGACGAAACATCAGCAACGCATCAGGGTTTTCACCCTTTATATCAACGTATTGCTGCATAACCGGGGTTAATTTGCTTTTATCCGCCACGACGAATCCATTATGCTTGCGCTGGGGTAACCTTTAACGTTTCAATTTTTAATTCGGCTTCCTTTAACAACTGTTCACAATAAGCCTTTAATTTAATGCCCTGTTCGTACGCGGCAACAGAATCCGCCAACGGTAATTCGCCAGATTCCATTTTTTTCACCAATTCTGTCAGCTGTTTATATGCATCTTCAAAAGATAATTTTTTATCGTCCATAATCTGTTCCTGTATTATACGGCCAACAATACAAAAATTATTCGCAAAACGCAAATAAAATTAGTTATTTTTACCCACATAAATTAAGCAAAAAACGCCCGATTGGGCGTTTATTATTTTGTCGGCGCAATTATTATTGATTTTGTACGTTCGTCTGGCTTTGATTTAGATTCCAATGTTCCACGATCGCCAACCAATTCCATTATGCGCGCAAATAATTCAGGCACCGCATCCTTGCCCCGTGCCAAAACCTTTTTAGAACCACGGGTCATGACGGCAATTTTAACCTTGTCCCCCTGGCCCAAGAATTCAAAAACCTTTTTCATTTTTATGTTCAGGTCATTTTCTTCTATGAATGGTTTGACCCACACTTCTTTCATGCCAACGTTTTTTTGATTCTTGCGTGCTTCGGCTGCACGTTTTTTTTGTTCGTATTTGAATTTGCCATAATCAATTATCTTTACAACAGGCGTTGTGCCATTGGAACTGATTTCAACCAAATCCAACCCGGCATCTTCGGCCATTTGTAACGCCTGGGGCGTCGGCATAACCCCCATATTTTGGCCGTTTTCATTTATTACCTGAACAGATTTTGCAAAAATCCGATTGTTTATGCGCGGGCCCGTATCCCGACGATTATCACGGTTAAATTGTGGTCTAATGGTAAACTCCTTTTAATTTGATTTATGAAATTATTATCTATTTATCGGCTGTTTTCAACAAATTTTGCAATAACTGTAACGCATTCCATGCATCACGCTTTGCCGCGGGCTTTAACATCAGATAATTTGGATGATATATCGGCATTACCGTTACGCCATTATCCAATGCAACAGGCATCCCATGGGCACGTGGCAATTGTACGTTCGCCATTTCAGATGCGGCCAATGTTCCCAACGTTAACATATATCGCGGATTTAATAAATCCAGTACCCGCGATACAAACGGGCGCGCTAAATCCAATTCAGGTTTTGTCGGTGTGCGGCCACCCGGTGTACGCCAAAATACCAACGGAACAATCGATACATTGTCGCGCGACATACCAATTGCCGTCAACATTTTATCCAATAATTCGCCCGCCGCCCCAGATAAAATACGCCCTGATTCATCATCGTCACCACTGGGGATATCCGTTATTATAACCAAACCATTTGCATCGGGCGCAATATGGGGCAAAACAACATTTGTTGCCCCGGCACGCAACGGATGATTAAATTCAGATATCATTCGACATAACGCCCCCAAATCCGCAGGACGTGCAGCCATTGATTTTGCAGTATCAACCGATATTACCTGTTGCGGGGCAATTGGTGGGACAATGGACGTCTGGGTTCGTCCAATATTCACGCCAGACGAACGCGTCGCCCCACAATTTCCCGCATCGTCCGATGCCGCAGATACAGTCGCAGCACGTGTCGCAGCCGATAAAACCAACGGTGTATCGGCCAATTCCCACACAACCCCAGATAAAACCAAATCTTGTAATTCGTTATCGTTCATAAAGCCTTTTTCCTTGATTTTTCAAACCTTTTATTCTAAAATAGAACACGAGTAACAGAAACTCAAGGGAGTATTTTCATGAAAATAAAAAACTTTGCTATGTTGGCTGGGGTTGCTGGCTTGTTGGCCGCCTGTGGTGGTTCAACAATCGTGGAACCGGCCGATTTGAACGATCAACGTGTATTCTTTGCATTTGATTCATCTGAAATTTCTGATGAAGCACGTGACAACCTGTTGGGTCAGGCACTGTATATGAAGAATCACGAAGATGTAAAAATCCAGATTGCTGGTAACTGCGACGAACGTGGTTCCACAGAATACAACCTGGCATTGGGTGCACGTCGCGCCAACGCTGCCAAGGAAGTATTGGTTAACGACGGTATTGATTCCGCACGTATTTCCACAATTTCATATGGTAAAGAACGCCCATTGGTTCAGGGCACAGGCGAAGAAGTTTGGAAATGGAATCGTAATGCCACAACAACAGTTAAATAATATCTGTTGATACAAACATAAAAAAACACCGGTAATTGCCGGTGTTTTTTTATTATTTGTCATAATACATTATTAACATATTATAAAAATATTATTTCCCGGCATTTACCGGCTTTTTTGAATATTTTTATTTTTGTATACATATATAATACAAACATCATATGCACAGGCCGGCAAATACCGGCCAATATGAATATTTTTATTTGGTTAATTTATCCACCAATTCATTCAACTGTGTACGGGTGGAAAAAGACAAAACAATTTGACCAGAACCACCGCGTTTTTCCTGTAACTTGGCGGCCACCCCCAGTGCATTTGATATTTTGCTTTCAATTTCACGCACACTATCGGCATCTATGGTTTTTGAAACATATGCGCGACTGGTCTTTTTACGTGTGACGTTTCGTACAATTTTTTCTGTTTCAGCAACAGATAAATTATTATCTATGATTTGATGCGCCAATTCAGTCGGATTTTCAGCAACCGCAATTGTGCGCGCGTGTGATGCAGATATACTGCCCTGCTCTACCATTTGTTTTACATCTGTTGGCAATGTATCCAATCGCATAATATTACGAATATAACTTTCTGATTTTCCAATTAATCGTGCAACATCCGCCAATTCATACCCGCATTTTTCCATTATGTTTTTATACGCATTGGATTCTTCTATGGGATTCAGATTTTCGCGCTGTACATTTTCAATCAGTGCTATTTCCATCGCGTTTTCAGGGGTAATTTTCTTTATCAATGCTGGAATTTCGGTCAAGCCCGCTAATTTACTGGCACGATAACGACGTTCACCTGCAACAATTTCATACATATATGGACGTCCTGTTACCGCACGTAACAAAATCGGTTGTAAAACACCCTTTTCCCGAATTGATGCGGCCAAATCAGATAATTCTGATTCGGTAAATGTTTTTCGTGGCTGGTCTGGATTTGCACCAATTTGCGCCAACGGAATTTGCTTTACAACAACGCGTTCCGCCCCAGTTAAAATTGATATATCGGGTATATTACCCATTTCCTGTTGTAAATCCGCCAATCCGCGACCCAATCCAAATTTAGACATATTTTATTCCCCCTGTAATTTTTGAACAACTTCGGTTGCGACACGCAAATACGCCTGGGCACCGACAGAATTAAAATCATAAAACAATGCCGGTTTGCCATGACTGGGTGCCTCGGACACACGAACATTGCGCGGTATAACAGTTTTAAACACCGCATCACCAAATGTATTACGAACATCGTTTTCAACATCGCGCGTTTGACCATAACGCTTGTCATACATTGTTAACAATACACCCAAAATTTCCAATTCCGGATTCCATTTGTTTTTTATTTCGCGTATCGAATTAACCAGGTGACTGACGCCTTCTAGGGCATAAAATTCACACTGTAACGGAATTATCACATTATTTGCCGTTGTCAATGCATTCAATGTTAAAAACCCCAGGGCCGGCGGACAATCCAACAAAATATAATCATAATAATCATACAATGGTGCCAACGCATCACGCAAACGATATTCACGATTTTCAATATCCAACAAATCAACTTCGGCCCCAGCCAACGCCATTGATGACGGCATTAAATGCAATTCAGGCACCGCGGTTGTCAAAATATTATCTGTGGCATTTGCCGTTCCCATTATAACACCATAAACACTTTGCGGATGTGCCGCACGAACAAACCCCAATCCCGTACTGGCATTACCCTGGGAATCCAAATCCACCAACAAAACACGTTTTTTTATCGCCGCCAATGACGCACCAAGATTAATTGCGGTCGTCGTTTTACCAACCCCGCCCTTTTGATTTGCAAATGCAATTATTTGTGCCATTTTCCATCCATTAATATTATTAACAATACAAAGATAAAATAAACACACCGATTCGGTCAAGATATTTATATTTTAAAACAGAAAAATACACTACAAACAATAAATTATACTTTATTTCACATGAAATAAAACATCAACAATTTATACACAACACCGGCCAAAATTGCAAAATATAGTATTTTCAACAAATTAAGCGTTATTTCATGTGAAATTACCGGCCTTTTTGTATAATTATTATAAATCCATCGCCGGTTTTTGATGGTATTAATTTGTAATCGAATTTATATTTGCGATGGGCCACGTCTATTTCAGCCGGTATTTCCCGGCCTTTTAGTAAATAAAGTGGATATGGTGTTTTCGCAACATAATCCAAAATTTTTATCAGTGGTGCAAATGCACGTGCGGTAAAAACCGTTTTGTTATCATGGGGCAGGGCGGAAATATAATTTTCCACACGCCCATGATAAACAGTCAAATTATCCAAATGCAATTCTTCACGTACGGCATTTAAAAACGCGGCCTTTTTACCAATTGATTCAATACAAACAACACGCCACCCCAATATAGCCAACACAATTCCCGGAAATCCAGCACCACTGCCCAAATCAATTACATGCGCATCAACGGGCAGTACATCGGCCAACTGGGCACTGTCTGCAAAATGACGTTGTTCAATGTCCCCCAGGGTACTGGGGGCAACCAAATTCATACGTGTGGACCAATCGCGCAACATTTCGGCATATCGGTCAAATTTTTCTTTATTATTCATAAAGATTATTGTAGCATTATTTTTAATATGAAAAAAGCACAAACATTATTTATTGGCGTTGCATTGGTTGCAATCCTGGCGGTGATTGGCGGTGCCGTTTGGTACCACAACCATAATGACAGCGCATCAAAAACACATGAATATCCAACAACCCAATACGGTGCGTTTTTGGCGGCACAACACGCCATATACGTCAATGATTTTGAAAACGCATCAAAATACGCCGAAAAATTGACGGACGTGGATTATCCAATTGTTCAATCAACAAAATTCCTGTCTGATTTTTTAAGTGGCCATATGCCAGATGATGTAATTATTCTGGAAGAGGAAAAAACAGCCGCGTCCCGGTTGATTTATGACGCGCATCTGGCACAACAGGGTAATTGGGATGAATTATATCAACGTCATAAAAAAGATGAATCTGCACTGGCGGCACCATTGCGTATTTGGTCATCTGTGGCAACGGGACATGAAAAAGACGCGCTGAAATTCATCAAAAATTTACCAACCAATGAAGCATGGCAAAATTTCGTTACTGGGCAAATTTATGCTGAAACAGGCGATATAGAAAAAGCCGCTGAATATTTTGCCAAGGTACGCATAGACTTTCTGAACATAAACGATTATTTGTATATAATGGCGTTTTACCATCATAATAACCTGATGGATGCGGCCCATAAACTGCATGACGATTTTACCGCACGACCGGGCGGCATGTACATGCTGGATTATGACATTGTCCCTGATTGGAAAATGTTTTCAGGATTCCAAAATGAATTGGCGTTCAGTTTGGTTCAAACCGTGTCACACACACAAATCATGATGTATTCTGATTTGGCAATATTGTTATTACGCTTTGCCCAGGTCAGCGGTCCTGATTTCGGTCAAAACAGTGACGCTATAAATTATTATCTGGGGCAATTTTTCTATAACAACACGGGTGATTGGGAAAAGTATTTTTCACAAATTTCAAATGACAGTCCTTTTTATCTGTTTGCGGTATTGCGCACGGCTGAAAAAAACAATGATATTTCCGCATTAAAAGATGCGGTTGAACAAAATCCGCTATTTGTACCGGCGGTAAATCAACTTATCGCGTACAATATTCAAAACGGCAATCGTCGCGCGGCATTACGTATAGTAAACAATGCGTTGGATGATGAAAATCTGAACGAATTGGGACATGCTTTTTTCCTGAAAAGCAGGGCGCACATCCATTATATGTTTGACGATTTAGACGATGCACAAAACGATTTACATGACGCCGCACAGGTATTGCCAATGGACGGTGAAATAATGGCATTACAGGCCAAAATATGGGCAAAACAGGGGCGCGAAATTGAAAATGCATATGATTATGCAATGGCATTGGTAAAACAAGACCCAACCGATATTATGGCATGGGACACATTGGGACGCGTCATTGCCGTACGTGAAGGCATAGAACCCGCACTGGACGTTGTGGGACGCGTTGGCGAAATAGCAACAACATGTTCATCGTTGTTTGAACAATTGGGTGACTTGTACGTTGCGGCCGGCGATAAAAAGCAGGCACGTGACGCATATACACGTGCAATTGAATTATCAGATGACGGTTTGGTCGTCGTTCCACAGGTACGCAAAAAATTAAGGAATGTAAAATGAAAGTTGGTGTAATAGGTGCAGGTGCATGGGGTACCGCATTGTCGATTGTTTCCGCACGGGGCGGGGCCGATGTTGTTTTATGGTCATATGATGGCACGTACAAGGATTTTGACGGCGTACAAATGCCGGACAATATTCATGTAACATGCAATATGTCAGAAATGCAGGAATGTGAAACATGGTTGATTGTGACGCCTGCGGCGTATTTCCGCGAAACATTGCGTAATGCAAAACAGTTTTATAATAACCAACCTGTTATTATTTGTACCAAGGGTGCCGAAAGCACGACTGGTGAATTTATGTCCGAAATAATAACAAATGAATTGCCAAAATTGGTTGATTATGCTGTATTGTCCGGGCCACAATTCGCTGCCGAAGTTGCACGTGGCATCCCAACTGGTTCAACATTGGCCGGCACAGACCGCGCAGTAACAGCGGGCAGGGCGGTATTAAATTTATTACATATTAACCCCAGCACTGACATTGTCGGCGCACAAATGTGCGGCGTTGGTAAAAATGCCGTGGCATTAATATGTGGATATAATTCCATTGCGGCGACCGGTGAAAATGAACGCGCAATGATATTTACACGCGCGTGGAATGAAGTAATGGAAATTGGCATGAAATCTGGGGCGCAAATGCGCACATTTTTGGATTTGTGTGGCATAGGCGATTTATTCTTGTCTGCGACATCCGCAACCAGTCGCAACTTTGCGGGTGGCATGGCAATTGCACGCGGTGATGCGCCGGCCGGCACCGTAGAGGGAATATTTGCATTGGACGGACTGATTCGTCGTGCAAAAAAATTAAACGTGCCAACACCGATATTAATTGAAATGCAGAAAAAAATGAAACTGGCATAACAGGGCCGGCATTTGCCGGCTTTTTTATGCATTTTTTTATAAAAAAATCGCCCAAACGGGCGATTTTTATTCGTAACGCAAACTGTCAATCGGGTTTAATTTTGCGGCCTTCATCGCCGGCATAACCCCAGACGCCAACCCGACCACAACCGCAACGGTAACCGATACCACAACTGGCCACGCACTGAACGGTACATTATATCCCATTATAAAACGTCCAATTCCCTGGGACAGGCCAACCCCAAATATCAACCCAACCATCGAACCAATAAAAGATATTAATATCGCTTCGGATAAAAATTGGATAATTATATGACGTTCGCGGGCACCAATGGCTTTGCGTATACCTATTTCGCGGGTACGTTCCGCAACAGATACCAACATCATATTCATGATACCAATTGACCCAACCAATAATGATACTGCGGCAATCGCAACCAACAACATTGTCATATATCCGGTGACTGTATCCATGGCTTCCATAACCTGTTTCATGTCCATAATTTGAAAATCATCGGCTTCGTCATCGGATAATTTATGCCGATCACGCAACAGGGCGGTTATTTGCTCTATGGCCAGGTTATTATCAGCACCTTCATTTAATTTTAGTGCTATCATATTTACAGAATTTGGAAAACGGCTGCCCTGTAAACGTTTTTTCAGGGTTGTAACCGGAATAATTACCATGTCATCCTGGCTGCCCATGGTGGAATCGCCGCGTTCCTTGGTCATGCCGATAATTGTAAATGGCATGTTTTGTACGCGAATTATTTCACCCACTGGATTTTCAGGCATATTTAATTCCTTGGCCGTTTTGGGACCAATTATGGCGTACGTGGAACCGTTACGAACGGCTGATTGATTGAAAAACGTCCCGTATTCCATTTCCAGGTTTTGAACCTGTTCATAACCAGGATATGCACCAACCATCGATGATGCCCAGTTTTGATTTCCGTAAATTACCTGGGCTGCGCTGTTTTGTATTGGGCTGAATGCGGCAACGTCTGGTAATTGGCCTATAAATTCAGCATCCTGGATTGTCAACGTTTGGCGATTACCAGTACGAACACCCGCACTTTGTGCGGCCCCGGCACGTATCATTATCGTATTAGTCCCCAATGATGAAAACTGGTCACTGATTTGCTTGGATACAGTTTCGCCAACCGCAACCATTATCACAACCGCCATAACACCAATAATTATGCCCAACACAGTCAGAAACGAACGTATTTTGTTTCCACTGATTGATAACCAAGATTCTTTTAATATATCGTTAAATGTCATATTAATATCCGTTTTTATTATTTTTGTAATACCCGTTCATCACGCGGCACGCGGCCATCATACGTTATGCGTCCGTCGTATATATGTATTAATCGATCGGAATATTGGGCGATTTCAAATTCGTGTGTAATCATAACGATTGTAATACCCATTTCTTCGTTTAATTGCTTGAAAAACGTTAAAATATCATTACCCATTTTACTGTCCAACGCGCCGGTGGGTTCGTCGGCCAATATCAATTTAGGATCCCCAGCCAATGCACGCGCAATTGCAACACGTTGCTTCATACCACCAGACAACTGTGTCGGCAAATACGTTTCAAATTTTTCCAATCCAACACGATGCAACATTTCACGTGCACGCCGAATGCGTTCATCCATTGGTAATCCACGATACATTAATGGCAACATAACATTGTCCAAAACGCTGCGTTTTGACAGTAAATTAAACTGTTGGAAAACAAAACCAATGTATTCGTTCCTTACAATCGCCAATTCATCAGATGTCAAATGCGTAATATCACGCCCATACAGTTCGTATGTGCCACTGGTCGGGGTGTCCAATGCACCGATTATATTCATGCATGTTGATTTACCACTGCCTGATGGGCCCATAATGGAAACAAATTCGCCCTGATTTACATCAAATGTTATATCAAATAAAACCTGTTGTTCGCCGCCCATTTCCAATGGAAAACTTTTACAAATTTTATTCATTGATATAATTTTTACATCACTGCTTTTTTTCTGATTTTTTTTCATAAAACATTCTCTCTGGTATCGGTTAAATTATATCATTTGCGATAAAAATTTCATAATTTTTTTAAATAAAATGCGGCAAATGTGTACCGCTGTTATAAAAAAACACCGGCAAATGCCGGCGTTTTGCTTATTTTTCATCGTCTGAATTTTCCGAATCCGATACAGTATCCTTGGCCGATTTAGTGGCGGATTTATCCTGTTCGGATTTCAGATATGATTCCAACCAATGATTGTCAAAGTTTAACGTCTTTACATCGCGATTCTTTAACAATTTCTGTTGCAATGGGATTGTTG
The DNA here is from genome assembly GCA_944393245.1 of uncultured Alphaproteobacteria bacterium. Classification (GTDB taxonomy): domain Bacteria; phylum Pseudomonadota; class Alphaproteobacteria; order Rs-D84; family Rs-D84; genus Enterousia. Next base: position 92,336 of record CALXZM010000001.1, read on the forward strand.
TTTTGACGCCTTCGATAACAAATTCGTCCAGCGCACGTGCCGCACGCATTATACACGCAGGGCGACTTTGCGCATGAACAATTAACTTTGCAATCATGGAATCATATGTTGGCGGAATCGTATATCCAGTATAAACAGCACTGTCCACACGTACCCCCAAACCACCAGACGGCGCGTACAATGTTATTTTACCTGGATTTGGAATAAATGTTTCTGGATCTTCGGCATTTATGCGAAATTCAATCGCATGACCATGCGGAACAACGTTTGATTGGGTATATCCCAATTTTTCACCCGCTGCAATGCGAATTTGTTCGCGAACCAAATCAACACCATATACCATTTCAGTAACAGGGTGTTCAACCTGCAAACGTGTATTCATTTCCAGGAAATAGAATTTGCCATCTTCGAACATAAATTCAAATGTACCGGCATTGACATACCCCATTTTTTTAGCAGCGTTTTTGCAAATTTCAATCATATCGTCGCGCTGCTTTTGTGTTAAAATAGCGGCGGGGCATTCTTCCATTACCTTTTGATTTTTGCGCTGTAATGAACAATCGCGTTCACCAAAAATTACAACATTGCCATGTTTGTCACCCAAAACCTGAAATTCAATATGGCGCGGGTGCATTAACAACTTTTCCATATACAATGTGTCATCACCAAAACCAGATTTAGCCTCGTTCTTGGTCATTTGGAATGCTTCGGCCATTTGTTCCGCGTTCATGACGGGGCGAATACCACGTCCACCACCGCCGGCGGCGGCCTTTAACATAACGGGATACCCAATTTTTTCGGCCCATGCATATGCATCTTCCAGTGTGTCAACCGCACCATCGGAACCAGGCACCACCGGCAAACCACATTTAATAGCAGTTTGTTTGGCGTTAACCTTGTCCCCCATTTTTTCAATCATTGCGGCGGACGGCCCAATCCATATCAGACCATGTTGTTCCACTTTTTGCGCAAAATCTGCACGTTCGGATAAAAACCCATACCCAGGATGAATTGCATCCGCATTGGTCAATAATGCCGCCGTCAAAATCGCAGATTCGTTTAAGTAAGAATCCTTGGACGGGCCAGGACCAATACATACTGATTCATCCGCCAATTGTACATGCATTGCGTTTTTATCCACTGTTGAATAAACCGCAACAGTACGTATACCCATATCGCGGCACGCACGAATAATACGTAACGCTATTTCCCCGCGATTGGCAATTAAAACTTTTTTTATCTGTGACATTTTCGTTTTGTTGCCTGAAAATTAATTATTCAATAACGATAATAGGTTGATCAAATTCAACGGCCTGGCCATCGGATACCAAGATTTCTTTTACAACGCCGTCCTTGTCAGATTTAATCGGGTTGAATGTTTTCATGGCCTCTATCAATGCGACAGTATCGCCAACCTTGATTTGTGCGCCCACAGATGTAAACGGTTTGGCACCCGGTTCCGGGGCCAGGTATGCAACACCAACCATTGGCGATTTCAGGGCATATCCACTGACCATATTATCATCACCAGCGGCAGGTTCACTGTTCGTATTTTTTGATTCGGATGCCACCGGGAAATTCGGCATAGCCACAGCGGCCGCGGCCTGTTGCTTTGACAGGTGAATGTGTTTACGATAAACGCCGAACAAAAACTGACGTTCCAAATCTAATTCTGTAATACCCATTTCATCCATGATTTTAGACATAGATTCAACGGTTGCACGAAATGACATTTTCTATCCTTTTATATATAAACCCTTTACGAACACTTGCTAAATTGTTCAATGTGCCTGGAATTTTACCATAATCACGCCGGATGTCAAGGGACGGGGTCATAACCAAAACCACCGCCCGGGCGACACCGCAGTATTCGGCGCATTCCCAGAATAGTGCCACGTAACACACCATGTTTTTCAATTGCCTGGCGTGTGTATTCACTGCACGTCGGGATAAAACGGCACGCCGCACGCCCACCAATAAACGGCGAAATACATGCCTGATATGCATGAACCAGCCATATTGCAATACGCACAGTAATATTATTTTGCTGATTTTTCGTTTTCATACAATTTTTTTAGGTATCCCAACGCCTTTCTCATAGCGGTACGCCCATCTGTACGCGTGGCATCCAGTATCGGGCCACGGGCAATGAATATATAATCTAAATCAGGGTGCATTTTTTGGGCATTAAAACGAATCCAATCACGCAGCAGTCGTTTTGCACGATTACGATCAACCGCATGCTTGAACAATCTTTTCGTCACGATTAAGCCATATCGACCGCCATCTGGAAAATTTGTCGGACGGGCGCGTACAAAAAACATCGCACAGCGCGCGTTCATATCGCCATCGCGAATTAAAAAGTCAGAATGTTTTTTTATTGTACCCTTCATAATCGCTATATAATATCACATTATATGGATAAGCAAATAAAAAACATAAATTTATGTATGGCTGCTTGATTTTTTAATCATCACGATTTATAGTGCAAAAAAAATCACTATTTATTTGCAGGGGAAAAATATGTACAACTGGCTGATGAAATTCTTTTCCGCAGACATGGCCATCGATTTAGGCACAGCGAATACACTGATTTATGTCAAGGGGCGCGGAATCGTACTTAATGAACCGTCCGTTGTGGCGGTGGCTGAAAACCGCCTGTTGGGGCGCAAAGAAATACTGGCCGTCGGGACCGAGGCAAAGCAAATGTTCGGTCGTACGCCGGGTTCTATTACTGCGGTACGTCCATTGCGTGATGGTGTTATTGCGGATTTTGAAGTAGCCGAAGAAATGATTAAATATTTTATACGCAAGGTACATCACAGAAATCCCCTGGCTGCACCGCTGATTATTATTTGCGTACCATCATGTGCGACCCAGGTGGAACGTCGCGCTATCCAAGAGGCTGCTGATGCCGCCGGTGCACGCAAAGTATATATTGTCGAAGAATCAACCGCCGCCGCAATTGGGGCGGGATTGCCGGTGGAAAAGCCTGTGGGGTCAATGGTGCTGGATATTGGTGGCGGCACGACAGAGGTTGCAGTTATGTCACTGGGTGGTATTGTGTATTCAAACGCTGTCCGTACGGCTGGCGACCAAATGGATTTAGATATTATTGATTTTGTACGCAAAAATAAAAATCTGTTGATTGGTGAAAATACCGCCGAGGATATCAAAAAACGTATCGGCACAGCCATTTCGCCAAAGGACAAGGCAAACGAATTAACCATGAAAATCAAGGGACGCGATTTGCTGTCTGGCACACCACGTGAAACAGTAATTACGGAATCCCAGGTTGCATCTGCATTGGCGCAAACTGTGTCAAAAATTGTAAATACTGTACGCCAGGCATTGGAATTAACCCCACCTGAATTGTCGGCCGATATTGCAGATTTGGGTATCGCAATGACTGGTGGTGGTTCATTGTTGCGCGGGTTGGATGCCGCAATTCGTGCGGCCACAGGATTACCAGCGTTTTTGGTGGACAATCCGTTGGCATGCGTTGCACGCGGTTCTGGCAAAATGTTGTCCAGTTTGGATAAAAACAAGCATATCCTGCAAACAATGTATTAAAATAAAGGCCGGCAAATGCCGGCTTTTTTAATGTAAATTTTTGTGTTTTCTGAATTCATCCAATGAAACAACACGGCCGTTATCGGGGACTGTACCGGGTCTTTCATCCAATGGTAATTCCATGTCATTATCGGCGGCGGGAATATTTTTCGGATGAAACGATAACATAAAATCCACGGACGGGTCCTTGAATTCAACCAATGCAGAAAACGGAACACGAATAAAAAACGGACGGCCATCAAATGTTAACTGTACACCGAATTCTTTGTCTGATACATGCAGATTATTATACGAATATTGCAGAACAATCGTCATTATATCTGGATATCTTATACGCAAAAAATCAGGCAATACAACCCCAGGCGCACGTGTTTTGAATGTTATATAAAAATGCGCACCATCCCCCAGGCCATTAATTTGTGCATGAATTAATGCTTCCTTTACAACGGATTTTAATGCGTTGTCTAATAAAGTTTGATAATCAATCTTGCTCATTTTTTTGTCCCGAACAAAGTATATTATTTATTTCACCATCGTTGCAAGCAACAAATACGGCATCTGGCACATCGGCGAACACATTTGCATCCAATCCAGTGGCCCATACCTGGGCATCGGCCGCGCCCAAATCACGAAACAGGCGCGCACGCGCATTTGCATCCAGATGTGCGGCCGCTTCGTCCAATAATATTAACGGGCGACGATTTGTTTTTGTATGCATTAATTTTGCATGCGCCAATATTAAATTTAATAAAACAGTTTTTTGTTGACCGGTACTGGTTAATGCAGCCGGTAAATTTAACACTTTATTAAACACACCAAAATCAGATTTATGGGGGCCATCCACAACCATTTTATCGCCAACCAATTCACGCGCCCCGTGCAGATATTCCAAATATTCGCGTTCAGACATTGCCGCGGTTTTGCCGTCTATTAACATTTGTTCCACCATGCCTGATACAGTCACCGCGCAATCAGTTAAAAAATAATTCAATTCGCCAGCATATACAATACGCGCATGCGCCAATGCAACCGCCACACCGGCAATTTGTGCATCCAACGCATCCAACCACCGCGAATCACGACCATTTTTTAACGCAAATGCGCGTTCCGACATCAGTTTTGATAATCTGGCAACACGCCCGGCATGGGCCGAATCAAAACTGGCGGCCAGACGGTCAAAAAAAGCACGACGTTCGGCAGCACTGTCAACAAACAATCTGTCTTCACGTGGGGTTAACCATACAGTACGCAAACACGCCGATAAATCCCCCAATGTGGCGGTATCACCATCTATGCGTGCGCGACGGTTGGTATCCCCAGATGAAAAAAATACTGATAATTCCGTGTCATCACACAACAACGCGTATACAGAAAATCCGCCATCACCGCCAAAACGGGCAATATCTGTCATCGGCGCACCGCGCAACCCACGGTCCCCAGACAGCATTGATACCGCTTCTAAGACGGCGGTTTTACCGGCACCATTTGGGCCCGTAATAATTACATTGCGCCGACCATATGTTTGAATACGGCATAATTTATGATTACGAAAATTTGTTAATGTAATCGAATTTATCATGGCACGATGATACAACCATCGGGTAAAAAAAACAACTGGTTACTGGACACATGCAACAAAAACAAAACGCCACAAGGGCGTTTTATTTTTTGGAGGCCTGGGTCGGAAAGTTCGCATTTTTGCCGCATATATCGGCAAAAACCGTTGCTGTCGCAACTTGACTCACCATTCGTATGGCTTTTTCTGCGCGCAATGCGCTTGAAAAATCTGACTCATATGCGAACCGGGCCGGTTCGATTACATCCATATATTTCCAAAAAACAAAACGCCACAAGGGCGTTTTATTTTTTGGAGGCCTGGGTCGGAATCGAACCGGCATACAAGGATTTGCAGTCCTCTGCATAACCACTCTGCCACCAGGCCAATCTGAATTTTGTGTAACTATACTAGGCAAAAAAAAATTGTAATTCAACTGAAAAATTGTATTATATATAATAATTATTGTAAATTTTGACAGAGAGAGAGTAGGTTACATGAAAAAATTACTGTTTGCAGTATTGTGCCTGGTACCGGTGCAAGTGATGGCATCTGATGAAAATTGTCGGACAATGACAACCGTGCCAGACGGGGAATTAACTTTGCAACAGGTTATTGAATTGGGACTGTGCCGCAATCCGGAAACAGCATCCGCATATTTATCATTGGAATCAGCACGTTTTAACAAAAATGCCGGGTATTCACAATATTTGCCAAATGTCAGTGTTTCTGGTTCGGCCAGTTTGCCATACAGAAACAGCGAATGGGATGATTGGTCATATGGTGCATCAATATCTGCATCTTATTTGATATTCGATTTTGGAAAACGATTGTCAGACGTAAATCAATTAATTGATACATGGCGGGCAACTGGTTTTGATTACAGTGAATCCGTACAAAATTATGTATATGGAATCATTGGTGCATATTATGCACTGTTAAATGCTGATGCGGACGTGTTTACCGCCAACGCGGTTATGAATGTTTCCAAAACAGCCAAAAATACCGCCGATACGAAATACAAGGCCGGCGCCGTGGCCAAGGCCGACGTATTAAAGGCTGACGTTACCCTGGCCAGCAGCGTTCTGGATTTGGAACGCGCAAAAAACAATCGTGAAATTGCCAAGGGTACATTATTGGCAAAATTATCATTCCCCGCAGATCAGGATATTAAAATCGCGGATATGCCGGCAAACTTTGGTTCTGAATCAGAAAATAAAAACATAGACGACTTAATCGCCCAGGCACGGAAAAAACGCCCAGACCTGTTACGCGCATCTGCGAACAAAGACGCCGCATGGCATCGCAGAAACAGTGCTTTTTTATCAAATTTGCCGTCCATTTCAGCCAGTGGCAGTCTGTCATGGAATAACATACCGTCTGATGTATTTAATGCCGGCCAGGACGAATGGAGTGGCAGTATCGGAATTCGTGCGTCTATGCCAATATTTGCCGGCTTTTCAAACATGTATAATGTCCGTTCAGCCCAGGCAAATTATGAACGCGCCAAGGAACAAGAACGTCTGACCATGGATAACGCCATGTTGGATGTATTCAGTGCATATCAAAATTATAAAACTGCCCAAACGGTATTAAAGCAGACGGAAACATTATTGGCGTCGGCGCGCGAGACAGAAAATGTTACCGCCGGTATGTACAAGGTTGGCAAAGCAACCATGTTGGATTGGCAACAGGCATTGGCTGATTTGGCCGATGCACACAAACAAAATAACGCCGCAAAATATGATTTGTTTACAAAGCGGGCGGCACTGGCATTGGCAATCGGCGATATAAAAGAAGGATTAATAGCGGAGGAGGAAGCCACAAATGAATAAAGACGGAAAAAAACAGCACAAATTTTGGAACTGGGTACGTCGTCGCAAATGGTGGATTATTTTGTTTGCCATCGTTGCGGGGGTTGCTGTCTTTTTTATGACCGGCGATGATAATGGTGGTACTGGTTTTGCAACCGCAACTATTTCACGTGGGAATCTGCGCCAGGTGGTAACCGCAACCGGTGAAATTCAGCCGCTGAACACCATTAATGTTGGTTCACAGGTCAGTGGAACAATCGATGCAATATATGTTGATTTTAATTCCAAGGTTAAAAAAGGTGACGTATTATTAACCATTGAACCATCTGTGTTACAGGCATCTGTGGATGAAGCGTTGGCATCATTGGTCAGTGCTGAATCACAGCGCAACTATGCCAAAAGCGAATACGAACGTAACAAGACATTATTTGAAAATGATTACATTTCACGCGCCGAATTGGAACAATCACAAACAACATACGAACAGGCCGAACAAACCGTAAATCGGATGAAGTCACAATATGACCGCGCGGTTACAAATCTGGGGTATGCAACAATTACATCACCTGTTGACGGAACCGTTATTTCACGCCAGGTTGACGTTGGCCAAACAGTTGCAGCATCGTTCCAGACGCCTGATTTGTTTGAAATAGCCGAAGATTTATCCAAAATGCAAATTGAAACCGCCGTATCAGAAGCTGACATCGGCATGATTACCGAAGGACAATCCGTCACATTTACTGTTGATGCGTATCCAACCCAAACGTTCGAAGGTTCCGTACGCCAGGTACGTTTATCGCCAACAATTACATCAAACGTTGTTGTATACACCGTTGTAATTGATGTTGATAATACTGATTTGCGTCTGAAACCGGGCATGACCGCATTCGTGACGATTTTGATTTCCGAAAAAAACGATGTGTGGAAAGTGCAAAATTCCGCATTAATACTGCGCAGTTTTGACGGCATTGTTGAAAATCCAGGTGACGCAACACCGTCCGATCATTTGGCAATTCAACGCATCGTTAACGGCGAACCCACCGTTGTATTGGTACCATATGAAAAGGGATTGGTTACCGCCACAGAAACAGAAATTATTTCCGATGAAATCCAGGATGGCGACCGTATAATATTTGGACGTTATGGATTATCATCATCTGGTGGTGGCAATGTACGAATGGGCCCGCCAATGTAATATATGTAAAAAAACACCGGCAATTGCCGGTGTTTTTTACAGTTTTTTATTCATTATTGTTTGCATTGCAACATGGGTGGTATCAATAAATAAAATTAATTGAAAAATTGTCGGTATTTGCCGGCCAATAACGATGTTGTGATACCCCCGTTCATCCGTATCAAATATCGCATAAACCACATACAGTGGTAAATTGGATTGCTGTCTGATTTTTTCTATTTCCGCGCCCAGTGTCATTTTGCCCCCAAACATTCAAAAACAAAACCACCAGGAAAAAAACCAGGTGGTTGGAGGCATCTAACAATTAGCAAGAATTGCGACTTTTATTCAATATATTCAAAGTCCCTCCAACCCGATGGTTGGAGTTTTTTTCGTCCCTGCGGACGCTTGCTACTAGATTAGATGTATCCAGTGACAGAACACCCGTCACATTTAACATTATACGCACCGTAATTTAATATTGCAATCTGATTTTTGTTTGGTATAATCTTGTTCGCTTGTTGGGTGGTTAGCTCAGTTGGTCAGCCGCGTTACGTTGACATCGTAAAGGTCGTTGATTACTGGACATATCACCGGAAAACGGTTTTGGGTGGTTAGCTCAGTTGGTTAGAGCGTTACGTTGACATCGTAAAGGTCGTTGGTTCGAGTCCAATACCACCCACCACCCTTCGCCAAGGCTTCGGGTGGCAAGCCACCCATGCGCAAAGCTTTTTGGGCGCAAGCCACACGGCGTAATAAAAAAATAAAGTTATAAAAAATGATGCGAATGTACAATTAATCTTGATTAAAATTTCTGACGGGATTCGGTGGACGCCCCGTTGGGCGTCCATATTTTTTAACAACAGGGCATAAATCATGACAAAAAACAACGAAAAACAAAAATATTTAATTACATCCGCATTACCGTATGTAAATGGTGAATTGCACCTGGGGCACTTGGTTGGGTGTTGGTTGCCGTCCGATATATATGCACGTTTTTGCCGTGCACGCGGACGCGACGTTTTGTACATATGCGGGGCCGACGAACACGGAACCCCCGCCGTTGTCGGTGCAATGAAAGAAAATATGCCCATAATCGAATACAACAATAAATATTATGAACGGCATTTGCGCGCCGTGCGTGATTTCGAATTATCATTTGACCTGTACGGACGCACGCATACTGAATTACAGGAAAAACTGATTCACGATTTGTTTAATCGTCTGGACGCGTTGGGATTAATCGAAGAACGCGAAACACTGCAACCGTTCTGTATCGATGACAACATGTTTCTGGCAGACCGGCAATTGATTGGCACATGCCCAAAATGCGGTTATGACGCCGCACGCGGTGATCAATGTGATAATTGCAGTTCCACATATGATGCGTCTGAATTAATTAACCCGCGCAGCACTGTTTCAGGCAGTACGAATATTGAAATGCAGCCAACAAAAAATTTATTTTTCCTGGCGTCACGGGTACAGGGCACATGGCGCGATTGGTTAAAATCACACGCGCCAAAATGGTCACGTACCGCCGCCGCCATTGCCCAGGGTTGGGCAAACGACGAACTGCGCGATACATCCATTACGCGCGATTTGCCGTGGGGTATACCAGTCAATAAACCAGGATATGAAAACAAGGTATTCTATGTTTGGTTTGATGCGCCGTGGGGATACGTTTCTATTTCCCAGGCGGCAACCGATGACTGGGCGTCATGGTGGAAAAATCCCGACGCGCACTATGCACAATTCATGGGCAAGGATAACGTTAAATTCCACGCCGTGTTTTTCCCAGAACAGCAACTGGCGATGAACGATAACTGGAAAACCGTCGATATGTTGAAATCTATGAATTTCCTGAATTTCGAAGGTGGCAAGTTTTCTAAATCAGAACATCGTGGTGTGTTTTTAACAGACGCGCTGTCCATTGCGCCGGCCGATGCGTGGCGGTATGCGCTGATTGCGTCCGCGCCGGAAACAGACGATACTAATTTTACATTCGAACGTTTCGCAGATACGGTAAATAAAGATTTGAATGGTATGTTGGGTAATTTTGTATCACGTGTTTGCAAACTGACACAAAAAAACTTTGGCGATATTGTGCCAAATGCGGGGGTACGCGATACGGAATTGGAATCACAAATAAATGAAAAATTATCACAATTAACATCTGCATTGGATGCGTGCGAATTCCGTGCGGCGATTGTTGCGCTGCGTTCATTGTATGCGATTGGAAATGAATATATGACCGTGCATGAACCGTGGACGTTGGTGAAAAACGGTGATATGGACGCGGCGGGCGCGGTGTTAAATCAATGCCTGCAACTGATTGACCTGTACGCGCGCGTATCCGCACCATTTATACCGGTGGCCGCGGAAAAAATGCGTGATATATTTGTGGGGACTGATTTGGATTTGTCTTGGCCGGAAACATATGCGCCACGTATTGCAAATGGTGCAAAATTTGTCGTGCCTGAAAATCTGTTCACGCGCATCGATGATGAAACAGTTGAAAAACTGACCGCCCAATATGCGCCAAAAATTGACAATACGCCAAAACCAGTTGTTGCAAAAATCGTTGATGTACGCCAACATCCAACACGTGAAAATTTACATATTTTAACGGTGGACGACGGGGTAAATCACGAATTACAAATTGTGTGTGGCGCACCAAATGTACGCCCCGGTTTCATTGGTGTTTTGGCCCCGATTGGATGCATATTGCCGGGCGCAAAAAAGCCTGTATCGCAAAGAACCGTTGCAAATGTGGAATCTTTTGGTATGATGTGCAGCCCACACGAATTAAATGCGGGAAACGACCGCGATAATTTGTTGGAAATCAAAGACGATGAATTAATCGGTAAAATATATACAAATAAAGAGTAAATTATGTTTATTGACAGAAAAATTAAAATAACACTGAATGACAAATCCGTTGAATTTCCATGTAATTTATGCAAATCGAGCAAAGAATGTATGGGCGGCGTATTGTGCAAAATGACTGAATACATATCAAACAGATTGCCCGAAGTATATTTTAAGTTGGACCAAAATCAACCAAATATTATTGTAAAATCTGATAATGATTCTGTGATAAAGGCACAAAATGTTATCAACCGTGCAATCAGATTACGTAATGTTAATCGAAACAGATAATGGACAATAATAAAATAAAACTGGTTTTAATGTCTTGTTGCGCACCGTGCAGTGCGGGCGCAATAAAACAATTGGCCGACGGGGAAATACCCGGCGTTGACGATTTTATCGTGTTGTTTTTCAATCCCAATATTTTCCCGGCCGCCGAATATGACAAACGCCTGGCCGAACAAATAAAGTACTGTGACGCGTTGGGCGTGAAATACGCCATTGGCGAATATGACCATGCGGCATGGCGTGATGCCGTGCGCGGGATGGAAAATGCCCCCGAACGCGGTCGCCGATGCAGTGCCTGTTTCAAATTCAGGTTTGAATATGCGCGCAGGTGGGCGGCCGAACACGGATATAATGCCGTTACGTCTGTATTCGGTGTATCACGCCATAAAAGTCAGTCCCAGGTGGACGATGCGGGCGTCGCCGCACTGGGGGCGCAATATATCCCCGTAAAATGGGATGAAAACCTGCGCCAACAAATCGGACGTGAATCCCAATTTTATCGCCAGAATTACTGCGGATGTGAATTTTCAATTCGCAAAACTGGCGACAATAAGGCCAAATTTACAACCGCCGTTCCAGTCAGATAATATTTGCGCACACGGTCTTTCAATTCTATAATTACCCCTGTAAAAGGAGTTTATATGTCATCTATACTTGTTTTTCCCGGCCAGGGATCACAATCCGTTGGTATGGGCAAAGAACTGTACGATAATAATCCGGCCGCACGCGCCGTATTCGACGAAGTTGACGACGCGTTAAATCAGAAATTGTCTGATATTATCTTTAACGGTCCAATGGAAGATTTAACCCTGACCACAAATGTTCAGCCCGCAATTATGGCTGTATCTATTGCTATGTTGCGTGCATCGGGCATTGAATTAACAAAATATGTTGCGGGCCATTCGTTGGGCGAATACACCGCATTATGTGCGGCGGGCGCGTTGTCCGTTGGTGACACGGCACGTTTGCTGCGCCTGCGCGGGGACGCAATGCAGCGCGCGGTGCCGGTTGGCGCGGGATTGACCGCAGTGATACTGGGGCTGGATATAGAACAGGTTCGTGAAATTTGTGCACAAACAGATTGCGATGTTGCAAATGACAACAGTCCAGGTCAGGTCGTTGTTTCTGGTGCACGCGATATTGTGGAAAAAACACTGGAATTGGCAAAATCCGCGGGGGCAAAACGCGCAATGCCATTGGCACTGTCCGTTCCTGTTCATTGCAGAATTCAGGCGCCAGCGGCGGATGAAATGCGCGCCGCGTTGGAAAAAATCGAAATTAAAACGCCAAATGCAATTTTGATTTCTAATAAAACGGCCGCGCCTATGTCCGACCCAGATGAAATCAAGGAAGCATTGGTATATCAGATTACGCATGGTGTACGTTGGCGTGAATCTGTGCTGAAAATGCACGAATTAGGAATCACCGAAACAATCGAGGTTGGCCCCGGTGCGGTTCTGACGGGACTGACCCCGCGTATTTGTTCTGAAATGACATCAAAAAAATTGGAGATATAAAATGTTTGATTTAACAGGAAAAGTAGCATTGATTACCGGCGCAACTGGTGGTATCGGTGGGGCAATCGCCAAACGTATGAAGGAAGCCGGTGCAACCGTTGTCGTGTCTGGGCGCAGTATTGATAAACTGGACGCACAGTTTGATAATTCATTTATCAAAATTCCAATTGATTTGGCGTCGGATGGTGGCGCAATTGATTTGGTTCAGTCCACAATCGATACAGCTGGTAAAATAGATATTTTGGTAAACAACGCCGGCATCACAAAAGATACACTGCTGATGCGGATGTCAGATGAACAATTCGATGACGTTATAAACACAAATCTGCGTTCTTGTTTCAAGATGTGTCGTGCGGTTGTTATGCCGATGATGAAAAATCGTGGCGGACGTATTATCAATATGGCGTCCATTATTGGCGCAATCGGTGGTCCGGGCCAGGCAAACTATGCTGCGTCCAAGGGCGGTATGATTGCAATGACAAAATCCATCGCGGCCGAGGTTGGGTCACGTGGCATCACCGCGAACTGTATCGCGCCAGGATTTATCAAGACCCCGATGACTGACGTTTTGTCCGATGATTTGAAAAAATCATATCTGGCACAAATACCAGCGGGTCGATTTGGCGAACCAGACGATATTGCGTATGCGTGCGTTTTCCTGGCATCTGATGAATCTTCATATATCAATGGCCAGGTATTACACATTAACGGCGGTATGGGACGCTTTTAATTCATGACCGAATTTGATGTGATTGTTATCGGTGGCGGACACGCCGGGGTTGAGGCGGCAACCGCCGCCGCCCGGCGCGGGGCGCGCACGCTGTTGATGACCCAAAGTGAATATGATTTGGGTGCAATGTCGTGCAACCCGAGTATAGGCGGCCCTGGTAAATCACAAATGGTTGCAGAAATAGACGCACTGGGCGGTGTTATGGGCGCGGCGGCGGACGCGGCTGGAATTCATTTTCGCACCCTGAACGCATCACACGGTGCGGCGACCCAGGCATTGCGTGCGCAAATTGACCGCGCATTATATCACGATGAAATAGTGCGAATATTGAAAAACTATCCGAATTTAACGGTTCGGTTTGATGTTGTAAAATCGCTGGATATAGCGAAAAAGGCCGTCAACGGCGAATACACCGCGCGTGCGATTGTTTTAACCACGGGGACGTTTTTACGTGGACTGGTTACACGCGGGGGCGAAAAAATTTCATCTGGCCGAATTACCGACGACGGACAATACCAGGCGGCGGACAGCAATATTTCCGGCATACTGGCGGCGGCTGGATTTAATCTGATGCGATTAAAAACCGGCACACCCGCACGTATATATCGTGATTCCATTGATTTTTCGGTATGCGAATTACAGCCCGGCGATACGCCACACGATTGGTTCAGTGCACCAAATCCGAACAATAAATATGACGCGGTATGTTATATAACCCATACAACACAAAAAACACACGATTTAATTCGTGAAAATATCGCATCGGCCCCGATGTATAATGGTGATATTCGTGGCACGGGCCCGCGATACTGCCCCAGTATCGAAGACAAGGTTATGCGTTTCCCTGAACACACGTCGCATCACGTATTCCTGGAACCCGAGGGGATAAACAGCAATCTGATTTATCCGAACGGTATTTCAACCAGTTTTGGCACAGATGTCCAGGACATATGGATTCGCACAATTCCAGGATTGGAAAACGCACGCGTGGCGCGTTACGGATATGCAATAGAATATGACGCAATTGACGCGCGCGCACTGCGTGACACGTTGGAGTCCAAGGATATCCCCGGCCTGTTTTTTGCCGGACAAATAAACGGCACATCCGGATACGAAGAGGCCGCCGCCCAGGGCATAGTCGCGGGCGCAAATGCCGCCGCGCGCGCATTGGGACTGGGGACACTGAATCTGGACAGAACGAACGCAATGATTGGTGTTATGATTGATGATATTACAACACTGGGCGTTGACGAACCGTACAGAATGTTCACATCCCGCGCGGAATATCGCCTGTCACTGCGTGCGGATAATGCGATTGCGCGACTGGGGGATATGGGCGTGAGTTTGGGTTTAATCAGTGCGGACGCGCGTGACACAAAATACGCATACCGCGGCGATAAAATATGCGAAAACGATAAATTCTATGCCGGGTATATCCAGCGCAACGCCCGCGAAATCGCCGCATACCGGCGTGATGCGGAATTAAAAATACCCACAAATTTTGAATATAAAAATCTGCCGGGACTGACAAATGAACTGGTTGAAAAACTGACTGCGGCGCGTCCGGAAAATATTGCGGATTTGTCGCGCATACCTGGAATGACGCCAGCGGGCATAATGGTCGTATTGCGTAAAATTAAATGTGGAAATTAAAAAAAACTTATATTATGATATGGCGGTATGCCGGTGTAGCTCAGCTGGTAGAGCATCTCATTCGTAATGAGGGGGTCGTAGGTTCAAGTCCTGTCACCGGCACCAGAAATAAAAAAAATGAACAACGCAACTATAATTATTATACAATAATCCGGTGACGCGCTTCGCACGTGGCTGGGGCGCATAGGCGCCCGTTTTTTATACAAAGGAGTAAATATATGCCGTACCCAAAAACAGAACCTAAGGCCGATTTCCCAAAACTGGAACACGAAATTTTGGCGTTCTGGCGCGCGGACAATACTTTTCATAAATCTTTGAACAAAACCAAACTGGGGCATCCGTTTTCGTTCTATGACGGGCCACCGTTTGGAAATGGTTTGCCGCACTGGGGGCATTTGGGCGTATCCGCGATAAAGGATATGGTCGGTCGTTACCAGACAATGCGCGGACGCCACGTCGTGCGCGAACTGGGGTGGGACTGTCACGGATTGCCGGCGGAAAATTCGGTTGAAAAAAAGCAGGGCAAGCAGGCCAAAGATATCGTTGCTGATCAGGGTATCGATGCATTCTGTGATATGTGCCGGACGGATATTTTGACATACACCCACGAATGGGAAAAATTCATTGAACGTATCGGCCGCTGGGTTGATGTTGGTGACGGATATGGATACAAGACAATGGATAAAAACTATATGGAATCCATACTGTGGACGCTGAAAACCCTGTATGACAAGGGATTGTTGTATAAAGATTACAGTGTAAATCCGTTCGACTGGGTCAATGGCACGGTCGTGTCAAATTCCGAAGCGTCCCAGGATTACCGCGATGTTGTTGATGACGCGGTGACCGTATGGTTTGAACTGGAAACGGGCGACCGCGTGTTGGCGTGGACGACAACACCGTGGACGTTGCCGGCAAATTCCGCGCTGGCGGTCAACCCAAATATGAAATATCTGCGTATGCGTGACGCCGACGGCGCGGTATATATCATTGCCGAATCACGACTGGGGGCGTATGAAAAGCAATTTGCAAACGCTGAAAAAATTGGTGAAGTAATGGGCGACGCGCTGGCGGGAAAGCGTTATAAGCCGCTGTTTGACTATTACATTGGCACATCAGATTTATTGTACCAGGTTATCCCCGCCGACTATGTATCCGATACGGACGGTACCGGCATAGTGCACATAGCGCCCGCATATGGTGCGGACGATTTCTGGGCCGCTAAAAACATAGACCCGAAATTCCCAGTATTGCTGAACGTGGATAACTATGGAAACTTTGACGATACAGTACGTGATTTTGCCGGCGAAAATATATTCGTTGCTAATCCGAAAATTATACAATACCTGCGCGATAATGGACATCTGGTTAAAAAAGAACAATATAAACACAGTTATCCTTACAGTGACCGCAGCAAGGAAAAACTGATATACCGTGCGACAGATTCGTGGTATATCGATGTTCCGAAAATCCGCGACGCATTGATTGCAAATAATAAACAGGTCAACTGGACATCCGCGGGTGAACGATTCCGCACCTGGATTGAAGGTGCGCGCCCCTGGTCCATATCACGCAATCGTTTCTGGGGAACACCACTGCCGATTTGGGAAAAAGACGGCCAGTACAAAGTATTTGGCTCAATCGCCGAAATCGAAGAATTTTTTGGTGTAAAAATTGACGATTTGCACCGGCCAACATTGGATAAATTGGAAAAGGACGGTTGGCATCGTATAACCGATGTTCTGGATTGTTGGGTGGAATCTGGATCTATGCCGTGGGCATCACTGCACTATCCGTTTGAAAACGCGGATAAGTTCAACGCAACTTTCCCGGCCGATTATATTATCGAAGGTCAGGATCAAACCCGCGGCTGGTTCTATTCGTTGATGGTGCTGGCAACTGCTTTGTTTGATAAGCCGGCGTTCAAGACGGTTTCCGCAAATGGTATGGTTGTTGACGAAAACAAAAAGAAGTTTTCAAAATCATTGCAAAACTTTGTGAACCCGGAACAACAAATAGAACAATTCGGCGCAGATGCAATTCGTCTGTTTATCCAGGGGTCTAATTTTATGAAGGCCGAACCAGTTCCCGTTGATAAAGAGGGGCGCGTTTTTGCCGAATCAACAAAAACTATTTTGACACCATTGTGGAACGCGTACCATTTCTTTACACTGTATGCGAATGCGGGCAATATTACCGCACACGATGCGGGCGCGTCCGATAATGCACTGGATAAATACATAATTGCAGAATTAAACGAATTGGTCGCCGTTGTTGGAAATGCGCTGGATGAATACAAACCAGACGCGGCGATAAAAGAATTCGTACGATTTCTGGATGTGTTGAACAACTGGTACATCAGACGCAGTCGTGAAAGATTCTGGGACGAAGACCAAAGTGCCTTTGACACACTGTACACCGTTTTGACGACACTGTGCCGCGCGTTGGCACCGTTTGCGCCGTTTATCAGTGAATATATTTACAAAAACCTGACTGGCGGGGAAAGCGTGCATCTGCAGTCGTTCCCGACCGCCGCGCAATATGATAAAAAAATCGTTGATGATATGCGTCGCGTGCAAATGATTGTATCCGTTGGAAAGCAGCTGCGCGAACAATACAAACTGCGCAATCGTTTGCCGTTAAACCAACTGACCGTGGCGGGTGCGGATTTGACGCAATATGCAAACATTATACGCGATGAACTGAACGTAAAGAACGTTGGGTTCACATCTGATATCGCAGCCGTTGCCGACGCGTTCGTATATTTGATTACACCAAAAATCGGTGCACGATTGGGTGGCGCATTAAAAGAAATTATTCCGGCGGTAAAGCGTGGCGACTATGAAGTCCGTGACGGCAAACTGTTTGTCGGCGAATATGAATTAAATGCCGATGAATTTGAAAAACGTCTGACCGTGCGTGACGGTGTGACGGGCGCGGCGTTGCCAGATAATACGGCGGCGGTTGTTCTGGATACTGAAATCAACGCCGATTTGGTTGCAGAAGGTTTGGCAAACGACGCTTTGCGCTTTATCCAGGACACGCGCAAGGAAATCGGGTTGGACGTTTCAGACCGTATAAATATGGAATACAATGCCGACCCGGCGTTGGCAAATGCCATTGAACAACACCGCGCGCGCATTATGGGCGACGCATTGATAAAAAATATGTCGCAAAGTGACGCAAGTGTGTATAATACTCAAATAGAGGGATATAATTTATCCATATCTATCACCAAGGCATAATGCAGCAAAGGGGGACAATATGCATAAAATATTAAAATGGATTTTATGGGTGGCGGTTATTGTGGCCGTGTTCTTTGCCGGTTTTTATATTGGCACAATGGATGCGGACGCACACAAAATTAAAATCACTTCACAATGCGCCAGTATCGGTGTTGAAAAAAGTTTTTCATCAAACTATGAACGTATAAACGGCACCGTTGTACGCGATGAAAAAACAAACACTGAAACATATACCGCACGCTGTTTGTGCTTTGCATCGGATGCGACACATAAAAATATTTGGGTCGATACAGTGGAATTGTCTGGTGATACGGCGGATGCGGTACGCACAACCTGCGATACCGATTGCCAACGTTTATGCGAAGGGCGCCTGGCCGATTTTACATTTGCTGAATAGTGCGGACTATGCAAAAACTGACACCGGAAATTTATTTCAAACACGTTCCGACCGTTATAGATATGAACATACGGTCGGAACTGTATTCCACAAATGAATTTACATTTGCAGTGGCGGTTATTTTATCAGCCCAGGCAACCGACAAAAAAGTGAACGAAGTTACACCTGAATTATTCCGTGTGGCACCGTCACCCGCAAAAATGTTGGCGTTGGGCGAAGACGGGCTGAAACAACATATTCGTGTTTTGTCCTTTTTTAACAACAAGGCAAAAAGTATTATGGGATTGGCCGCGGCGCTGATGAATGATGCGGGCGGTGCGGACGATAATTATAAATTTCCGAAAAAATATCATAATCGTGATATGCTGATGAAACTGCCGGGAATAGGGCAAAAAACCGCAAACGTTGTTATGAACGTTTTGTGGGGCGCGCCGAACATCGGTGTCGATACGCACGTTTTTCGTAACTCGCATCGATACGGCTGGGTGGGGGCGGACGCCAACACACCGGAAAAGGTTGAATCAGAATTATTAAAAATAATTCCAAAAAAATATCACCCGATTGTGAACCACGTTATGGTTTTACACGGCCGGTACATATGCCGGGCACTGCGCCCAAAATGTGGTGAATGCCCGGTGGCAAAATGGTGTACGGCACCAGATAAAATTATATAAAAAGTATAAAAAAGGCCGGCAAATTCCGGCCCATTTTTTACAACGCAATCATATATCCGCACGCCAATATCGCGACAACCATCACGACAAAGACCAATTTTTGTTTTGTTGCAGTTTTCATATTTTCCCCCATAAATTTTACCAGCCCTGTGTCAATTCTGGACAGCCAAAGTTTTGACCATTACTTAAAAAGCCCAGCAATATACCAATGGAAAACAGCAGTGCAAATCCGACTATCATTGGGACACCGATTGCCTTTATACCGTCGGCAATATTATCTTTGCCGGCGATTTTACCGGATGTAATTGCTTCCCATCCATATTTGGCCAGAATAAATCCGGCACCGACAAACGCCAATGTACGCAGTAATTTGAACACATCCTGGAACCGCGCAATCATATCACACAATCCATCGTTGACGCCCGGTTCCACTGCAATGGCTGGCGCAACTGTGGCAATAACCGCAACAACTGCAAAACCACCGATTAAATTGGCGGTTTTTATTTTTGTAAAGATATTGTTTTTCCGCATTTTTTGTTTCCTTTATTTTGCCGAAAACAAACGGTGGTTTATTTTCGGCATTTACTTATATAATAATTATACCAAATTTATGCCGATAAATCAATAAAAAGACGCCCGCGCAAAATATGCGCGGGGTCGCCTTGTTACTTGTCACGGATTTTTGCATCACACCGCTTTTCAACATTGGCAATAACGGCATTTTGTAATTTTTGCAAATCTTCGTCCGTCATATTGTCTGTTGGAATTATGGTTATTGTGAATGCAATGGACTTTTTACCATCTGGCAAATCAAACGCATCAAATACGACTGCATCGACGATGCGCGCGTCGGTCGCCATTGCTACACCGGTCAGTTTTTCCGCCGGCATAGTGCCGTCCACAATAAATGCAAAGTCGCGTGTTATCGGCTGAAATTCAGACAGTTTCGGTTCATGCGGTCGGCGTGCGGTTGGCAGTGCGTCTGCATTTTCAATTATTGCGATGTTTGTACGCGTCTTGATTTTCAGCGCACGCGCGATTGACGGATGCAATTCACCAAATTCGGCGATTTTACGTTTACCCTGCATTATTGCGCCATACCTGAACGGATGTGCCCAATGTGGTGGATTATCAGACGATACAGTAAAACGCTGGCCATGCATTAATGCGATTAAGTCGGCCTTTACATCATAAATATCCGCCGGGCGATTACGACGCGTCCAATGACGCGGCGCGGTATCCCCGGCGCGTATAATGCAAATTTGCGTATGCTGCGCGTCCGGCGTGTCACCGTCAAACACAGTTCCCAATTCAAACATACTTAAATCCGGATATCCGCGTTTTTCATTTTCGGCAACAAAGTGCAACATATTACCCAACAGACCGTTACGCGCCGTATCCATATTTGCAACAATGGGGTTCGCAACCCGCACAATCGGTTTGTCGGACAACAGGGTTTCTGTTTTTGAATTACCGAATCCGAATGATTTCGCTTCGTTCAATTTGCGTGCGGCCAGTTCGCGCTTTACACCAATATAATAATCACGGTGTGGCACAGAATCTGTTGGTTTATGAACTGCCACCTGGGCGATATTATCATAACCATAAATACGGATTAAATCAGACACTATATTTTCTGGTATTTCTACACCTATGCGATTAGATGGCGGAGTTAAAATCCAACTTTGTTCATCTTCATCTATATCATACCCCAATTCAACCAAGATATTATGTTGTTTAACTTCGTCCATTTCTATACCAGTTTTTTTACTGAATATATCTGGTGTGTATCTTATCTTTGGAATATACTTATTTATTATTATATTTTCCCAATCTTCCCAGAATTCTGCGGTTGCGCCGCCATATTCTGCGGGCGGATTAAATAATTCACCTGCGGCAACTGTACCGTAAATATAGCCACCACATTGTGCCAATATTATACTTGTTGCATTTGCAAGTGCATATGGCGTCAATGTTAAATCTATGCCACGTTCATATCTGTATGAAGAATCGGTTGATATTCCCAAACGTTTTGATGTTTTACGAACACATACAGGGTCAAAATACGCACTTTCCAAAATAATATTTTTTGTTTTGTCCGTGGTCATACCGCGTGCACCACCAACGACCCCAGCCAATGCCAATATACCAGTATCATCTGCGATTACCATATCTGTATCGCATAATGTATGTTCGTTTCCAAATAAATCTGTGAACTTTTCACCATTTGTTGCCATACGTACAGTGATATCCCCGTTTATTTCATCTGCATCAAAACAATGCATTGGCTGACCCATATCATAGCAAATATAATTTGTCGCATCGATTGGCGCGTTCTTTGGATTTATACCTATTGCACGCAACCTTGATGATATTTTACTGTTACTTGGTGCAATTTTTATATCATGAATTTCGCACAAAGAATATCCAAGACATTTATCTGTTTTTACATGTACTTGTCTGGTGCCTGTACCATATTCAGGAAAATTATCCGCATGTGCAATATATTCACCCATACCAGCCGCCGATAAATCACGCGCAATTCCGCGCACCGCCAAATAGTCTGGACGGTTTGGTGTAATGCCCGCATCAAAAACCGTTTCCATTTGTACAACGGGTGCACCGATTTTAGTATCGTCGGGTAATTCAATTATACCACTGTGGTCGTCACCAATGCCCAATTCGCGCGCACTGCACATCATACCGTTTGACATAACGCCACGCAGTTTGCCGGCCTTGATTTCATGACCATCTATGACACAGCCGGGTAACGCCAGCGCAGATATCAGTCCAACGCGCGCATTGGGTGCGCCACATACAACCTGGCGCAATGTATCGGTGCCATCGTCCACCTTTAATATATGCAGGTGATCACTGCCCGCCATTGGTTCGCATTCCACAATACGCGCCGCAATTGGGGCAATGGATGTGATTAAATCTTCAACCTCTAACCCGGTGCGGGTTAGCATATCGGCGATTTGTTCGGCTGACAAATCCGTTTTTAAATAATCTGTTAACCAATCATATGTCCATTTCATTGTTTGCCCCCTAAATTAAAATCCCGCACTTTTCAGCCAACGTACATCACCATCATAAAATTGACGTAAATCGTTCAGACCGTATTTTAACATTGCTAATCTGTCCAACCCAAAGCCAAAGGCGAATCCCTGATATTCATCTGGATTTATATTACAATTACGCAACACATTTGGATGCACCATGCCGGCCCCCATTATTTCCAGCCATTTTTTGCCCTGCCACATCATATCAATTTCTATGCTGGGTTCTGTAAATGGGAAATAAGACGGCCGAATACGTAATTTAATATCATCCATTTCAAAAAACCGTTTCAAAAATTCGCGCACGTCCGCAATTAAATCAGACATTGTAATATTTTTATCTATATACAATCCTTCGATTTGATGAAACATAGGGCCGTGTGTTGCGTCCATTTCTTTGCGATATGTGGCGCCAATACCGAACATTTTTATTGGTGCGCCAATTTTTTCCATACTGCGTATTTGGATCGCGGACGTCTGGGTACGCATAACATTTCCGTTTTCCAAGAAAAACGTATCCTGCATATCGCGGGCAGGGTGATATTCCGGCGTATTTAGCGCGGTAAAGTTATGCCAATCATCTTCGACCTCTGGCCCGGTCCACATTTCATAACCAAACGATTCCAGTATTTGTGAAATATCCGCCAGTGCGTGCGTCAACGGATGCAGCGTACCACGATTTTCTGGCAGCGGGTTTAAAGACGGGTCCAAACGCTGCTTTTCCAATCCGGCCATTAACGCCGCATTTTCCAATTCAGATTGACGCAACTTAAACAGTTCACGTAATTCCGCATTTTCACGGTTTAATTCGGCACGCGCATCATTATCCAAATTTTTCATATTTTTTAACCTGGCCGTCATTGTGCCGTTTTTACCAAATGTCGCCGCGTACAATGACTGTAATTCTGCCAGTGTATTTATATTTTTTATTTGTTCCTGCATAACTTTACCCTGTGTTAAAAACAAAAAGCCGTCATACGACGGCCTTTATAATACAAAATAATATACCCACCGCCAAGGCTTATTTAGCGTTCGCGGAGATAAATCGTTTTGCTGTATCAACCAATTTTGTGAAGTTTTCATCCCCAGCATAGGCCATTTCGGCCAAAACCTTGCGATCCAGGGCGACACCCGCCTTTTTCAGGCCATTCATAAACTGGCTGTATGTCATACCATTTTCGCGCACAGCGGCATTAATACGAACAATCCACAAACCACGAAATTCACGTTTTTTAACGCGACGATCGCGGTATGCATACTGACCCGCTTTTTCTGTTTTTTCACGCGCAGCGCGATATGTCGAATGATGACGCCCCAGGTAACCCTTGGCACGCGCCAATATTTTATTATGTTTTTGTTTTACGGTTGTTCCGCGTTTAACCCTTGCCATAACTTGCCCCCTTTGATTACTTTAATCCATACGGGGCCAAGATTTTTGCCTGTCCCGTCATGTTGTCATTCAGATACTGTGGTTTTGATCCAGCGTTATTTGCACGCTTGGACTTGTGACGCAACAGTTTCTTGTGGGCATTTCTGGCAACACGGATTTTACCGGTCGCTGTCATAGATGCGCGCTTTTTCAAGTACGACTTTGTCTTTAATTTTGGCATTTTTTACCTCTTTTTCTGTGCCTGATGGCAATGCCATTGCCATTTCGGCGTTTGCAATACGGACTGTATTTTGACATAATCAAATGAAAAATCAAGTTTTTATTGAATATCTGACTTTTAGTGTCTAAACTAGTCCCCGATGATTCAAAACAAGTTATCTTCCAGATTGCGCACAATTATAAAGTCTGCGGCTGCGGCGGCTGTGTTGCCGGTATTATTTATATACATTATGATTGCAAAACCAGACTATACATTAATGAACGGGTTGGCGCATATTGTGTTGCCGGTGGCAAACTGGGTCGGCGATGTAATAACATGGCCCATTCGCGCAGTCGGTGCCGCCATAGATAACATTCGTGAATTATCAAACCTGCGCACGGAAAATGAAGAATTACGCGTTCGTTTGGATGATGCATTACGTAACAAAAATGAATGCGATGTCGCAATCGCAGAAAATCAAAAACTGTCACGCGAATTAGATATTGTTAAATCACATCCAAATGGCGCAATTGTTGCCGATGTCACGTATGATAATACCGCATTTCATCACAGTACTTTTCTGATTAACAAGGGGGCAAAGCACGGATTGGCCGATGGAATGGTTGTGGTTTCAACTGATGGGCGATTGGCCGGGGTTATAACTGATGTCGCATCAAATTTTTCGCGGGTAAGGGCACTGACTGATTCAAATACAAATATCGCCGTACGCATCGCCGGGTCAGAAGTTTATGGTTTCCTGCGCGGGAATGGTTCGGATACACCAACAATCGGTTTGTTTAGTGACCCTGAATTTCAGCCATCGGCCGGCGTCAAATTGGTTACCAGTAATATCAGCGGCGTTTTACCAAATGGCATTATTGTTGGTGATATGATAAATGATACTGATGTAAATGTTTTACAGCCAGAAACGTTATCACGTGTCATAATATTGCAATTTGATACACAAAACGTATATAAATAATGAAAAGTAAAATTATAAACTTTTTACGCGACGCATTTCCTTTTATCGCCGTAATAGTTTTATGGCGGTTGTCTGTGGCGTTTTGGAATCCGGCGGGAATATTGGCGATAATTCCGATATTTTATTGTTCTTTTGTACGGCCAGTGCCATGGTTTGCACCATTTGCTGTACTGTTTTGCTTTTTAATTGATTATCGTTTTGATACTTTGGCATATTGGACCGCGATGTATTGCATTTTTTATGCAGTTAATGGGTTTCAATCTTTCTTTGATTTAACACGTGTTGATAAAAACGCACTGTATGTATTTATGATTTTCTTTGGCGTCAGCACGTCTATATTGGCATTTATGGAATTTAATACATCAAACATAATGCGCGCGGCATGGCTGTTTGCATGGGTGACAACACTGTATGTACCAATTACTGCACTGATTAAAAAGGTATACGATGATAGATAAGGAAGTCGCACGTACTTTTGACAGACGCAGTGCACTGTTTTTAACAGCAGGCGCGGTTTTAACATCCGTGTTGGTATTGCGCATGTTGCAAATGCAGGTGTTTAATTATCGCGAATATACAAAAAAAAGCGAAAACAATTCGTTCAGAATACAAATTAATATGCCTGAACGTGGACGAATTTTATCATCCGCAGGTGCCCCAATATCCAGGGACGCAAAAACATACCGTCTGTACATCATTCCCGAAGAAACACAAAACATTGATGATGTTATATCAATTGTTGCAACAGAATTAAAACTGAATAAAAAACGCATTAATCGAATATATCAAAAAATAAAAAAACAGGCTAAATTTCAACCTGTATTGGTCAGTGAAAATTCTAATTGGTCTGATTTGGCCGCATTACAGGCAAAAAATATTCCTGGGTTGCATGTACGCAGTGGGTTTGCACGCGTATATGAAATGGGGCCGGCCGGTGCACAGGTGTTTGGATATGTTGGTGACCCACCAAAACCAGTTGAAAATGCACCATTCTTTACAACTGGAATAACTGGGCTGGAAAAAAGATTTAACGACGAATTGGCCGGTATTCCGGGTCAAACAGTCATGATAACAAATGCGGTTGGGCGCATCACAGGCGAAGATAAATCACAATTCAGGCCTGCAATTGTTGGGGCAGATATTCGTACAACAATAAATGATGCCGCACAGCGCGCAATGTATGATGCGTTGTTAACAAATAAGTCTGGATGCGGGGTGGCATTGGATATAAAAAACGGCGATATATTGGCCATGGTTTCAACCCCCAGTTTTGACGCAAATATGTTCACAACAGATGATGCAGACGAATATATAAATTCATTGCGTAACGATTATATGAAACCTTTTATGAACAAGGCAATAGAGGGCCTGTACCCCCCAGGGTCAACATTTAAAATCGTTGTTGCATTGGCTGCACTGGAATCCGGCGCAATTACCGCAAATGAAAAAATATTCTGTCCAGGTCACTGGGATTATGGCGACAGACGTTACCACTGTTGGGAACCCAAGGGGCATGGGCATGTTAATTTGGCTGATGCGTTAAAACATTCTTGTGATATATATTTTTATCAATTGGCGTTAAAAATCGGAATTGATTCGATAAAGGAAATGGCAATAAAACTGGGATTCACACAAAAATTTATGGACGGTATATTATCACGTGAAATGCCTGGAATTATCCCAGACAGATATTGGAAAGAACAGGCAATCGGATACCATTGGGTGCATGGTGATACCATTATTTCCGGCATCGGCCAGGGATTCACATTGACCAATTGTTTGCAATTGGCGATTATGACGGCACGCACCGTATCAAACAAAGTTGTTATGCCCAGATTAATTTTAACAGATGAAAAAGTACAATTTGCAAATCTGGGGTTGCAGAAAAAAAATATTAATGCGGTTATGCGTGGTCTGGAACAAGTAACGCGCAAGGGCGGAACCGCCGCAGGCAGCGCAATAAATGTAAATGGTGCGCGCATGGGCGGAAAAACAGGAACGTCACAGGTGCGCAGTATTTCACGCGCAGAACGTGAAAGTGGTGTATTGACCAATGAACAATTAAAATGGAATATGCGTAATCATGGTTTGTTTGTTGGATACGCACCAACAGATAACCCAAAATACGCTGTATGCGCAATAACAGAACATTCCGGTGGCAGTGGTCCGGCCGCACGAACGGTTGCTGCAACCATGCGTGCATTATTGGGGGATAAAAAATGACACGCCAAACACGTGTTTCAAATGCCAGTATGATGAGTTTCCCTGAAAAACTTAGTCGTTTTTCATGGGCACTGTTTATTCCAATGTGTCTGATTTTGGCAATATCTATTGTTGTGCTGTATTCGGCGGGCGGGGGATCGTGGCGACCATTTGCATTATCACAATTAATAAAAAGTATTCTGGGGTTTGGGGTTTTCTTTTTCGCCGCGTTTACAAATATCAAAACATGGATTAAATCCGCGTATGTTATATATGCAATCGCGCTGATTATGATTATATTGGTAACTTTTGTCGGGCATACTGGAATGGGGGCACAAAGATGGCTGAATCTTGGATTCTTTCATGTACAGCCATCTGAATTAATAAAAATAGCATTGGTGTTGGCACTGGCACGATATTTTGCATGGATGAATTCCGTGGAATTATCACAATTAAAAAATTATGCGTTACCGGCCGCAATGTTACTGGTGCCATTTATATTAATTGTGGCACAACCTGATTTGGGTACGGCACTGTCATTGGGAATGATTACGGTCGGAATGTTTTATATAGTTGGTGCACAAAAAAAGTGGTTTATAATCGCAATGATTTTGGGCTTAATGGCCGCGCCACTGGTATGGTTTGGTGGACTGCATGATTACCAACGTGACAGAATTATTACATTTATAAATCCAGACCACGATGCCCAGGGCGCAGGATATCAAATTAATCAGGCAAAAATTGCGTTTGGTTCCGGTGGTATGTTGGGCAAAGGATATATGGCCGGCACACAATCACAACAATCTTTCTTGCCAGAAAAACAGACTGATTTTATATTTACCATGTTGGGCGAAGAATTTGGTTTTATTGGGGCATTTGCATTATTAATGTTGTACACGATTATAATACTGGTTTTATTTTGGTGTGCAAAAACATGTCGTAACAGGTTTGGGCAATTGGTATGTTTTGGTTTTATGTTGAACTTTTTCATTTATTATTTTATAAATATTTCCATGGTTCTGGGACTGATGCCGACAGTTGGGGTGCCTTTGCCGTTAATGTCGTTCGGCGGCAGCAGTTTGCTGTCATTAATGTTTGGGTTCGGCCTGTGCCAGAATGCGCATATTCATAAAGATCAACAATTATCCGCCAAAGGAAGTTAAAACAATGAACCTGCTTATCGTTGAATCACCATCAAAGGCAAAAACAATTGAAAAATACCTGGGGGCGGGGTGGCGCGTAATTGCGTCCGTTGGCCATGTGCGTGATTTGGTTCCTGAAAACGGCAGTGTTGATACAGAACATGACTTTGCCATGCGTTGGCAAATAATGCCGGGTAAAGAAAAACAAATTAAACAAATTACAGACGAATTAAAAAAGGCAGATGCTGTGTATTTGGCATCCGACCCTGACCGCGAAGGCGAAGCCATTGCATGGCACATATTGGATATATTAAAAGCCAAACGGGCATTGGATGGAAAAAAAGTTTATCGCGTCGCGTTTCATGAAATTACTAAAAAGGCTGTAACCGACGCAATTGCCCATCCACGTGAAATTGATAAAAATTTGGTTGATGCATATTTGGTGCGCCGGGCGTTGGATTATTTAATTGGTTTTGGTATTTCACCATTATTATGGCGGCGTAATTTGGGACGCAGTGCGGGACGTGTGCAATCCGTGGCGGTAAAACTGGTTGTTGACCGCGAACGTGAAATAGAATCTTTTAAGCCAGTTGAATATTGGTCACTGGGGGCTGTATGCAACAAAAGCAATGATGTTTTTAATGCACAATTGTCAAATTTCAATGGTAAAAAAATTGAAAAAATGACAATTGAAAACAACGCGTATATGCATGAAATCCTGGAAAAAATTGGAAAAACAGTTATTGATGCACACGTTGTATCTATTGAAAAAAAGAAAACATCACGTCGGGCGGCCGCACCATTTACAACCAGTACCCTGCAACAGGAAGCCGCACGTAAATTATACTTTTCATCAAAGCGCACAATGGCAACCGCACAAAAGTTGTATGAACAGGGTTTAATTACATATATGCGAACCGATGCAACAAATTTGTCCGCGGATGCCGTAAATGAAATACGTGCATATATTGGTAAAAACTACGGCGAAAAATTCGTGCCAAAAACACCAAATATATATGTTACAAAATCTAAAAATGCCCAGGAAGCACACGAAGCAATTCGTCCGACGCACTTTGATGAAAATATGCCAAAATTGGCCGGTGATGAAGCAAAATTATATGATTTAATATGGAAACGCACAGTTGCGTGCCAGATGACAAATGCTGAATTCGACAGCGTTTCTGCTGATATTGAAACGGATAACAAAGTTGCTGTGTTCCATGCGGTTGGTACAACACGAACATTTGACGGGTTTATGCGCGTTTATATAGAAGACAAAGATGATTCTGATGATAATACTGAATCACAATTACCACCAATGGTCGTTGGCGATGAAATTAAAATTACAGAATTAAAACCAGAACAACATTTTACACAGCCACCAGCACGTTATACAGAAGCATCGCTGGTAAAAAAACTGGAAGAATTAGGCATAGGTCGCCCATCAACATATGCGACAATTATGTCTACAATTGTTGACCGTAAATATGTGGAACAGGACAAACAGCGACGCTTTCATCCAACACCCGGTGGATGGGTGATTTCTGCGTATTTATCAAAATATTTTCATGATTTGGTTGATGTGAATTTTACCGCAAAAACAGAAGATACACTGGACGATGTATCAAATGGAAAACGTGATAAATTGGATGCACTGCGGGCGTTCTGGACACCAACATCTGCGGAAATTTCCGGTGCACGTGATGTAAAAACCGGTGAAATAATTGATGCAATTAATGAAATTATGCAACCACATCTGTTTCCAGACGGAAACAATCTGTGTCCAAAATGTGGCGGAAAACTGGGAATAAAATTATCTAAGTACGGTGCATTTATTGGTTGTGAAAATTATCCTAAATGCAATTATACACAACGGTTGGATAATACAAACCCAACAGAATCCGCCACAGACAGCAATGAACCAGAAAAAAAACAACCAACAAATATTGATTTGGGTAATGGCATTTCATTCCGTGTTGGTCGATTTGGACCATATGTTACAAATGGAACAAAAAACGTACCGGCAAAGCAATATACGGCCGATACAATTACACTGGATGTGGCGCGCGAATTGTTGGAAAATGGAATTAAAAAGGCTGAACCCGTGAACCTGGGGGAAAATCCTGTTACAGGAAAGTCTATATTTTATTATCCGACGGGACGGTACGGCGCGTATATTTCATCAAATCGCGTAAATGTTTCTGTCAAAGAACAACCCAGTTTAGATACTGCAATTGATTTGATAAATAATAAAAAAACATCACCAAAGCGAAAAAGGACATCAAATAAATAATGCCCAAATATGACCGTAATTTTACCGATGAACTGCGCGAACGATTGTCCATTGTTGATGTTGTTGGACGGCGGGTACCGTTGGTAAAAAAAGGGCAAAATTATTGGGGATGTTGTCCATTTCATAATGAAAAAACCCCCAGTTTTTCGGTAAACGAAGACAAAGGATTTTACCACTGTTTCGGATGTGGCGAACATGGTGACATTATTTCTTTTGTTATGAAATCTGAAAATGTGGATTTCAAAACTGCAATTACGGAACTGGCAAATCAAGCCGGGCTAAAAATGCCTGATTACAAACCAAAGCCCGCGGCCCAGGTTGCACGTGAAGAATCATATTATCAAATAATGAATGCGGCCGCAGAAATATATCAAAAACTATTATACGAACAGGTTGGTGCACATGCATTGGAATATGTACGTGGACGTGGATTTTCTGATGAAATGATAAAACATTATCGTATTGGGTATGCACCAAAAAACAATGTGATTGCCAATAAATTTATAAATGTAAAGCAGGACAATTTAATGGCAACTGGGATGTGTCGGCATGGCGATTACGGCATGTATGATTTTTTTCGTGATAAATTGATGTTTCCTATATTTAATGCGCGTGGTCAAATTGTTGCTTTTTCAGGGCGCAGTTTGGACGGCAGTGAACCTAAATACATAAACACAACAGATACCGAATTATTCCACAAACGTAAAACTATTTTTGGTTTTAATTTTGCGCGTGATGCAATTCACCGCGCCAATCGCAGTATTGTTGTCGAAGGGCAAATTGATGCCATACAAATGCAGTGCAATGGTTTTCCTGAAACAGTTGCACCATTGGGGACCGCACTGACAGAAGATCATATATCCATGTTATGCAAAGCAAATCGCAATATTGTATTTTGTTTTGATGGTGACGCCGCTGGACAAAAGGCCGCCGCACGCGCGTGCGATATTGTTATGCCATTCCTGCGTGATGCATCAGATGTGCGGTTTGCATTTGTTACCGGCGGTAAAGACCCTGATGAAGTATTAAAAACTGGTGGGGCGGTTGCAATGCAAAAAATAATTGATAATGCAACTGGGCTTGCGGACTTTTTATGGAACATTGCAAATGCCGGATTTAATGTATCCACACCAGGTGGACGCACACAGGCAGAAAAGTTTATAAGGCAAAAAACAGATAAAATAACTGATACGTCACTGCGTAATGAATACGAACAAGAATACAAACAACGTATATTCAATCAATGGCATAAATGGAAAAAACAATCACAAAATATCCCCAGGATAGAAATGCCTGGCGTTGATGAAATTACAAAAAATACAGTTATTTTTATTGTAAACAAATATCCTGAAATAGCGGAAAGATATGGTGATTTTTTGGCAACACTAAAAATTGATTTTGACGCCAATGCGCCTGAAATCAGCATGGACATGAAATCCGCAGAAAAATATATCGTGTCATTAAAACTGCAAAAATATATGGCACGATTGCAATCTGAAAAAAAAGATTTAACTGCACAATTACTGGGTGGGGCAGATGTGGGTGAACAAATTGCCGTGGTTGATGCAAAAATATCTGATGTACACCAGAAACTAGATACATTGATTTCAATGGAATGAATAAAAAATATTTTTATCTTTTTCGTGATATGTATACTGGCAAAACAACCGTTTATTTTTTTCCAATGAACATGGAACCAGTTGGAATATTGTATGCAATAAAATCATTAAGCAGAATACAAACTGGGTTAAAAAAGTTTCAGGTTGGTGTATGCGAATATACAGTAAATGCAAAAAATACTGTATGGTATCCAGCCATTTATACCGTTTGTGAAAACATATGTGATGATAAATATATTACCCCAAACGAAATCGCGTTAAATAATAATTTTATACCAATAAAAAATCCGGGTTTTTTACCGGCAATTATATCACAAAATTATATTCAAACAGGCCGGTAAATGCCGGCCTGTTTTGCATAATTAATTATTGAACAAGAAATGGCAAATATCACCGTCCTGCATAACATATTCTTTGCCAACCAGTCGCATTTTACCGGCCTCTTTAACAGCGACTTCACCACCGTATGTAATAAAATCGTTCGGTGAAATTATTTCCGCACGAATAAATCCACGTTCAAAATCAGTGTGGATTTTGCCTGCGGCCTGGGGCGCGGTCATGCCGGTGGTTATTGTCCAGGCATGTGCCTCTTTGGGACCAACAGTATAAAAAGTTTGCAATCCCAATGTTTTGTACCCAGTACGAATAACCTGGTCCAGACCAGATTCACGCAATCCTAAATCGTCCAGAAACATTTTACGTTCAGCAGGGTCGACAATCTGGGCGATTTCCATTTCTATCTTTGACGAAATAATTAATACAGGGGCCTTGTCACCGTATTTTTCACGAACCATATCTGAAAACTTATTACCAGTGGCGGCGGATTCTTCATCAACATTACATACGTAAATAACAGGTTTTGCCGTTAATAAATTAAACGGAACCGCATCAACCCCAGCATCACGCGCAGCAACACCACGCGCCAAACCATCACGTATTACATTTGCATCCGATAATAATTTTATTGCGTTTTTATCCAGACCATGCGCCTTTTTTTCCAGGTTTTTCATCTGCTTTTCAATGCTTTCCATATCGGCCAGCATCAATTCTGTTTCAATCGTTTCAATATCAGCCAACGGATCTATACGCCCATTTACATGCACTATGTCATCGTTTTCAAAACATCTGACAACATGTATTATCGCGTCTGTTGACAAAATATTGCCCAGGAATTTGTTTCCCAAACCTTCGCCCGCAGACGCGCCCTTGACCAATCCGGCTATATCAACAATTTCCAATTGTGTTGGAATTATCTTTTGCGATTTTGCAACATCAGCCAATTTTAACAACGTTTCATCAGGCACAACAACACGGCCAGTGTTTGGTTCAATGGTACAGAATGGATAATTCTGGGCATCGGCGGCGGCACTTTGTGTTAATGCATTAAATAATGTAGATTTACCAACGTTTGGCAATCCAACAATTCCACAATTGAATCCCATGCTTGTTTCCT
Source organism: uncultured Alphaproteobacteria bacterium (assembly GCA_944393245.1). Taxonomy (GTDB): domain Bacteria; phylum Pseudomonadota; class Alphaproteobacteria; order Rs-D84; family Rs-D84; genus Enterousia. The sequence continues at coordinate 126,163 of CALXZM010000001.1, forward strand.
TTATAATGCATAATAATATGTCATACATGTGGAACGAATTCAATATAAAAACCTTTGATGCGGAAACTGTTGTTTACCGCAATGGGGTGTTTTGCCCGGAATTATCAACCATTGTCGGAACGGATTTTCATACAAAGTATCACAGACCCGTTCATATAATATATGTTGGTGAAATAGCCGGTGAACACCGGTTGGATGTTAATATTTTCGTCGAAAATCAACCGGTATTTTTAACGGTTAAAATAAAAAATAAAAAGCCGGCCTTTTTGAACATTTTTATCAAAAATGCCGGGAAAAATTCTGAATTCCGCGGACATGTTATGTTGGAAAATACAGATAATTTAAAATTCAATTGTATTGCAGAACATATTGTGTCAAACACAACCGTTTTGGTAAAAACTAAATTGCTGGCCGGGCGAAACAGTATTTCTAAAATATCCGGTGTCGCAATCATAGATAAAAATTGCGTCGATACAGTATCAAATATCAGTTTTGCCGCCATGGCTGAAAAAACAGCACGTATCGAATTTTCACCCGCACAAAAAATATCTGCCGTGCCAATCGCTGCGGATCACAGTGCATCTATTTATCAACCAACCGCACCACAGATAGAATACCTGCGCGGTGCTGGCTTGTCCGGTGCCCAGGTTAATGACACATTATGTGAAGCATTCATGAACGATTTTGACCTGTTTTAATCGCGTTCCTGGACTTTTGCCGGAATCATATCGGCAATCACCAAAGATTTTGTAGCGTTTTTTAATTTATCTGTGCGATGTTTATTTAACATTTTTTCAACGCGCGCGTTAAATTTGGTAATTCTGTCGCGATAATATGCAATCCAACGACGCGCAAAACGCGCAGGTGTTTCACCCTGTCGTGCCGGGATATACGATATTGTTTTCATACATTTTTGCCAATCGTCGGGTGTTGCTGTTTTTTCTATTTCGTCCAGATAAGTACTGACTATATCAATCAACTGTTTACCGCGGCTGTCCCGGATATTGCCGCCAGCGGCCAAAAATGTTTTAATCCCGGCAAGTTGGGCGTATGCCTCGTCTTCTACCAGGGCATAACCAACCCAGCGCATTTTTTCATAAATATTATCCGCACCGCCGGTCGGCGTTGTTTTGTCGTACGAATTATAACGTTGGAATATGGTATATTTTTTATTTGATTTTTTGCGTTTTACAAAATTCAAAAATGAAAAATCAAATTTATAATGTCCTGCGGCCAATTCCATGGATTTACGGTATGCATGCGTCAATTCGTGTGTCACCAATTCCGCCATCATTGGTCTGTCCAGATATGTTTTATCACCATCGACCCGAACCGGCATATTTACATTTAATTCCAGTTTGATTTTTCCATTTTTTAATGAATTGCCGTTGTGAAAGGTGGCGTCCGCAAAACTTTGTGCGCCACCATCGTCATATTCCTGGGGGGATAATCTGTAAAAGCAAAACGCTATGCGTGACGCGTCGTCGCGGGCAAAACCAGATCCCAATATCGCAGCATCACTGGACGGTAACATATATATCGTTTCGTATTTTTGCGATTTTTCAGAATTATATTTGTTTATGTATTTATCGATAACGGACAGTATTTCTGCGGTTTTCATGAAAAATTCCCAATAAAAAAAGAAAAACCCCATGTTCAGGGGTTATTCATATATAATTATTTTCTTTTAAAGCCCTGTTTCGCTTTTAACTTTGGATTATCAGGGTCAATTAAAATAACCTGTTTACCACGGCGAATTTGTTTTACATTGCCACGTTTTTTCCAGGCCTTTAATGAACTTAAAAACTTCATGTCTAAATCCTTTGTTGTGTGGCTATTATAAACGGTTTTTGTGAAAAATCAAATAATATATTAATTATTTGTTGTTATAGTAGGGCCTGTTTATTATGTTGAAAACGTTTTTAAACTTTTTATTAACAAGTTTTCAACAATTTTTTCCTGGTTTTTCGCGGTGTTTATGGTTTGTGTTGAAAATTTTATATAAATAATAAACGGTTGAAAAAGTATATGGTTTTCAACAGTTTTAACAATTTTTAACAAATGCTTTTTATGCTTGTTGAAAACTGTTGAAATTGTTATAATTCAAGCATAGGCAGGGGGGGATAATCCATACATGCGGCAACAAGTACTGAAAGCATTGGCAAATCCGGCGCGCATATTTTATGTGCCGTATACGTTGGCCGTGATAAATTTTGCAGTGCAATTTATTGTTTTTATTGTGATTTTTGTAATCGGGCTGGTTATGTACGGTGCTGATTCATGGGTTAACCCGCTGTATTTTTTGATATCAGTGATAGTGGTTCATTTGATTTTGGCTGTTTATTCAAAGCGTGATCCACAATTAGGGCAAATAATATCGGCAAAATTACAGTTGTTGAAAAAAAAGATACCAGGCAGGTTGGCGGCTTAAAAAAAATGAATGGATTTTTTGAACATTTTGCAGGTGGGGAATTTCCATTAACGGCGACAATAATGGTTATGGTCGTTGTATTTTTGGTTATTGTTTTAATGATGTATATTCCTGCATTGACACGCAGAATATTTCCACGTTTCGGATATGCGCGTTATTCCCAATATTTGCCGTTTAAAACGGTTTATAACGATGATTCTATGACGCTGACCGATGGGTCAATTATTCGTGTGTATCGCGTTTCCGGGGTGCAAACCAGTATGCAGGATGATGATGCACGCGCAAAGTTTTTGGATTTACGTTCACAATTATTTAATCAAATTCGTGACCCAAATGTTGTTTTGCGTTTTTATACTGTGCGTGATGCAGTTGGTGAAAATACTAATTATGAATTTGACCAACCTGTGTTGCAAAAAATTTATGATAAATGGCGGGCCCAGGGATTACGCATATTTACAAATAATTATTATATAGTTTTATCTGTTGGTGGGGCGGGCGCACACGATAAATTAAATCAATATGGAAATTATATTGAATCCATTCTGGCGGCGTACAAGCCACGGGTTTTACGCAATGAAAGTACTGATAATATGGCCAGGTTTTTGGGCAGAATTTTGTCCCCTGTGACAAAGCCGGCACCGGCCGTATGTGATCAAAGCATAGGTGATGTTACAACCGTTGATGATGTTGATTTTATGAATAATGGGTTGATACGATATGTGGGCAAGGGACGTCAGTCTTTTGCTGCGGCAATTTCGTTTAAAACATCGCCTGATTATTTGGATGAAGATTTCTTTAATGCAGTTTATACAATTCAAACGGAAATGATTTGTATGAACGCGTTTCGCATAATGGGAAATGCGGATATAGAGGCCACAATGCGTCAACGGCGTTCCACAGCAGATGAAAAAAATGAAACTGCCACGGAACAAATTTCCCAGGCTGAATCTGCGATGGATGAAAATATTTCTGGAAATCAAAATTTAGTAAATTATTATCCGCTGTTTTTAATTTTTGCCGCAACAACAGAAGATTTGGAAAAATATATCGATGAATTTAATAAAATTGCGGCATCTTTTGGTGTGTCACCAATTGTGGAATCTTTTGCGGCAAAAGTTTCATGGTTTGCACAAATTCCTGGATTTGATGTTTTCCCGCGCAGTTTTAAAATGTTATCACGTACCGCCGCGGTCAGTATCCCAATGTCCAGTACACCGCGCGGTGTGGCAAATTGCGATTGGGGTCCGGGGCCATTGGTTATATTCCCAACCGCACAGGGAACACCGTATCAATTCCAATTCCATGTTTCCGACAAACCGGCCGCAGTGGCACATACTTTGACAATTGGACCAACAGGTGGTGGTAAAACAACGTTGTTCAGTTTCCTGATTGCACAATCGTTGCGGCATAAAAAGTTAAAGGCGTTTTTCTTTGACCGAAACAAGGGGGCGGAAATATTTACCCTGGCCGTTGGTGGCAAATACGTCACCATGATTGGCAAGGATAAAAACAAAGTCGAAGATTCTTTCCAGACACATTTAAATCCGCTGAAAATGCCAGATACGGCCGCAAATCGTGCGTTTTTACGGCGATGGTTTGCAATGATTACCGGGCAATCTGATACAACATCTGCTGATGAAATTGCGCGTGCTGTTTCTGTTAATTTTGATTATTTAAGTGAAAATGACAGATTGTTGAAAAATTTATGGGAATCTTGCTTTTCGTCGGCTGGAAATATGCGGCCGGCACTGAAAAAATGGATCGATCCATTGCAATATGGGGACATATTTAATGAAGATGCGGATACTTTGGATTTAGATGCACGATTAACCACATTTGATTTTACAGATATTTTGTCCGATGAAACATTGGCACCGGCGGTTATATCATATATTTTGCATCGTATAAATACGGTTACTGTGTCGGGTGGAAATCCATCGCTGATTATGATTGATGAAACTGCACCAATGTTGGAAAATAAAATGTTCCGTGATAATTTTATCACTGGCCTGCAAGAGGGACGTAAAAACCGCCAGGCATATATGGTGGCGTTCCAACGCGCAAATGTTTTGGATAAATTGGGTATTGGTGATGTTGTTCGTGGCCAGGCACAAACTGTTCTGTTTTTCCGCAATCCGGCCGCAGATGCGTCTGATTATCAATACTGGAATTTGAATCCGTTGGAAATGGCATTTATTCAGGGCAAGGCGTATCCAAATCTGAAACGGGCGGTGTTGTTGTCACGGCCTGTGACGGGTGAATCTGTTATTTTAAATACTGAATTGGGTGGGTTGGGTAATTTATTACGTTTGTTTGAATCGGGGCGTTCATCTGTGTTGTTGGCCGAAGAATTATATGCCAAATATGGAAATAATTTTGTGGCCGAATATTTGAAAAAGCAGGGCGGCGGTAATTTATAAAATATGAAATTTATTGGGCTGTTGTGTTTGTTTTTGGGGATTGTTCCTGTGTGCGCAAATGCGTATGATGATTGTTTGCCGTATAAGTTAACCCCACGCGTTACATTGGATGTACCTGTTTGGTCAAAACAGGTTGTACAACCGTTGCGACATATGGATTTGTTGCATGGAAATGTTGTTGCAACAATGGTTGATAATTATGATATTGCAGCAGATATAACAAATATAGAAGATGGATATTGTGTCGCGTTGAAATCAGTTGATGCGGTTGTTGGGTACAGTGATTTTTTGGTTCAAATTGATATTCGACATCGCCCAGATACATGTTCTTATAACGCTATCTTATCGCACGAAGACCAACATATACGCGCGTATCTGTCGGTAATGGACGATTTCAAGAAAGAATTAATTGATTCTGTATATCTGGCGGCGGATTCTATACCACCAATTTTTGTTCGAAATGCGGCAGATATTGACGCGGCAATAACTGAATTAAATGCTGAATTACAGGCGCACCCTGATTTAATTTTGGTTAAACAGAAAATCAAGGCCGCCGAAGAAATTCGTAACAAGCGTGTCGACCAACACGATACCGGTGAAACACTGCGCAAGTGTTTTGAATAAAAAACGCCCAAACGGGCGTTTTTTTATTGACGTGTGTATGTCATTGTCATATCGCCGTTACGTAATACCAGGGTATCATCAGTCAATTTTTCAATGGTATATGTTTCAGTAAATTCTATGGTTTGACCGTTGCCAATACTGCGTCCTGTCATTATTAATTCATTGCCGTCCGTACGCCAGGTATCGTATTGCAGTGTCGCCATATTCACCGATGTTGCAACCCCATTCGCCCCCAGGGTAAATCCCTGGATCATGTTTGGAATATTTGGAACAGGTTGGGTCCATGTGCCAGATATGTCTGTTTGACCACACGCCACCAAAAACAGCGCGCATAATGCTGATAAAATTTTTTTCATAATAAAAACTCCTTTGATGTGTTTTTAATTATATCAATAAATACTTGTCAGGTAAAAGGTAATTTCATAAAATTCCCATACTATGCGTGGCGAAAATATTACTCTTTCATTTGGGACAAATATTATATATGACAATGCGGAATTTAATATTCCAGCGCGTGCCAAATGTGGAATTGTTGGCGTCAATGGCGCGGGTAAAACAACACTGTTCAAAGTAATACTGGGGCAAATAAAACTGGATGCTGGGTTTATTGATGCGGGTGGTGAAAATATAGGATATCTGCCGCAACAGGTGGAAATAGAAAACCCCGATGTAACGGTTTGGGACTTTGTTGCTGGGGCGCGGCCGATTGCGGCGTTGGAATCCGAATTAAATGATTTATATGTTGCGCTGGCACAAAATCCAGATGATGAAAGTATACAAAATAAAATAGACGCCGTACAAAAACGCCTGGATTATTATGATGTTTATAATGCCGAAGCCGCATTACTGGAAATCATTGAAAATATGCAATTGACAGATTTTATTGATTTGCCAGTTGCAAAATTATCAGGTGGACAAAAGTCAAAGGTTGCGTTTGCACGACTGCTGTATTCGGTGGCGGATTTGTTATTACTGGATGAACCAACAAATCATTTGGATGCGGCCAGCCGTGATTTTGTATGCGACTATTTGCGTCAGTACAAGGGCGGTGTTTTAATAATCAGTCACGATACAGAATTTTTGAATAAAATTGTGAACAAGATTTTATTTGTGGACAAGGTTACCCATAAAATAATCGTATTTGACGGTAACTATGACGATTATAAAACCAAGGCCGCACAAATCCGTGCCCGTCGTGCAGCCCAAATTGCGGATGAAGAACGTCGGATAAAATACTTGTCTGATTTTGTGGCGCGCGCAAATGCGGCCAGTCCGACAAACCACAGTATAAAAAAGGCCGGTCACACCCGGGCCGCACAGTTGCAAAAAATATTGGCGCATCGTACACAACGCGATGTGGAATACAGGCGGGTTAAAATGGATTTATCGCCACTGCGTGATGGGGCGCGTTTTCCGATTATGGTGGATAATCTGTGGTTCAGATATCCTGGGAAAAAGTTGTTGTACCGCAATCTGTCGTTTCATATAACCGGCGGTGAAAGGTTTTTAATTGTTGGTGAAAATGGTGCGGGTAAATCAACACTGTTGAAATTGATAATGGGGGTGTTGGTACCTGAACGTGGAACAATAGATATAAATCCAAAAACAGATATTGCATATTACGCCCAGGAACAAGAGCAATTAGATGTTAATAAAACAGTGTTGGAAAATGTGGCAATGCCTGAATATACGGATTTGCAGTTGCGGGCGGCGTTGGCAAATTTTCTGTTTTTCGATATGGATGTGTTTAAGCGTGTCGGGGTTTTGTCGCCCGGTGAACGCGCGCGCGTGGTGTTGTGCAAACTATTGTTGCGACGACCAAATATGCTGATATTGGACGAACCGACAAATCATTTGGACCCGGAAACTCAGATGATAATAGGTGATAATTTTCGGGACTTTCCAGGCACTATCATAGTGGTCAGCCATAATCCAGAATTTGTGGAACAAATCGGCATAACACGTATGCTGGTTTTGCCCGCCGGCAGAATAGAAGATTACGACCACGAAAAGTTGGAATACTATTATTCGGTAAACAGCGGTGATGATAAATAATTTTCAACCAGTAATTGAATTTTTATAATTATCCTTGTTTTTATATTGCGGGATTTTTGTGTATTGTTCAATTATAAAGAGAATTTAGTATTTATTTTGTAACGCCGTGCGATAATATCGATATTTGAATACGGTTGTGATAATTAAATAGAATATTTATAAATATTCAATTATAACGGGAAAATGTGTTTGGTTTTGTTAGTTGGTTGTCTTTTAATTGTTTTTTATCTATTTTGTTTCTTATATGTTGTAAATATTGATAGTAATAACTTGTGTTTAAGTAAAAGTTGAATTTTTATAATTATTCTTGTTTTTTATAAAACGGGATTTTTATATATTATTCAATTATAACAAGAATTTGATGTTTGTTTTATAATACTATGCTGTAATATTGATGTTTTAATATTATTGCAGAAGTAAAGTAGAATAGTTATAAATAATCAACTATAACAAGAAAATGCATTTGGTTTTATAGTGATTAAATCGAATGTGTTTGTGTTTTATATAGCTGTGACTAATGTCAGTATGAACACAATCGGCAAATCATTGGGGCATAAATCAACCAGCACAACAATGGTCTATGCCCGCATGTCCGCTGACCCCGTCCGTGAATCTATGCAAAAAGCCACGGATAAGATGTTGGAGTTGAGTAAATAATATAAACAAGACTTTTATCTAGACAATATAGTTAAATATTATTATTCTAAAAATATTTATACAAGAAGGATTTAAAATGGAAGATATAGATTTGATAACAAAAGAAATAGAAAATGATGAAGAGGATTTATATCTTCAGTATGATATAACAAGTTATCCTGCTTTTTATCCTTTGGAAACGATTTCAAAATACTATGATGTAAATAATGGTGTTTTTATTGTCCCTGATTTTCAACGCAAAGCTGTGTGGGATGAGAAAAGGCAGTCATTGTTAATTGAATCCTTTTTAATTGGACTTCCTGTTCCTCCAATATTTCTTTTTACAGAGAATGGTAGTCAATTTAAGATAGTTGATGGGTTGCAACGAATTCATACTGTTAATGCATTTTTAAATAATGAGTTAAAATTAAAAGGATTGAATTCTAAGAGTCCATATAATAATAAATTATTTGCAGAATTAGATAAAGAAACACAAAATCGTTTAAACAATGTTGTTTTACCAGCAACAATCATTCGGCAATCACAGCCAAATGATGATAGCAGTATTTATAAAATATTTGAAAGATTAAATACCGGTGGAGAAAAGTTAAATAATATGGAAGTTCGTCGGTGTATTGCTTATGGTACATTTTTGAAGTTATTGGAAGATGTAAATAAAACATCGGCATGGAAGCAAATATTAGCTCCGTCAGAAGTGGCATCTAAACGTTTTTTGGATTTAGAGTTATTGTTAAGATGTTTCGCTCTTTATGATGAAAAATACACATCTCCCATGAAGTCATATTTAAATACTTATATGGAGCGTAACAAGAATATAGATAAATCAAATATTGCAAGTTTGTTTGTTAGGGCTTGCGATAGAATTGTTGCGGAAATTGGAGATAAACCTTTCCATGTAGCTACTAATAGAGCAAATTATTCAATATTAGATTCTGTCGTGGTAAATTTAATGAAAAATATAAATATGACGAATTTGTTGGACAAATATAACCGATTAAGGGAAGATAAAGATATACAAGAAAGATTATTTTCCGGGCAGGGAACTATGTCAACAAAAGCTGTAAATGAAAGACTAGAATATGTACGGAACTTATTTGCAGATTAAGAATTTATAAATGTTAAAAGAGTCTGAAAAATTATTTCAAGATATTAATAATATAATTGTTGCAATCAATGATGTTCCTGTTGATTTGTCTTTAATTAAGGCTGCATGTACAGAATGTATAATAATAAAATTATTCGCGGAGTTTGAAAAAACTTTAAAAAAAGAAATCATATATAAATATTTAGCAAATGATAGAAAAAAGGCACTTGATTTACTTAATGCTGACTCACATAAAATGCCTAAATCTTTAAAAGAATTTATAGATAAAATAACTAAAGATAACATAGGAGATATTGAATGTATGCAAAAAATGCGAAATTTAGATATCGTTAGAAATAATAGTGTAGCACATACGTCAGCTTTGTGCCAGAGTATTGCTTGGGAAGAATTACCTTCATATATAGAAAAAGCTAATATTTTTTTAGATCAAGTAAAGCAATATTTAGAAGGTAATTAATAAATATTTAACCTTTATTTTCGGTTTCAAAGTCTTCGTATGTGCCGAGTTTTTTGAAATTGATGTTATAGCTACCGTCAGTATTTTTTGATATTTCTATGCTATCAATACCCTTGCGGATGAGTGTATTATAAGTCAATAATTGTCCCTCGGGTAAGCGCAGGACTTGGCGCAATAACCATTTGCCTAAATCTTTATTGGGGTTGCTCATAAGGGCTTTGCCACCGTCTTGACATACCTTAGCGGACAAGACAGTTTTGGCACTATCTGGCAAAATCAAATTAAATGGTATATCTCTGCCTGGAAAGAAGCGAGGATATACTTTATGTATCCATGCGGGAATTGGAATATATATTTCATCTGGGTCGCGTGTACGTCCCAGCGCATTCCATTGATTAAGGCCGCTTCTTTCCGGTACGCTCTTTATGCCACCGCGAGCCGAATATAACGGTAATACAACCCTTCCAACAATATTTGTGGTCGGGGCAATCGTTTCTGTTAGTTTTGTGGCGGGTATTTCTTCATACAACAGGTCGTATAAAACCGTATATGGGTCTTCGTATATGGGGACTTCAAAGTCTGCTAATGTATCAACATTAAATTTCTTGAATAGCGTTGATTTAGCGATATTAAAGCAGTATTCGTTATGGCGGTCGTTAAAATAGATTGTGTTATCTGTGTGTTTTTTGATTCCGTTTATGTTTGGGATATCTATTAAATCCATACCGGTTTCATATATAATAAACCTTTTGTCTGTACGAACAACGCAATGATAAAGCAATTTTTCTAATTCAACACCTGTTATATCCACTGTTGTCTTAATGCGTTGGTTGCGCAGGTCTGCAATCGTATTGATAAGTTTCCGAATGTCCGTTTGTTCTGCATTAGCAAATAAACTACGCTGACGATTAAATTCGGCTATTTTTTCAATGCAACTGCCGTTTTTATACAGGAATGTCTTTAATCCAATACCATAATCACCCTTTGATGCGTCTATTGATATATCGCTACGTGCTAAATTTGTTGCTTTAAATGCCCTGCAAAAGATGTTTTCGGCCATTCTGTAATACAGGTATGGAATATCGCTGTCGCTTGATAATCTGGATAAAGAGCCAACAATTCGCAGTAATTGCTTATATTCGTTTTGTAAAGAAGGGATTTGAGAGTCGTAGAACAATTATGACACCTTCTTTATAGCCTTCATTATTTCTTTTGCAACAGTCTCTATAACAGGTACAGATACAGAATTACCAAACTGTTTGTATAAGGCCGAATTTGCTATGTCCGGAAATTTATAAGTTTCTGGGAATCCTTGAAATCTGGCGCATTCACGTGGGGTTAGTTTGCGTACTCCTTTGGAATCCAAGACCAATGGAACATTATGTCCGCCCATTCCCATATTTGCGGTTAATGTCGGGCATACGTTATTTTTATTCTCGCGTAAATAAACTCTTCGCCACTGATAAACAGTGCAACGATTAGTCATTTCTTTCTTTAAAATAGAATAAAATGGGGTTTTGTTGTCATAATAATATTTTTCATCTGTGCTATCATCCAATAAATCGCAGATTGCTTTGTGCTTGGTTGTCTTTTTGGGAAATTCAAATGCTTCATATACCGCCTTGTTTTTAAAGGCAATGATATAAATACGTTCTCTATTTTGTGGAACGTCAGAATATTCACAAGTGTTTAATACTTTATGTTTTACATAATATCCACGTTTTTCCAATTCGTGCAGAATGACTTTGAATGTATTGCCATTATCATGACGTTCAAGGTTCTTAACGTTTTCCAAAAATAGGTATTTTGGATGAATAGAATCAACAAAGCGCATAATATCAAAAAATAAAGTACCACGAGTATCACCAAAACCTTTGCGATAGCCTGCTATGCTGAACGCCTGACATGGGAATCCGGCGGCCAACATATCAACTTTGGGTAAATTATCTGGGTTTAATTTCTGAATTTCACATTTATATAATTTGTGCTTGAAATTGGTAGAGTATGTTTTACAGGCATTTGCATCCATTTCATTGGCCCATAAAATTTTAAATCCTGCACGTTTTAGCCCCAATGCAATACCGCCAATACCTGCAAATAAGTCAGCAACAGTGATTGTAGCATGTTGCATATTACGCCCCCTTTTTTTTGCGCAAAAAAAACCGCTCAACAGAGAGCGGTCGGGTGGCTTCAAGCATCAAGTAAATGCCCCGCGTTTTTGGTTTTACCCTATTTTATGACAACGGACACCCGACCATAGTTGGCCAGGCATAACGATGCGATTGCATCATCACAAAAATGGATCACGATGCGCATCGCACCGTACTTGATGGGCTTGAAGGGCCCGAACCAGCGTCCCCACTGATTCAGTTTTTATTATATCATTTGTAAATGATTAAAAAAGCACTTTTTTAATAAAAAACACCCCATGCTGGGGTGTTTTATTTTTAACTTGGTTGCGGGGTGTGGATTTACTTCGTCACCTGAAAATTTTTGCCAGGGGCAAACCAGCGTACTGCCGTCCGCCTAATTTCTGCGGTTGAACCACATTTCTTCTGTGGTTCAAATCCAACACAACACACGTAAAATAAAAAACATACCACAAAGGGTATGTTCTTTATTTTAACTGGTTGCGGAGTGTGGATTTACTTCGTCACCTGGAAACCTTTGCTGGTGCAAACCGGCGTACTGCCGTCCGCCTGGTTTCTGCGGTTGAACCACATTTCTTCTGTGGTTCAAATCCAACACAACACACGTAAAATAAAAAACATACCACAAAGGGTATGTTCTTTATTTTAACTGGTTGCGGAGTGTGGATTTGAACCACAGACCTTCAGGTTATGAGCCTGACGAGCTACCGGACTGCTCTACTCCGCGATAAACAGCCTTTTATTATATACGCTTTTTATGCAATGTCAATATAAATCATGTTTTTATGTCGGGGGGACTATATTCCTTAGTGTCTTGAATTATGATTTTTTTACTGCTAGAATCCTGGGGAGTTAGTAAAGAGTTATTATTATGTATCAAAAATTTAGAAAATTATGGAAGGCTTTTTGGGAGCCTGTTTTGGGACTGTCTTTCTTTCAATGGATTGTTGCGGGACTGATGGCGTTGGCAATTTGGTTTGTGTATTTTACATGCAGAAAACGGGTTACAAATTGGGAAACGTTTAAAAAATATCGTAAAAAACCGGCTATCTTTATCTTTTGGCATGGGCGCAGTATGATGTTGTCGCCAATCGTATGTTTGGGCGGAATGCGGGCATATGCCGTTGCTTCACGACACAAGGATGGACGTATGATGGCTAAATTACAGCGTTTGTTTGGTCTGAAATCTATTTATGGCAGTACGTCAGAGGGCGGAATATCCGTTCTGCGCCAGGGTGTACGTATTTTGCGTCAGGGGGATTATTCGATGTGCATGTCCCCAGACGGGCCGGGTGGTCCATCGTTACGTGTTCAAGATGGGGCGTTATATTTTGCTAAAATGACGGGGGCACCAATTATTCCAGTATGTTATTCTGCATCGCATGCGTGGTTTCAAAATCGGTGGGACAGGTATTTGGTCGCATTGCCTTTTTCTTTGATAACATGTAAGGTTGGGGAACCTGTATTTATAGATTCCAAGATTTCGGCGGACGAATTTGAAGCGGTACGCAAAAAAATAGAAAATATAATGGTGCGTCAGGTTCGGGAAATGGATGGGGAATTTGATTTGTTTAAAGTTGAACAGGATTTAACATCTGTTGAATTTAAAAATAAATTGCGTGCTGAACGAGAGGCTAAAAAAGCCAACAAGCGGGCACGAAAATAGGATTGAATATGAAAACACCGTGGTGGTTTTTACATAAAACACCACTGGCATTTATATTGGTGCCGGTGTCGTGGATTTATTATTTGTTTAGTAAAATTGTTTTTGTATTTCGGAAAATTGGTGCGTACAAATCGCGGCGCAAAATAATTTGCGTTGGTAATATAATGGCTGGGGGGGTTGGAAAAACACCTGTTGTGCGCGAAATCGCAGAATTTTTGGATGCGCCGGTTGTTATGCGTGGGTATAAAAAAAGCGCAAAAACTGGAAACATTGGGGATGAAGCGGCCATGTTGGCACGTGACGGTTTGCGTGTTCATGTTGGCGACAGAAAAAGCAACATTGTTTTATTAAATCGTCAATCTGATGATGATACACCAATTGTTATGGATGACGGATACCAAAACCCACGAATTAAAAAAGATATTTCTGTATTGGTTTTTGACCAGGCATTAGGTTATGGAAATGGTTTTTTATTGCCTGCGGGGCCGTTGCGGGAACCGCGGCGGGCGGTGCGACGGGCGGATGCAATTATTGTTATTAAAAGTGACCATCCGCGTAAGCGTTTTGTTTTGCCTGATGGTATTCCTGTGTTTTATGCCACAAATAAAACCATATCGCCATATGATGAAGATGAAAAATTATTTGTGTTTGCGGGTATTGGATATCCCAAAAAGTTTTTTCGTTCATTGGACAATGTTGTTGGACACAGGGCCTTTGCGGACCATTATCAATATACCGATGAAGATTTAAAAAAATTACAAAATGCGGCACAAAAACGCGGTGCAAAGTTAATTACAACTGAAAAAGATTGGATGCGGTTACCGCCTGAATTGCGTGATGAAATAAAATATGCGCGTTTGGATACGGTAATAGATGATGATTTTTGGAAATGGTTGGGGGAAAAGGTTAAATGTCAACATTAAAAAAAATTGTAAAATTATCAGGGCGGGGGATTCATTCTGGGTTACCAGTGAATATCATTGTGCGACCGTCAAAGAAGCCTGGAATATTTTTTAAGCGTATTGATATTGAAAACAGTGCGGCGATTGCTGCTGCATACGATAATGTTGGTGAAACCAAGATGCGCAATACCACAATTGGTGATGTAAATGGTGCGCATGTTCAGACGATTGAACATTTAATGGCTGCGTTATTTATGGCCGGCATAGACAGTGCGATAATTGAAATTGATGGGGCGGAAACACCGATTTTGGATGGCAGTGCCGCTGAATTTTATTCTGCCCTTGTTAATGCCGGGGTCGATGGTGTAATTTCTAAGAAAATTATTGTGCGTCGGCCGGTGATTGCGCGTGCCGCAGAACTGCGCCGTGGAATGAATATTTTTGTGCGATTAAAATGGTGGCTGATAAACACTTTGGCCGGCCGCAAAAGTAATGGGTTTGTAAAATTAGAACCAAATGATGGGCGGGCATTGGAAATCAAGGCTACATTGATTTATCCTGAAAAGATAATAGGTAATCAAACGTATACTTATGCTTTTGATGGAACAAAAAAGTCAATTGATGATTTTGTAAAAAATATTGCACGCGCACGAACATTCGGAAAATATTCCGAATGGGAATACCTGAAAGCGCACGGAATGGGGCGGGGTGCAGATGAAACAAATGTGATTGCGTTGAATAACCGCGGGGATGGGACACTGAATAAAACAATTTGGCCCGATGAATTTGTGCGACACAAAATCATTGATGTGATTGGGGATATGTATACGTCTGGCGGAATTGTGATTGGAAAATTGGAATCGTTTAAGGGCAGTCATGCTTTAAATAATCTGGTGCTGAAAAAGTTGTTCAGTGATGCGTCAAATTATGATATAATTGAATAAAACAATTCATAATTATGGTGGTTGAAATGAAAAGGAAACTGTTTATTTCCGCAATGTTGTTGGCACTGGCGGCATGTGGTGGAATGATAAAAAATGAAAATGGCAGTCAATATATAACTCAGTTGGATGCCGAACCAATTGGTTGTACATTTTTATACAAAATTGAATCAGAGGTATCGGTATACGATGCAGATGATGCACGCGTGTATTTGGAAAACAGAATTGCTGACCAGGCACGACCGGGTAACGCATATTGGATTACCAGCCAACGCACACGTCCAAATGAATGGGTAATATTTGGGCCGGAACGTGCATTTGTGTTGGTGGCAAATGTTTATGATTGTCCGCATCCTAATAATGTTCGCACGGCCAAGGATGGTGGCAGCAGCATAACTGCAACCCCAGTATTGGTGGAACATCAGTTAAACTGTAATGGTTCCATGTATGGCGGTGTTGGTGGTTGTTAATGGCATTGTTGTGTTTTAATTAACCGCCGTGTTTATCGCGGCGGTTTTTGTTGTTATTCTGTGTTTGCCAAAGACGGTTTTTTTATGTTATAATTACTAAAACAGCAGAGAGAGAAATTGCCTGGGCAAGTTATAACCGTTGATAGGAAAAAATACGCCGTTGGTTTGTTTTGGCAACCAACGGGTGCCGGGTATGTACCACGCACGTATGCGCGTACATTGGCACGCAGTGTTGATAAAAAATTAAACCTGTATACAGAATACAGGGCAATGGTTGGTTTGGGGTCAAAACGTTTCGGACATCGCAGTGGAATGGAATCTGCGGCTGCTGCTGTGACTGATGCGCTGGGGGAATTTACGTCTTTTTTGGCTGTGTTCGCCGTGGACAAGTTGTTTTATCTGGTTGCGGTCAGAAATGACGTTATTCTGGAAGACAAGTTATTTGATAAAGAAGAAGACGCGCGTGCCGAATATTTTAAGTTATCAAAAATACCAGATTGGGGGGCGTTGTTTGCGCCAGGCGCATGGGGAATGCCGCGCGCGGTTGAACGTAATTTGGGGGATTTAATACGGCGTGGACCGCGGGCTGTATTACGGCAAATCAGTCGTGTGCGTGCAACGTTAATATCGGTTGCTTTATTGGTTGGGTTTGCGATATTGATGTTGTGGGTGTTTCGTGAACCGTTAACGCGCATGTTTGCGCCAACACCCGAAATATCACAGGTTAGTCCGGAAATAGTTGCTGAATATGAACGTCAAATAGAAGAAAAAAATAAAGAGTTAGATCAACAATTTGAAATTCAGCGCGCCCCACAGCCAGAACCAATTGTTTTGCCGTATGAATATTTACCCGATCCCGTGGCCCGGGCAGAGGTATGTTATCAGGCAATCGCTTTTTTGATGCAGCCAATAACTGGGTGGAATCAGGTGTCGGCTGAATGTGGTGAAACGCATGCCAGTGTGGTATTTAATCGTGATTTTGGGACGTTAAATGGTTTTTATTCCATTGCAACGGAATTAATGCCGGGGTCGTTTGTGCAACAGGAATCTGATAATTCGTTGTATGTTCGGGCAACGTTGCCAAGTGTACAAATACAGGCTTCGTTGGATGAACGTGACGTGGAAACTGTTGCGCGGGCTGTTATGACGGCGTTTCAAGATGCAAATATGTTTGCAGATGTGCAAATGGTAACGGATACACTGACAAATGGGGTGGATACTGTTAACCTGGATATAGTAGAGGTTGCCGCAGAATCAAAATTAACCCCAATGCAATTTATGAAAATTTTTGACGATTTCGGCGGGGTGTATATGACACGTTGCGCGTGGGATGCGTCGACACGTAACTGGAACTATGAGGTGATTATCTATGCCAAGTAAAAAATATTGTTTAAAAATGTTTTTGTTCGCCATTATGGTATTTGTGCCAATGTATGCAAATGCTGTGGCGGTCGATGCAACCGATACTGTTGATGATATGGATGTCGCCACTGAAATGGAGGCCGTATCCGCAGACGCTGTGGCGGCATATGACGCATCTGGTTCGCTGTTTCAGCAAATTACTGATTTGGAACAAGAAAAGGTTTTAATGGAACTGGAAAAAGAACGGGCGCAATTGAATTTGGAACTGGACAGGTTGGCCGCAGAAAAAATCAAGTTGCATATGGAAATTGATGAACTGTCCGGACGGGCAGAACAGCAACAGCAAGAATTGGCAAATGCACAGGCCAGATTAGAAGCCGAAGCCGCAAAATTAGAACGTGAAAAAGAAGAGTTAGAGGCCCAAACCGAAGAATTAATTGCAAAGCGTGCGTATGCAACAACATCAACGGCAACTGTTACATCTGATAATGCGACAAACCAACAGGCGGTTAATTTTAACAGTCAATACAGATTGCTGAATGTTATTGGGGCTGGTGCGCAATTACAGGCAACAATTGAAAATTTGCAGACTGGTCAAAACAGAATAATCAGCGTCGGCAGGGTGGTCGATGGATATACTGTACAATCAATATCGTTGGATGAAGGGGTGGTATTCACAAACGGTTCGGATACACAGACGTTAAATATTACAAAATCCAAATAAGGCGCATGTCATGAATGAAACGGAAAACAATATCCTGAATAATGTTCCGGTCGCTGAAAAGCCGTCTGTGCCGGCGGGGTTGGAAAATGCCGATAACAAGGATATTGTAGATTATCTGTTTTCAAACGGAAATCGGTTGCTGACTGCAACAGGGGCAGAACAAGAACTGCCCAAGGATGCCCAGGGACTGATTGCTTATTTTTCCGGTGGTGAAATAATTATTTCACGTACGCATCGATATGACGGGCGTGTGTTGGCGTTCTTGGATTTATTGAAAAAACGTGCGCGGCCCATGCGTATACCGTTTTATTCTGATTTGGGGTTGGTATCCAGTATTTACAAGGCGTATGAAAATCGGTTGGGTGGTATTACACGTTCACGCCAGGATTATGACAACCAAATGCAAAAGGACTTCGTCGATATAATCGCCAAGGCCGCCGCACAAAAGGTTTCTGATATTCACATAGAGGTTGCAGACCAAACAACAATATATTTTCGTATCGACGGCAGTATGCAGCCTGTGTTGGAATATAATTCAGGTTGGGGTGAATCTTTTGTTCGTGCCGCGTTTGCATCGTCTGATATGTCAAATGCAAATTATGCCCAGAATGAATACCAATACGCGCAAAAGGATGGGCGCACGCCACTGCGTGGAACCAAGGATTTATATCTGCCACGCGGGATATTAAGTATTCGTATGCAGTTTAATCCGGTCGCATTCGGCAGTCGGTATGTCGTTATGCGATTGTTATACGATAACCCGTCTGAGGGGATAAAAACAGAACAGGAATTTGGTGAATATGAACAAAAATTATTAATGCGTTTGCGTTCTTTCCCAACAGGATTGGTTATTGTTGCCGGCCCCACCAGTTCCGGTAAATCAACAACGTTGGTGCGTAATATGTCACTGATGTTAAAGGAACATCATTATGAAATAAACCTGATTACGGTGGAAGATCCGGTTGAACAAAAAATATTTGGCGCGCACCAGATGCCCGTTGTTAATGCAACAAATGAAGATTTGCGTGACGAAAAGTATACCGAGGCTTTGGCCGCGGCATTGCGCAGTGACCCTGATACACTGATGGTGGGGGAAATTCGTACTTTGGCGGCGGCACAGTTAACTGTGCGTGGTGCGTTATCGGGGCATAATGTTTGGACAACGTTGCATGCTAATTCTGCGATGTCTGCATTAACGCGTTTATTAGATTTAGGGATAGAGGCATTTAAATTAAAAGAAGAAACCCTGATGCGTGGACTGATATCCATGCGATTGTTTAAAAAATTATGTCCACATTGTCGTGAAAGATTGGCTGAACATCCCGAAGCACCAGAATACGGACGTGTTATGGATGCGTTTGGTGAATTAGGACTGCGCCAGGTATATATCCGTGGTGCTGGATGTGAAGAGTGCAAGGGTACAGGTACGTTGGGACGTATAAAGGCCGGTGAAATAATCATCACTAACAGTGAATTTTTGCGTATGGCTTTGTCTGGTAATACAGATGGTGCGTATAAGTATTGGTTAGAAGAAATGGATGGTCGCACGTTAAAAGAGGCCGCAACCGCATTAATGTTACAGGGTATAATTGGCGTGGATGAATTGGAACGATGGGTTGGGTTGCTGGACAGACCGGGGGTGTATTAATATGACAACCAAAATGGATTTATGGTATGCACGTCTGGTATTTCGGTTGGACACTGACAAGCGTATGGCCACCGCGCGCAAGTTGGCGTCGCTGTTGCGTAATGATTTTACGTTGATGGATGCGCTGGGGCGGTTGGAATCCATTGAATCGCACGGTGGAAAAAAGCCAAATGAACCGTTTGCAATTGTTATGCGTGAATGGCAAAAAAACCTGGAACGGGGAATGAGTTTTTCTGATGCGACGCGTGGTTGGGTGCCACCAGAAGAAACATTGCTGGTTACATCTGGAAATTTGTCTGATTTGGTTGTGGCGTTGGAAAATGTCAGTCGGGTTGTTGATGGAACAACACGTATAAAGCGCGCAATGACCAGCGCAATTGCGTATCCGCTGTTTTTGCTGTTACTGACATTCGGTATAATTATGATGGTCGGAATTTATTTGGTGCCGCCATTGGCTGAAATTGCAGGTGACAATGTTGTTTGGCGCGGAATGGCGTCGTCGTTGATATGGCTGTCTGAATTTTCAATTAAATATTGGTATTGGGTTTTGGGCGGTTTTGCCGCAATTGTCGCAATTATATGGATAAGTTTACCAAACTGGACGGGCAGGTTACGAACAACTTTTGATAATTTGCCACCGTGGAATGTTTATAAAATTCAGATGTCTGTTGGTTGGTTGATGAGTTTGTCTGCAATGGTTGCTGCGGGTATTACAATTCCAGACGCAATGCGAATGTTGGCGGATAATTCAAATAAATATTTACGCAGTATATTAGAAGACGCGCTGCATTATATCGCAAATGGTGCGAATTTGGGTAATGCATTGAATAACACGGGGCGTAATTTCCCAAACCAGGAAATTATTGGGGATTTGGCAATATATGCCGATATGAATGGTTTTGATTCAAATTTGGCACGGGTTGCAAATGATTATTTAGAAGAATCTGTGCGTAAAATGGAATCTGTATCAAACATGATGAACAGTTTGGGAATATTGTTGGTATCTGCCATTATTGCATGGGTTGTTTTGGGTACTTTTCAAATGCAGGACCAGATTACATCAGCACTGACGTGATATGGTTGTTCGTTGCTAGTTATTCGATAGTCGATAAAAAATCCCCAACAGGGGATTTTTTTCGGGTCACAAGTTACCAGTAATGGGTAACTGCTATACCATAAATGGCAGGTTTTCCAGTGTGCCTTCTGCCACACGAACATTTACGTCCAGCATCATAAATATTGTGTCGGGTGTGTGTGACATGTTCGAATTAAACATTTCTGTTGATAACAAGTGACTGGTATTTACCGACAGGCGGGTTATTAAATGGTCGTCGTCCAATAATGTATAAATAGGGCCAATATCACGTGGCGTGTTTTCGCCTATTTCATGTTCGTTTTGCGGACAACGCAGGCCGTCCAGTATTGTTTTTACCCGGTTGTCAATATCGCTGTGTGGCAGACCGACAATTTCCGGGTGCATCATTTGAATGTCTATTTCCGCCAATAATTTCAGATTTGGCGTGATTATTGGGTTCCAATCGATACCACCCACGTGCCTGGTTGTAATCGGACTTTTGGTGGCCGTTGGAATCATGTATTTCTTCATGTTATCCCACGGTTGATGTTCCAACAGTTTTTTTAATTGTGGGTGAAACTGCATACGTATATCAGAAATATGCTGGGAACGTTTTTTAGGATTAATTAATATTTCGCCAAAATATAATAATTTAAATCGCATATTATTTTTCCTTTGATTTCATTGTTTTTATAATTTCGCCCAATTTTTCCATACCGCCAGGGTATAACAAGTAACTATATTTATTATGATTATTTTGTTTTTGAACCACCAATGGGCGGGTGCGACCATTATGTATCATTGATATTTTACGTTTATGGGCAAATTCCATTGCAAGTTCAATGTCGTGCTTGTCCATGCCGTGTATTTTGGCCAATTTGGTAGCAGTCAAAAAATCTGATTTTATTATATAATTTCTGGACCCGTTTTGGGTTGCAGATGTGGTGTTTTTTGCACCATTTATTGGCATATTTTTATCCCCTTTTTCCTTGATAATTATAGCACAAATTGCTATTGTAGAATAGAAAAAAGAAAGGAATTTTACATGGCTGTTACAAATGAATATACCGGTGATTCAATTAAAGTATTAAAGGGGTTAGAGGCTGTTAAAAAACGCCCCGGAATGTATATTGGTGACGTGGGCGAGGGTGGTTCCGGTCTGCACCATATGATTTACGAGGTTGTTAATAATTCTATTGACGAAGCCATGGCAGGTTTCGCCGACACGGTTTATGTTTCGTTGAATGCGGATGGCAGCGCGACAATACGCGATAATGGGCGTGGTATGCCGTTTGATATCAATCATGAAACGGGACGCAGTGCGTTGGAATTGATTATGTGCGAACTGCACGCTGGCGGTAAATTTGATAACGAAGGTAATGGTGCGTATAAGGTGTCCGGTGGTTTGCATGGGGTGGGTGTGTCCGTTGTAAATGCATTGTCCACATGGTTAGAGGTACGCGTTTGGCGCGGTGAAAAGCAGGCGCATATGTCGTTTGCCGATGGGGTACCAACATGCGATTTAACAATTACGGAAAATAAAACAAATTATGACCATGGGACCGAGGTTACTTTTCTGCCGTCGCCGGAAACATTCACGGGTACAGAATTTAATTTTGATACATTGGAAACATGGTTGCGTGAACAATCTTATTTAAATGCCAATGTTCGTATTATACTGGAAGATTTGCGTGGCCCAGAAAAGAAAACGCGTGAATTTCATTCTGTTGATGGGTTAAAGGGCTTTGCAACATATCTGGACAAGTCCAAGGAATTATTAAACCGCGAACCAATTCAAATGATAAAGCAGATAGATGACACGTATATTGAAATCGTTCTGCAATGGACGACGGCATATACGGAAACATCGCTGTGTTTTACAAATAATATTCCAAACCGCGACGGTGGAACGCATCTGGCGGGATTTCGTGCGGGGTTGACGCGCGCAATTAATAAATATATTGGGGAAAATCTGACTAAGAAAGATGTAAATCTGTCGGGCGAAGATTTCCGCGAAGGTTTGACCAGCATTATCAGTGTGAAAATTCCAGACCCAAAATTTGGTTCACAGACCAAGGATAAATTGGTGTCGTCAGAGGTTCGACCACTGGTTGAAAATACTGTTTATGAATTGCTGTATGAATATTTGGATGAAAATCCAACTGTGGCCAAACTGATTGTTGACAAGATTATAGAGGCCGCCACCGCGCGCGAGGCCGCACGCAAAGCACGCGAATTGTCACGCAAAAAGACGGGGCCTGAATTGGGTGGATTGCCTGGTAAATTGGCGAACTGTTCGGAAAAAGACCCGGCGAAATGCGAACTGTTCATCGTCGAAGGGGATTCGGCTGGTGGTACCGCAAAGCAGGGACGTGACCGCAAGACACAGGCGATTTTACCGTTGCGTGGAAAAATTCTGAACGTTGAACGTGTGCGCTTTGACAAGATGTTGGGGTCGGACACAATTGGCGCGTTGATTACAACAATGGGCGCAGGTATTGGCAAAGACGATTTTGATATTGAAAAAATGCGATATCACAAGGTTATTATCATGACCGATGCCGATGTCGACGGACAGCATATTCAAACGTTGTTGATGACGTTCTTTTACCGGTATATGCCCCAGGCGATTGAACGCGGATATATTTATGTCGCAAAACCGCCGTTGTATGGTGTCACGCGTGGCAAGCAGCAGATTTATCTGCAAAATGAACGTGAAATGGACGATTATTTAATGGACCAATTGGCAACAGATGGCGTGATTGAAATCGCGTCTGGCGCACAAATATCGGGGGCTGATTTAAAGCGGTTGTTGACGTTGGTGTTAAATATGAAAAACACGTTGCAACCACTAAGTCACATTATGCCGTTGCGGTTTGTAGAGGCGTTGGCCCTGAATGGCGTTTTTGATAATGAAACCGATGAAAATTTCCGCGCGGCAGAAAAAATGCTGGATGCCGAAGAATTGGAATTTGAACGTGGTTGGAAAATATCTGCCAATGCAGACGGAATTACAATAACACGTACATTGCGCAGCGTTACGGAAACACATGTTTTACCACGTGACAAGGTTGTTGGTCCTGAAATTCGGGCTTGGTTGCGTTTGGACGGACGGACGGAATTAATGGAAACGTTCAGCCGGCCCGTTATGTTACGGGTAAAGGCCAAATCACAAAAAATTTGGGGCGCGCTGAATTTATTAGATACTGCGTTTGAATATGCCAAAACCGGATTAAAGATTCAGCGTTATAAAGGTTTGGGTGAAATGAACGCGGAACAATTATGGGAAACAACCATGGACCCAAATCATCGGTCGTTATTCCAGGTCAAGGTTAATGATGCGTCCCAGGCAGACGAAGTTGTGTCTATGCTGATGGGGGACGTTGTTGAACCGCGTCGTGATTTTATTGTTGAAAATGCGCTGGATGCAAATCTGGACGTATAACAATGGGGGGATAAATGGCTGAAAACGAAAACAATTTCTTTGTTGATGAATATGGTGAAATTCATCGTAACAGTGAACCACAGCGTTTGGAAAATGATGCGCTGTGGCGTGAATATCAGCAATTGGAATACGAAATCTTTTCACACCATGATAACAGTCCAGAAAAATTGGCGCGGTTTCAGGAACTGGAAAAACAACTGGGGATAACAGAGAAAAAAAAGAATGCTTTTTTAAATGCGAAAAATAAACTGCGTGCCAATGCGCAACAAACCATGTCCGTAACGCAAATTTTATCCGCAGCGCAACAGAAAAAAAACGAATAAATGTTTACGGCGGATTGGTTTTTGGGGTTGGATAAACAATTGCGTGAAATGGGGCTGGATTCCGATGCGCAATCGTTTGATGAAATAAAAGAAAACCTGGCGCACAGAAAAATTCTGGCCCCGGATGCGTTTGCGGAAAATTGCGTATATGTAATTTTGGCGGGTGGTTTTTCACAAAAAACAGCCAAGAAAATTCACGCACAAATTATGGAATATATTCATAACAACGGTGCGGATTTTGACGGTCTGTTTGCGATGTTTCATAATAAAAACAAAATAAATGCGATTTGTAAAATATGGAATGGGCGTGATGAATTTTGCCGTAAATATTATGAACTGGACAATACTGATGCGCGAATAAAATATTTGTCAAAACTGCCACATATCGGACGGATAACCGCAAATCATTTGGCACGTAACCTGGGCGAAGATGTTGTTAAATATGACATTTGGATTCAGCGTTTGGGGGTGCTGTATGCACAAAATCCAGCATTGGCGCAAAAAATAGACAACGGTAATTTATGTGATGAAATAAAATGTGCGTGTGATGATATGTTTGCGGACCTGTGCAATCAGACCGGATTACCACGCGGGTATATTGATGTTGTTTTGTGGAAAAGTTCGCAAACCGGATTGATAGGGGAATTAAAAAATGAATGTAAAGATTGAACAATCATGGAAAGATGCGTTGGCCCCTGAATTTGATAAAGACTATTTTATCAAATTGACGGATTTTGTTCGTGGCGAATACATGGCTGGGCACGCGGTTTATCCAGCGCCAGCCAATATTTTTAACGCGTTTAATTTATGTCCATTGGAAAATGTAAAGGTTGTAATTATTGGCCAGGACCCATATCACGAACCAGGCCAGGCGCACGGTTTGTGTTTTTCTGTTTTGCCGCCAACACCGATACCGCCGTCATTGGTAAATATTTACAAGGAAATACAAAATGACCTGGGGCGGCCATCAAAAACACATGGTGATTTGACCAGTTGGGCCGAACAGGGGGTGTTATTATTAAATTCAACATTGACCGTTGCGGCGCATCGTGCGGCGTCGCACGTTGGACGCGGGTGGGAACAATTTACTGATGCGGTAATACGCGTGGTTTCATCGCGGCCAAATATAGTGTACTTGCTGTGGGGCAGTTATGCCCAGCGCAAGGCTGAATTTGTTGATGCACAAAATAATCTGATATTGAAAAGTGTGCATCCGTCCCCACTGTCTGCATCACGTGGATTTTTTGGCAATCACCACTTTTCGCGCGCAAATGAATATTTAATTGCACATGGTAAAACGCCAATTGAATGGTAGGATTATTATTCGTAATTAATTAAAAGTTATAAGTAAACCCGGCACCATAAAATGCATAAGAATAATTTTCTGTGGCTGTATTCGCGTTTGAAAAATGTTGTATAAATAATTCAATGCCCCATTTGTCATTTATTCTGTATCCGCCAATCAGTTTAAATTGGAATAACAATTTTGCCCCCAGACGTTCGTTTTGTTGTGCCTGCAGACCAACACCAACACTGGTTGCAAAATACCAATTGTCACCATGCGCCAGGGCAATGTCTTCGGATAAAAATATCATCGGGATTGTGTACTGGTCCCAGTCCCAACCATATTTGCTGCCAAACCCCAGCGTCTGGCCAATGTTTATCGATTGGCGCGCGGGAATTTTGAAAAATGTCGTTGGCTGTGAATATTGTATGTGCAACATATAAAATGGCACCAGTTGTGTTGGTGGTGGAATTAAAAAGCCACTGTTCACACCCTGGCCCAGGTGAAAAGCAATCTGATTTTCGTGTTCGCCCATAAATGGGTTTGTGTCGGCAAACGCCGCAGGTGCCGCGAAAATCAATGCACATAAAGAAACCGCGATTTTTTTCATACGCGCAATATATACGATATATAAAATCTTTGCAACAAGAATTTATTAAAAATTATAATAATTTTATATATGAATAAATTCTTTTATATAAATATTGGGATTGTTTTTCTTGCATTTGATAAATTCTTTGATATAATGCGGGGCATTGGCGGGATAGCTCAGCTGGTTAGAGCAGTGGAATCATAATCCACGTGTCGGGGGTTCAAGTCCCTCTCCCGCTACCAAAATAAAACGCCCCGAATGGGGCGGTTTTATTTTGGTAATTGTGTATGTGGACTTGAACCCACGAGAAAAAAAGGGGGGGCAAACAAGCAAATAGGCGTGTGGAAACACGCCGGTTGCGTCCGCAAATTTGCGCTGTTACGCCAAGGCGTCAGCCGATGGCGAATTCCCTCTCACGCTGCCAAGATTTAGGCCGGCTTATGCCGGTTTTTCAATTCCAGTATGGTGTACGGTTGTTAATGTATTTAAAATTCGTTGCCAATGCGGTCGTAACGCTTGTGTATGCAGCCAATAGTGGTTTTGTGCACCCCGGCCGTTATGTCATAATATACATGGCGACCGTCGCGACGGGATTTTACAAAGTCGTCATCCTGTAACTTTTTCAAATATTGTGAAACCTTTATCTGGGGAATGTGGGTACCGTCAACTATGTCTGATACGCACGATTCACCGCGATATGTCAGGTATTCTAATATTCGCATTTTATCATAATTTGCAAACAGTTTTATTCTGTTCGCCGCCATTGTTGTATAATCAGTTGGCAAGATTTCTTTATGTCCGGTGCGTAAAAACTTTAATTGGTCGGTCATATGCCCAAATAATTTACGCAGGCATTCAAATATACTGGCCGGGTATTCGCGACATATTTCATAGTAAATAAATATTCCGCGCCTGTGCGTCTGAACCAAATGTGCGTCGCGCATTTTGCGCAATGATTGTGATATTATCATTTGTTCCGCACCAACCCCGCGCGCAATCGCCGATACGGACGACATGCCATTCACGTCCAGAAATTCCAATATGCGCAATCGTAATGGGTGGGCGATATATGTTAATCCGTGCACCGCACGCGCCATTACGTCATCTGGTAACAGGGTTTTTATCCTTACATCAGGCAGAACGTTTGTATTCATATCATTAATATAACATTATTTTTTTATAACGTAAATAAATTATTTGACTTTTTGATATGTATTATAAATAATATATATAAATTTTAATATGTATTAAAACTTATATAGAGAAGGATAAAATGAAATCTGTGTTTGGTAAAATTTGTACGGTGGGGCTGTGTATGTTGCCGGCGGCGGCGGTTGCAAATCCGGCATGTCCGATTTGTACTATTGCGATTGGTGCCGGTGTTGGTGTTGCGCAAAAACTGGGGGTGCCGGTCGCGATTGTGGGGTTATGGGCCGGGGCGTTGCTGACGCTGTTGGGATATTGGTTGGTTAAATTTTTTGACAAGCGTGGGTGGAAATTCTGGGGGCGCAATGCGTTGCTGATTGGGTTGTCTGTTGCGATGATTGCGTTTGCGTATGTTGGCGATATTGATTACAGCCCGCAATGGTTTATGGGTTTTATATACATCGACCCGATTTTATTCGGCACGTTGGTTGGTATGATTTTATTCATATTGGTTGAAAAACTGTATGAATGGATGAAGGCAAAAAACGGTGGGCATGCACATTTTCCGTTTGAACGCGTGGTATTACCAGTGGTTGCGTTGGCGTTGGTCAGTTGGCTGATGTATGTAACCATGTAAAACAACAGGGGGCAAGTATGGAAAAAATTAAAAATGTAAAAGAATTTGTTGAAAAATTAGATGCGGCAAAGAAAGTTAATCCAAAAGATTTATCGTCTGACCAGGATTTAACCATTGGTATAATGAACCTGATTTCTATTGAAGAACATTTGATGTTTTCAGGGGCCAAAACGGGCAAGCATCAGTTTTATGACCTGATTGATGAAGTGCGCGAACAGCGCAAGCAAATGATGCAGAAAATCATCCCGTCTTACGAGGGCGAGGTCTGGTGCATATCAAAGCATTTGTTGGCTGCGTCTATGCGTCTGTTCGAAGTTGGTACCAAGGCATTGGCCGCAGGGGATAAAGACGGTGCGTATGATTTGTTTGACCGGTCATATGGATTGTATTGCATATTCTGGGGGCTGAATATGGGTATGATAAATGGTGGAATGGATGTTAAGTGGGTTAAAACACAGCCTGCATCCACAATGCAATCACAAACGACCGTAAAAAAAAACGATAATCCGAATGATGAAGTAATCGAATTATCGCAACAATCCAGTGGCAAAATGTCACGTCTGAAAAATTGGGTTAAAAATGCAGTTAATTGCTGTATAGAATAAATTCGTTTGTTTGTTGAACAACGCCCCGTGAAAATAACGGGGTGTTTTTTATCCTTGATTTTTATTGCAATGCCTTTATAATTGGCGGGACAGATGCCCTAATAGTCTAGTGGTAAAACACGTCCTTGGTAAGGACGAGTCGCAAGTCCGATTCTTGCTTAGGGCACCAGGATTTTTTGGGACGCGTATGATGATGTGACTGACAACCACGGAGTATGCAAACCAAAGCAAAAGTGACAAATCGGGGTGGCACCGCGCAATTTGAAAATTGCGCCCCTGAAATTAAAATGTGGGTGCCGTTTTCCTTTTTATAAATGGCGCCCAAAACAAAAGGGACCAAATATGTTATCTTTGAAATCAAAATACAGAACCCACACCTGTGGTGAATTAAATAAATCAAATGTTGGTGAAACGGTTACTTTGTCTGGGTGGGTGCATCGCAAACGTGACCATGGGGCATTGTTGTTTGTTGATCTGCGTGATAATTACGGTATTACGCAATGTGTGTTTGATGGTGGTAATGCAGAAATGGAACGTGTGCGCCCAGAATCTGTGATTCAGGTGACTGGTACGGTTGTTGCACGTGACGCGGCCGCAGTGAATGATAAAATACCAACCGGGGAAATTGAAATTCAGGTGACCGATTGGCATGTTCTGACAAATGCAGATGTTTTACCATTCCAGGTTTTTGGTGATGATGATTCTGTTGCAGAAGATTTACGTTTAAAATATCGTTATATTGATTTGCGTCGTGAATCGTTACATAACAATATTTTAATGCGTAATCGCATGATTAAATTTATTCGTGACCGTATGTGGGAAATGGGATTTTCTGAATTTCAAACCCCGATTTTAACCGCATCCAGTCCAGAAGGTGCACGTGATTTTATTGTGCCGTCGCGTAATCATCATGGGTGTTTTTATGCGTTGCCCCAGGCACCACAGCAATTTAAACAATTGCTGCAAATTTCTGGATTTGACAGATATTTTCAAATTGCGCCTTGTTTCCGTGATGAAGATTTGCGCGCAGACAGATTATTGGAATTTTATCAATTGGATTTGGAAATGTCGTTCGTCGATTTGCCAGATATTCAGGCGGTTGGTAACGAATTAATGCCACAAATTATACGCGAATTTGTGCCCGATGCAAAAATATGCCCCGATATTCCGCATATTCCATTTGATGATGCAATGTTGAAATACGGCACGGACAAGCCTGATTTGCGCAATCCGATTATAATTCGTGATGTAACGGAAATATTCCGCGGGTCTGATTTTGGTATTTTTGCAAATGCAATTGAAAATGGCGCGGTTGTGCGTGCAATACCTGCACCAAACAGTGCGGACAAACCGCGTTCCTGGTTTGATAAACTGGGGGATTATGCGGTAAAAGAACTGGGGCTGGGCGGATTGGCGTATATCGTGTTTGCCGATGAAGCCAAGGGGCCAGTTGCCAAAAAACTGGATGCGGAACGCATAGAAAAACTGCATGAAATTGCGGGCGATAATGCGTCGTTGTTCTTTGTTTGTGATACGTCGGATAATGCGGCCAAGGCGGCTGGAAAACTGCGTACCAAATTGGGTGAAGATTTGGGCCTGATTGATGAAAAAGAATTCCGTTTGTGTTGGATAGAAGAATTCCCGTTCTTTGAAGTTGATGCGGAATCCCCAACAGGAATTGCGTTTACACACAATCCTTTTTCATATCCGATGGCAACGTTGGATGATTTAAAAACAAAAGACCCGTTGTCTATCAAGGCTGCGCAATTTGACATGGTATTAAATGGTGCGGAAATTTGCAGTGGCGGTTTACGTAACTTTAATCCTGAAATCATGTTACGTTGTTTTGAAATCACCGGGTATGACGATGAAACCGTCAAAAGAAAATTCGGTGGAATGTATACCGCGTTCCAGTATGGTGCGCCACCGCACGGTGGGTGTGCGTTTGGTTTGGACAGATTGGTACAGATTATGTTAAATGAACCAAATCTGCGTTCGGTGGTTGCGTTCCCGACAAATCAACGTGGCCAAGATTTAATGATGGGGGCCCCGGGTGAGGTTACTGAAACACAACTGCGTGAAACCCACATTCAAATCCGTAAAAAAGGATAATTTTTGGTTGCCTGGGGTACAGACAGGTCGGATTTTCCGGCCTGTTTTTTTTGTGAATTCAAACCTGTCACATTACGACGTCAAAGGCATTATAATTATTTAATAACGGGGGCGTGTTGTGATAAATCAGGATATAGATAAATTGGCCGTTGCATTGGGATTAAGCGCATATCAAAAAAATGTATTGAAATCGAATCCTGGGGCGTATAAGTTGTCCGGTCTGGTAAAGCGGG
The DNA here is from genome assembly GCA_944393245.1 of uncultured Alphaproteobacteria bacterium. GTDB lineage: Bacteria > Pseudomonadota > Alphaproteobacteria > Rs-D84 > Rs-D84 > Enterousia. Next base: position 157,228 of record CALXZM010000001.1, read on the forward strand.
GCGGGGCATTGTATGCGCCACGAATTGCATCATCGCATGTGTTGCTTAATTTTATATATCGTTTGCTGTATGGGCGCAGTGCTGATTTAATTGGGTATGATAAAATGCTGGTTCGCAATACGCGTGGAATTGAATTCAGAAACGGCGGGTTTTACAGTGCACCAATCGGACGTTTTCGGTATTATGCTGATGATTGTGGTAACATTATTACCCGCAGTACTTTTATGCGGGAAACAGCGCGCAAGTAAGCAATTTGTTAAAACTTATTATGTGTGCGAACAAAATCGCGCATGTATGTTGCGTCAAAATTCATCATGATGTCTGATAATGAATAGTCGCGTGAACCATCTGGATTTATTGTTAAATATATGGGTTGTGGGGTTGGTGATGTGCCACGCAATGTTATGTCAAATGATGCGGACATTGCACCGTTCGATATTTCCAGATTGCCGATTGCATCAGTATGACGCAGGCGTAAATCAATTGGTTCGGTTGTTACAAAATCACCATTATTATACTTGCCGATAACGCGCATGGTTTTTATTGCTGATTCACCACCATCCAATGCATATGACAATGCGTATTCTGCATTAAATGTGTTTATTTGATTTGCTGATGCAAATAAATCATCCATCCCCAGGCCAATCAGGTATCCACCGGTAAATGTTAAATCCATGTCGCCATGCATATTATATTCCAGGTCGTGTGCAATGTTACCAAATGTACGCATATTGATTTCGGCTGTAATTGTTGTGTCGCGAACATTCAATGGCATTTGCCGCCCCAGCAATGTACCGTTTATTAAAAATTTATTTAATTGTGCGAATATTTTATATCTGTTGCCATCACGCGATAGGGTCGCCAACAGATTGCCACGATTTTTGTCTGTTATGGAAAATGTTTGCGTGCTTGGTTTGGACGAATAAACAAAATTCATGTACGCATTACCATTATAAATTATTACATCCGCAGACAGTGATATGTTTACAGGTAATATGAATGGAATCGTTATTGGGGATGTGGTCAGGAATGATAATTCTTCGTAATTGTCCAGATATGATTGGCTGATAAATGAATCCAGATTTAAAACGTCGGTGTGCAATGTAATGTTTTTGCCACTGATACGGCCATCAAATACATGATCAGCGATTTTTATTTCCATATTTGATACGGTGTCGCCGTTGTATTTGCCAGATACAGTATATTCCAAATTTTTGAATGCCTGCATGTCAATGCCTGGAAACCAGTCTTTGGCATTTTTGCCGGAAATATAAAACCAGTTTGTGGTCAGTGTTAATTCCCATCTGTGCGAATCCGGTACAAAGCGCATTGTGTTACCGTCCCATGTGAAATTACCAATTGCAGATTTCATGAATTCAGGAATGTTTTGTATGTTTGGGTCCAACCATTGCAATGTGCGTCCACGGGCAAAACGATATGTGGGGGTTACCGTGTCGCCATTTATTTCGTATACGCCAGATATATCAGAAAATTCAAAATCTATACGTCCACGTGGTGCGAATGTTTTCAGGTCTGATAATAATTCGGCCCTGTTTGGCATTTTGGATTCAGAACGCACCACTAAATCATATTGTGTGGGATTACGACGAAATATCCCGGTATAATCGCCATATGAAAAACGATTACATTGCCATGTGTCGGGGGTGCCAGAAAACATGCATGCTGCGGGTGTTCCCTTGTACGGCATGGTTATCATTAAATCATGTGCGCCAAATGCATCAATTGTGCCACCAGTTATTGCAATATCGTCGGCAATAATAGAATCCAATTGTAATGCGTCACGTGTACCTGTTGCGCGAACTGTTAAGTGTTTAAATGTTTTTTGGCCAAATTTTAAATTGCCTGTAAAATCCAAATCAAATTTTGTTCGGTAAAATATTCGTGATGGTTTTGTCAAAAATGTTAAATCATATGTTATGTCGTGACCACGTAATTCAACATCTTTGTCACCGTTGGGCTTTATAGTTATGTTGCCGCTGATTTTATCCATTTCTATGTTTTTAAATGCCCATCCGCGGCCACCGTCCCAATCAAACAGCATGGTCAGTTTTACAGTTTTATCAATGCGGGGTTCTGAAAAACCAAACCAGCGGTTTATGTTATTTGTTTCCATTGAAATGCGACCGCGCACCGAACCGTCGGCAAATAACTGGCCAGATATTTCCAGTTTATCGTTTTGATTACGGATATAAAATTCTTCGCCCTGGAAATCGATGTCATATTTATGATTTGTTGTACGCACAACACCAATCAGGCGACCATTGTTCAATGTGGCATCGATAATTTCAAATTCACGGTTTTTGAAATTTACGTTTGTGTTGTGTATTTCAACAGGTATATTAAAACCCTGGGGCATCAGGTTACTGATGGAAAAGTTTCCGTCATATACGGTGACATCGCCCGATAATTTTGCATTTTCTAAATCGAACATATCCATCAGCGGTACAGAAAACATCATTGCACCAATCGTTCCATGCGCAACAGATACGTTATGGGCAACAATTGTGGCACGTCCCAACAGGCTAAAATTTATATCGCCATTAATTGTGGCATTAACACCTGTTTGTTCGGCAATGGTTTGTTCTATTTTAGGTTTCAGATTGTTTAATGTTATCATCGGCGGAATCAGTGCAATTGCCATTATCAACAGGCCGATAATTGTTATTATCGTCCAAAAAATACGCCGTTTATATCTGGGTTTCAGTGCCATTCCTCTAATCCCTTGTATTTTGATTATAATGAATTATATTAGGTTTTGTGAATAAAAAAATATTTGATCTTCAAAGTGATTATAAACCCATGGGTGACCAACCCCAGGCGATATCAGAATTAGTCGCAGGTATTCGTGATGGACGACGCAGCCAGGTATTGTTGGGGGTGACAGGTTCAGGTAAAACATTTACCATGGCGAATGTTATCGCAGAATTGGGGCGTCCGGCAATGATTATGGCACCAAATAAAATTTTGGCTGCACAATTGTATACGGAAATGAAATCTTTCTTTCCAAACAATCATGTTGAATATTTTGTTTCTTATTATGATTATTATCAGCCAGAGGCATATATGCCAACAACTGATACGTATATAGACAAAGATGCGTCTATAAATGAACAATTGGATCGCATGCGTCACAGTGCCACGCGCGCAATGCTGGAAGAACGCGATGTTGTTGTCGTTTCGTCTGTGTCGTCTATTTATGGTATGGGGTCACCAGAACAATATTCCGGGATGAAGGTGGTTTTACATCTGGGGGACCATGTTGGTATAAACGATGTAATTCATTCTTTGGTTGATATTCAGTACAAGCGTAATGATACCGCGTTTGAACGTGGAAATTTCCGTGTGCGTGGTGATACACTGGATTTATTCCCGTCGCATTCCCAGGACAGGGGATGGAAAATATCTTTCTGGGGTGATGAAATAGAAGAAATATGGGAATTTGATACGTTGACTGGGGCCAAGTTACATAAACTGGATCGAATTGCGATATATCCGAATACGCACTATGCGACGCCCATGCCATCAATATTACAGGCGATTGGTCAAATTCGTGCTGATTTAGATGAACGGTTGAAATTTTTTCACGACAATATGAAATATCTGGAAGAACAGCGTTTGCGTGAACGGGTGAATTTTGATATTGAAATGATGGAATCAACCGGCACATGTCGTGGTATTGAAAATTATTCGCGGTATTTATCTGGGCGTGCGCCAGGGCAACCACCACCGACGTTATTTGAATATTTACCAAAAGATGCCGTTTTATTTATTGATGAAAGTCATGTAACGGTGCCACAAATTTCGGCAATGTCACGTGGGGACAGGGCGCGCAAGGAAACTTTGTCACAATATGGGTTTCGTTTGCCGGCGTGTATTGATAATCGGCCGTTGACATTCGAAGAATGGGATGCGTTGCGTCCGCAAACTATATTTGTTTCGGCAACACCCGCGGAATGGGAATTAAATCAATCGGGCGGAATTGTTTCAGAACAGGTTATCAGACCAACTGGTTTGTTGGATCCAGTGTGTGAAGTACGCCCAACGACGCATCAGGTTGATGATTTGTTGGACGAAGTTAAACAGGTTCATGGGCGTGTTTTGGTTACCACTTTGACTAAAAAAATGGCTGAACAATTAACCGACTATTTTGTTGAAAACGGGGTGCGGGCAAAATATTTGCACAGTGATATTGAAACGCTGGAACGTATTGAATTGTTACGTGATTTACGTTTGGGTAAATTTGACGTATTGGTCGGAATTAATTTATTACGCGAAGGATTGGATGTTCCTGAATGCGAATTGGTTGCGATTATGGACGCTGATAAAGAGGGATTTTTGCGTTCGACGCGGTCGTTGATTCAGACAATTGGACGTGCGGCCCGTAATGCAAATGGCCGGGTGATATTGTATGCAGATACTGTGACAGATTCAATGCGTGCGGCGTTGGATGAAACGGCGCGCCGTCGTGAAAAGCAGATGGCGTACAATCGCGAACATAATATTACGCCAAAAACTGTTACCAAGGCCGTCTTTGCCGAGGTCGGTGATAAAAACGAAAAGACGGATAAAAAGCGCAGATTTGTTTATACGTCTGATGGTGTTATGGATGCGGAAACATTGCGCAAGGAAATTAAAAAATTAAACAAGCAAATGCGTGAAGCAGCCGAAAACCTAGAATTTGAACATGCGGCTGAATTACGTGACGCAATTCATAAAATGGAAGATGATTTGTTATTGTTGGAGTAAGACATGAATATAAATCGTGATGAAATTTTAAGTGTAAATGGATTATATATATCGCAATTATATAAAAATTGGTATGCCGCGGAATGTTTGGTTTTGCGTGGCGGACATGTTTTCAGAATTCGATATCCGTATAAACAACCTGGTTGCGCAATGGAGATGGTTTCTTTCTTAAAAGGAAAAAGGCCTGATTTTCCAAAACCAGATTATCAAATTCAGATACATATTATGAATAATGGACGTAACAGATGAAAAAGTATGAATTAAAAAATATTGACGAAACGCGTGCGTGGGCACGTGAATTTGCAAAAACGCTGTGTGCGCCAGTTTGTGTTGCGTTGCATGGTGATTTGGGAATGGGAAAATCTGAAATTGCGCGCACAATAATTCAGACTTTGCGTGGGGCTGATACCGTTGTCCCCAGTCCAACATTTACCATTGTTCAGAATTATGACGGGATTTCTCATTTTGATTTATACAGAATAGAAGATAAATCAGAACTGACGGAAATAGGATTACCATATTCTGTGCAAAATGATATAACACTGATTGAATGGCCTGATATTGCCGCGGATATATTGCCCGATAATACAATACATATTTATATATCTGGTGATGGTGATGGCCGGGTAATAGAGGTTATGTAAAAATAAGATAATGTGCCTGTTGCAATTTTGTGTAAATTAGTTAAAATATAATTTGTGATTGCAGTTGTGATCACAAATGCAGACTTTGCATCGCAAGGGCTTTAAAAGGCCCCGAATCCACATCCCTATGGACTGATTCGTCAATCCATTACGCATAGTTTGCACCCCCATGGAAACATGGGGATTTTTTTTATGATTTTTGTTTTAACAGGCTTTGTACGGCCAATGGAAAATCACTGCTGTGGGCCAGGTATGAACCGCTGACCAGTAAATCTGCCCCGGCTGCCCAACATTTTTGCGCGGTTTCTGCATTTATTCCGCCGTCAACAGATATTAAATATTTTAACCCATATTTTTTACGCGTTGCCGCCAATATTGATATTTTATGCAGGCATTCTGTATCAAATGGTTGGCCCGCCGCGCCAGGGGAAACCGCCATAATCATAACTTCATCTATTTCACGTAAAATCGGTTTTAGAATTTCAACAGATGAATCAGGGTTTAATGCAACGCCTGCACGACGCCCGGCACCACGTATTATTCGCAGTGCGGCACGTACACCAGATGTGTTTGTTGAAACTATAATTGTGTTCGCGCCGGCACGAATTGCGTCCGCAGCCCAGACGTCCGGGCTTTCCGTCATCAGGTGTACATGCAAATGCGCCGTTGTGTGACCACGTATATATTTTAATTCAGGAATTCCGCCACGTATATTTTCAACATACAGGCCATCCATTATATCAACATGAATCATTGATATGCCACCAGACCGGAACATTGAATACGTAGATGCACTTTTCATGTCAAAGCACAGTGTGCTGGGCAGAATTGGAATGAACTGATTTTGTTGCTTTTTATGTGGTCTGAATGAAATGGTTAATTTATCATAAATGTTTTTTATGCGTTCACGTCGCGCATCCCATGCACGGCGGTGGGAATCTTCGGCGTGCCAGATGTATGCGGATAATGCCTGGACTGATGCGGTGCGGGTGTTGTTTGTCACGGGAATCCCGAAAACGTTTTCCATAAAATCTGAAATTCCGTTCATTTCTGAACCACCGCCGGAAATCAGTATTCTGTTTGGCATTTTGTGTTTAAATGGTGCGGAACATGCGTCCTTGATTTTTGCAAATAAATCAATCATGTTTGGCAATATTATTCCATTTACATCCGAACGTGAAAAATCGTATGCTGTGTCCGCAGGGGTAAATCTGTCCATGTCGTTGGGCATTAAACTGGCCACATTACGCTTTATGCGTTCTGCATCGTCAAAATTTATGTTTAATTTTTCAGATATGTCGCGGGTTATGTCCGTGCCACCAAATGGAATTTTTTGAAAAAATATTGGGCCGTTGTCCAACCATATTGAAACAGTTGTAAATTGGGCACCAAAATCAATGTACATGTCCGCACTTTTTTTGTCATGTGATGTGGCGTTTTGCAAAAAATGTGGGTCATAGAAAGAGTATGGTTGAATATACGCAGCATGCAATGTGGATATTATTTCGTCCATTGCATCACCTGAATAAAATATTGCACCAAAAATTGCCGTCAGACCAAAATCTGTATATCCAATTGGTGAATACAGTTTCGGAATGTTTGGTGTTTCATAACGCAATGGGATTATATGCATTGGATAATATCCGTCTGGTGGCGTTATTTGTGAAATCATTGCGCCTATGTCCGATTGCGTTATTTTATGTTCGCTGCGCCAGTTTTTTGTTTTTGGGCTGATTTTAAATGATGCGGGACCAAAATTGCCGGTTACGTATGCGTTGTCAAAATGGTCGCCCAGTTGACGTTCTAGTTCATTTATTACCTGTTTCAGGGCGTATACAGTATCAAAACTGTCCATTGAATACATTGCGGATTTTACCAAACGCGCATTGCGAACACGGTGGGCTATGCCGCGTACACCGCTGGTACCAATGTCCAAGCATAAAAAAGATGAATCAGATAAGTTCATTTTTATTTTACCAATATACGCGCACTGTCACGCATATCTATGATATCCAGGTCTTTGGATAAAATGTTATGATTTTTATCCAAAACCATCAGGCTGGCAATTGCTGCATCTGGATTTTGTTCGGGTAACATTATGGTTATGCCGTCAATCGTATGCAGATTCCAACGTCTGTTTTCTATGAATTCCAGATAATCTATGTCCGATACCATGTTTTGCGCGGTGGTTGTTATTCCAGATATATCATTCGGAACAGGGCCACGAAATACAACTGTGTTCGGGGTGCGGGTATCAGATGGTTTGTTTACTATTGTTCCATCGGCCGATAATGGAAAATACTGGTTCCCGTCAGTCCATTGGGCAACAGCCTGATGTAATTGAACATGAATTGCCAGATTCCCATTGGCCAGGCGTCGTGTCGCGGCGTTTTTTATGCCAGGGGTTGCCGCAATGCGGGCGTTTATCGCGTTTAATGTTTCACCAAATGCGCGTGTGCCGGGGGCAACCGCCGCCGCCGTGACAACGGGGGTTAAATCCTTGTTCGGGATGTCGGCCGTAATGGACATTGTTCGTACGTATGACAATGTGCCGTGGCCAGTACATATCATCACGATGCGGGTCGCAAAGTAAATGGCCAACAATATTGCCACAATAAAATACAGCCAAAACCATATTGAACGTTTCATGCGTTAAATTATATCACAAATTGCAAATAATGAAAAGTGCGGTAAATATTTTAATTTGCACGCAACAAATATCCACGTCTGAACATACATTTACGATATGAACCAACTGATTTTGATGTGGTGTTGCGTGGTACAGACAATAATGCGCGTTGACCCACGTCACGATATTCGTTTGATTGGAATGTAACCCATAAACCGTCCCAATCCGGCATAATGCCACTTTGGTTTGGTGCCAACAGTTTTGAAATGCGCGAACGTGGCATGTATGATGGTTTTGTTATGCCCAGGCATGCCTTGTGATCACGGACAAATTGTTCCATTGTGACAGATTCATTTTCCCAATTTAAAATCGTTGCGTCATCTATGCTGCCACGATTGGCAGATGCGCATGCTGATAAAACAAGGGCAAAAACAATGTATTTAATTCTCATATTTTGCATTATAATTTAATTGCGTTGGGGGGGCAATAGTTTTTATAATACAATAAAAGGGAATATAGGAAACGCACATGGCAATAACAGTTCAAAACTTTATAAAACTGGCAAATTTATATAATCAGATGATTATGGTGATGTCTGCCATTTGTGTGCAAAAGGGCGGTATCGCCATGGAAAATTATGTGGGGCGGTTTTTTCTGGCGGATGTGTTGGAATATGTTTATGAATATGGGCGGCGGTTGATGGAAAAAAATAAAAGTGCTGTGCCCGCTGATGTTGCCGCAGTTATAAAAAGATTTGGGGAACAATATGAACGGGTCAAGGATTTAACCACACCAACGCAAAAGCCATTGTATGAAATGACACTGGAAGAATTTGAACGCGTTATGAATATTTAACGTACTGGCCAAGGATAAGGGGAAAATATGAATAAATACAGACAATTGTGCGGATTTTTAGTTTTGGTCGTTGTTGCCGGTATGGTTGCAGGGTGCGCACAACGAAAACAGGAAGATGTGCCGCAATTTGATACTGTGAACGTTGTGGAAAATTTTGTTATTGATGAAAATTCTGTTCCGATATTTCCGAAAAAGGCGGCGTTAACAACTGATACCGCACAGCGTTTTTCAATTGAATTGCCAAAACGATGCACTGTTAATTGGGATAATCAAACCGTTGTTTCCGTCGTCCCAGAAGAACCAATTGAAATGGTGCGGTTGGGGGTGGGGGACCCATTGCCTGATTTACAGGTTACTGATTATGAATTCAGCAGATTAACTGTAAAAGAAACGTTGGATAAATTACTAGAAGGGGTTGATATTTCTGTCATAGAAGATGGTGAATTAAATCAAACTGTGTCTGGGACCATTTCAGCCGGTAATTTGGCGGACAGTGTTGAATTAATTTCAAAAATGGGCCAGGCATATTATTCGTATGATGCGGTGAATGCTGAAATTCATTTGGATAATCGTGCCAAATGGATGATTAAAATGCCTAAAAATGAAAGCATTATAATGGCGTTGTTGGACGCAATGCATGGCGCAGATGTGCGTAATTTATTGGTTAACTGGCAGGATAAAACCCTGGTATTCGAAGGGAATTATCAAACTGAACGCGAAGTTGCAAAAATGATTGCTGATATTGCGTCTAAAAAATACATGATTGCGTGGGATATAGATGTTTATCGTGTGTATCCGCGTACTGATAATCCCATAATATGGATGAATTTATTGCCAGCGTTTGGGGACAATAATATAAAAATGTCTATACCGGGGGTTGTTGGACGTGCGTTGGTGGTTAGTCCCGAGATAAATACCAAGACTTTACAGGAATTTTTATCCCAACAATCAAATGTTGTTTTAATTTCACAGGGTACTTTTGTTATTCCAAATGGTTGGCAATCGCGCTTTGACATTGGACAGTGCAGCAAAGAAGACAGATTGGAAACTGATTTAGTTATAGGGGCAACGGGTACATATGGTGATTATGGTGGAAAAAATAAAATTGATGCAAAAATAGTTCTGCGTACCAGCAATGGCGAATTGTCGTCGTTTAATATTCCGTCAGATGTTGGGGATAATTATGTAATTATTGGTATTCCAACGCATTCTTTTGTTACAACGCCGGAAACGCTGATAAGTCCGTTTGCAGAACTGGTTGTGTTTATGTCGCCACGGATAATATCAATTGTTGAAGCGGACAAACTGCCGGCTGGGGCCGATATGCCGTTGGTTGGCGATGCGCTGCGGGACTTTTTGGGTGCGGATATATAGGGGTTGATGAATGTTTTCAAGATTAGAAAGAAAAATTGCATTCAGGTATTTAGCAGCCAAACGGCGGGGATTTGGTTCCGTTGTTTCATGGGTGTCTTTGATTGGTATAACGTTGGGTGTGGCGACGCTGATTGTTGTTATGTCTGTTATGGGGGGATTTCATGATACGCTGTTGTCGCGTATCGTTGGAATGAATGGGCATGTCGTTGTTTATCACCAGGATGGCGCAATAAAGGATTATGATTTCTTGATCGATAAAATGCGTCAGAACAAGATTGTGGCCGCCAATGCAAATGGAATTGTACCAATTGCCGAAGGCCAGGTTATGGCCACTGCAAACGGAAATAATACCGGGGCGATGATACGTGGTATCAGAATGTCTGATTTGGCGGCCAAGGCCGCAAATGGCACCAGGATTTATGGCAAACCATTGGATAAAATTCAGGATGGGGAATTGGTTGCTGGGGCGTCATTGACACGCGCGTTGTCGGTTGGCATGGGGGACCAGATTTCGTTGGTTTCTGCGAATAATGCAACACCGACACCGTTTGGGTCTATGCCACGGATTATGTCGTATCCAGTTATGTCATCTTTCTTTATGGGAATGTATGAATATGATTCAGGATATATTTTTATGCCATTGGAAACCGCACAAAAATATTTGAATATTCCAGATGCTGTGACGCACATAGATTTATTTCTGCGTGACCCAGAAGACACCGCCCAGGTGCGTGACGCGTTGGCCCGATTGTTGCCTGATGGGTTTGTTGTGCGCGATTGGCGCGATTTAAATCGGGGATTTGTCGGGGCGTTACAGGTTGAATCAAATGTTATGTTTTTAATATTAATGCTGATAATAATTGTTGCGGCGTTTAATATTGTGTCCAGTTTGGTTATGTTGGTCAAAGACAAGTCCAAGGATATTGCCGTGCTGCGTACGTTTGGCGTTTCACGCCGGTCAATGATGAAAATATTTATTCTGTCTGGGACCAGTTTGGGGGTATTGGGTGCTTTGTTCGGTACGATACTGGGGGTGGTTATTGCGATTTATATCGAACCAATACGCCAGTTTGTTCAATGGGCAACAGGACGTGATTTGTTTCCGGCTGAATTATATTATTTGTCCGAATTGCCGTCAAAGTTAGTTGTGGGTGATGTTGTTGGAATTGCATTGATTGCGGTATTGTTGGCGTTTTTGGCGACACTGTATCCCGCATGGAAAGCGGCCAGTACCGACCCAGTAGAGGTTCTGCGAAATGAATAAAGGGCGATAAAAATGGCGAATATATTAAATTCTTTGTCCAAGGTTTCACGTGGCGATGTCGTCCTGTCGGTGCGCGATATAAAAAAAACGTTTATGGAGGGCGGACAACCACTGCATATTTTGCGCGGGGGTGGTTTCGATTTGCGCAGGGGTGAAATTGTTGCGCTGGTTGGTCCATCGGGCAGTGGTAAATCAACACTGTTACAATGTGTCGGATTGTTGGACAGGCCAACGTCCGGCAGTATATTGCTGGCCGGGGTGCCTGTTCAGAAAATGGATGACGAAATGCGCACCATGATGCGGCGTCAAAAGATAGGCTTTGTTTATCAGCGTCATAATTTATTGGCTGATTTTACTGCGTTGGAAAATGTTGTTTTGCCAATGTTGGCAAATGGATTGGATGAACGCAGTGCAAATGCGCGTGCCATGAAATTGCTGCGTGCCGCCAGTGTCGCACATCGTGCGGGGCATTTGCCGGGGGAAATGTCAGGGGGGGAACAACAACGCGCAGCCGTTGCACGTGCGTTGGCAAATAATCCTGAAATTTTATTGGCAGATGAACCCACGGGCAGTTTGGATCCTGCGCATGCGGCATCTGTGTTTGATTTATTATTGGATTTGGTGCGAAAACAAAAAATGGCCATGTTGTTTGTAACGCATGATATGAATTTGGCCGCACGTGCCGACAGAACAATAACTATTACAAATGGTATAGTGGAATAATTTTTAAAAAAATATTATAATGCAAATAAATGTAGGGGGAATGAATGAAAAAATCAGTTGCAAAAAAAACGACGGGCAATTCTGGCAAGAATGCAAAACAGGAAAAAGTATGTTCCGTGAATTGTTGCAGTTTGGGGCATAAAATATGGGGCGCGGTTGCGCTGGCTGGATTATTTGCGTGTGGTTTAATGATTGGACTGGGGTATAATGGTAATAAAAATGATGCGGAAAAATTAACAGCCCAGGAATGTGATGCGATTGCAAATGAAATTGTAAATATTACGTCATCTGGGGCGACGCGTGATAATGTTGATGTGCTTAATAATCTGAATACCGCTTATTCAAATGGGTGTGCGGGGCGTCTGGTTATTGTTGAAACGCAACCTGTGTCGGTTCAAACAAAACAACCAGAAATAATGTCTACTTGTTCACGTATTGAACAGTTATTAAAGCAAAGACTGTATCCAGAAGACAGCACCAATTATACCAATCATCTTACTAATGCTGATACATATGGCACTTTGGCGGAACGTGGATGTACGGAAAATTCTGATATGTATAAAACATTGGCGTTGCGTGAATTGGAAATTGCCGCCGCGTTAAAACCAACGGAAGATATGCAAACATGGGATGCTGAAATTGTCATAGATACTTATAAAAAACTGGATATGCAACAGGAAGCGCGTGAATTTTTGAACAAAATTGAACAACTGATTGATCCGGCAACGGATTTTATCCTAAAAATGGAACAGGTAATAAATGAATAAAATATTAAAAAATGTATTTTTGTCATTTGCCATATGTGTATGTGGGGTGGGGGGCGCAGTCGCGGCCACAGCAGACAGAACAACTGATTGTACGGCCGTTCAGGCGCGCATAAATGAATTAAGCGCAATAGATACCCCAACAGATACACAAAGTGCGGAATTGGCACAGTTACAGGCGCAATATCGGGCTGACTGTTCACGTTCAGCGGCCGGGCGGCGCAGCATAGCAACCAGTCGGGTGTCTGCTGTGACTGTCGCACCAAAACCAGTAACAACAGATACGCCGGTTGTTGAAACTGTGGTGGTAACAACACGTACAATGTTGGATGAATATTTGACTGAACGTAAAAAATTATGTGACGATTTAAAATCTGATATTGATACTTTGGTTGCAAATGGTGCGTCTGATGCGGAAATTGAACCGCTGCAAAATCAATATGATGCGGATTGCGATGAAATAGATAAATCAAAATCTGTGGAAATAGATACTGAAACCGCCGCCAGAAATGTCGCGTCCGGTTTGTGCGAGGATGGCAGTAAACCCAATCAGTTTGGTTGTTGCGACGGCGAAACATTTACAGATATGGGGAATTTGGTGTTCGCATGTTGTCCTGATGATGGGGGAACGTGTTATCCGCCCATAAATAATGGAAATGCAATATGAAAATAAATTTAAAAATAGTTGCGTTGTGTGTGGTGTGTTTCCTGGTCGGTGGGGGCGTTGGGTACGGTTTGTCCGTGTTTGCAAATTATGTTGCAAACAATGATGCGGGTGAAATTATGTGTCCTGATAATGCGGCACCGGATGAAAATGGATGTTGTCCGGGTGAAATATACACAGATATGGGGGACCAGGGGTTTAATTGCTGTCCCGATGATGGCGGCGATTGTTTCCCACCAATAAGATAAAACAAGGGGAGTAAAATGAGAGAGAAAAAAACATCAACAGAAAATAACAAAAAAACGCATCGTCGTCGTGTATGGTGGTGGTTGTTTTTGGTAATAATCGTTATTGCAGGTGCGGCAACGTGGGTGCTGTATGATGGCGGAATTATTGGAAATCGTGCGGTTCCGTATGGCGGTGGATTTGTGCCATCGACTGAATCAGTTCAGGCAAATGATGAAAATGTCGTAACATCAGATGCGGATGAAACAGAAATGCGTCCTGCGTGCGCCGTTGTCGAAGATTTATTGTTGCAATGGGTTGTTGATGATAATTCGCATGATTGGATGCGTCAGACAGACAGTGCACGCATATACGACATATTGGCACAACGCGGATGTCCTGAAAATGCGCAGTATTTTGCCGATATGGCCGCGCGCAAGCAGGCGATTGCAGACGGACTGGCGGCAGTGTCTGAACCCAATAATAATGCGATGACATCATTAGAATACTTATATTCTGATCAGAAAATATGTCAAACCATAGAAGACCGGGTTATGCAGAATATCAACACCAACGCATATCGTTATGATGAATTTTTGGATAATGCAAATACATATGCGGTTTTATACGAATATGGATGCCGTTCGAACAAGGCCGCATATATGCGCGCTGCGGTACGTGAATTGGGCGTCGCAGTTGCGTTGATGCCGACGGATAAAATGGACCGTGATGAAATTATTACGGTTGTTGAAATCTGTAAAAGTTTGGGCGTGGCCGAAGCCGCACATTTAATGTTGCAACGGTTAAAGGCCCGCGGGTATGATATGGAATTCCTGTTGGAAATGGAAGATATCATACACGGTATCAGATAACGTGGAACAGTTGCCCTGTGAAAAATACTTGCGTTTGGCTAAAAATAGTATATAATCACAGGGCTTTGAATTTGTTGCGGGCATAGTACAAAGGCTAGTATGCAAGCCTTCCAAGCTTGAAATGCGGGTTCGATTCCCGCTGCCCGCACCAGAAACGGGATAGGGTGCCGATAAGTTGGGTAACCTTGCGATGCAAACATCAACTCGTTGCTAATAACGCAACTCGTTGTGTTTTTATACGCGCGGTTTCCCGCTGCCCGCACCAAGGATTTTCACCGCAGCGCAGCAAGGGCTGAAAATCCATTGCCCACCGAAGCCGTTGGCGTAGGCGGGCGGAACACGAGATTGGGCGTGCGCCGGAGTTGGAGAGCCGGGGCAGACTGTAAATCTGTTGGCTTAAGCCTGAGGTGGTTCGAATCCACCCACTCCCACCAGAATAAAAAACACCCGTCGTCAGGCGGGGGTTTTATTTTATATGTTATATTCTATAAACGTTTTTTCTGGTATTCGGTGCCCCATTTTTCCATTGCCCGTAATATTGGGCGCATTGATTGACCCAGTTCGGACAGTGAATATTCAACGTGCGGTGGAACCGCTGGAAACACCGTTCTGATTATCAGGCCGTCCGATTCCATCGCGCGCAGGTTATCGACCAATACCTTTTGACTAATAATTCCGATGCTTTTTTGCAGTTCGTTAAATCGCCACGGGCGTGTCAGCAAATTGCGCATAATCATCAATTTCCATTTGTTGCCAATCAGCGACACCGTCAGGGCAACAGGGCATTGCGCGGATATAATTTCCCTAGATTTGTGTTTCATACTGCAAATTATACAGTAACATACAAAAATGACAATTAAAAAATTTTTTGGCGTCTATGTGCCGAAAATCCGGCAAAAGTTACCAATGTGTATGTATGCTTACATTTTTGTGCGTACTTTACAGAATGTTTTTTTAGCCATATATTTTAAGCACGGTTTTTAACAAAAGGGGAAACAAATGTCTAAATACACTAAATCTGATTTTGGTTCTATGTCTGAAATTGCAAAGCGTGAAAACGGCAAGGCGTTTTTGCACGATGCGCTGAATCTGACCAGTTGTGAAGTGTCGATAAACGTGGTGCCAGTCGGTTTTAAGGTTCCGTTTAATCATTTGCATCATCAAAACGAAGAAGTTTATATAATCTTGTCTGGCGCGGGTATTATAACCGTTGACGGCGAACAAATCCCGGTTGTCGCGGGCAGTGCGGTTCGTGTTGCAACCGGCGCAGCGCGTACGATTGAAAATACAGGTAACGGCGAAATGCAATTTATTTGTATCCAGGCGCGTGAAAATTCGCTGACACAATTTGGGTTTGCCGATGCCGCAATGTGTTAAAAAAATGTCCCATTATCGGGACATTTTTATTTCTTTATTGGCGGATTTGTTTTTCGTGCACCTTTGTGCGTTTCCTGATATTGGCGCCGTTGTTTTGTTATTTCATATAAAACAATCCCAGTTGACGTGGCCAGATTCAGGCTTTCAACAATTCCATACATTTCTATTTGAACACACGCCGCACTGTGCGATACAGCGGTATCGCTGATGCCGCGGGCTTCGTTGCCAAACCATACAGCCAATTTTTTCTGGGTAAAATCGCCGTCTTGTAACAAAATGTTTGTTTTTCCCTTGATATGGGGTGATGTGACGATTGATACAAAACCATTCTTTTCCAGATGATTTATGCATTCTTCTGTTGTTTTGAATTTTTTTATAAATGTCCATTTTACAGCAGATGCGGAAATATCTAATAATTTCTTTTTATTACGCATTGTTTCCCAGTTGTCTGGTAGTACATTAAATCGGTCAACAATGTATAATTTTTCAACCCCCAGTACGTTTATATTGCGTATTACCGTGCCAATGTTTTCGATGTTACGGGGTGCTTCTAACACTGCAATCAGATTTTTACAGCGACCAGTTTTCGCATAATCTGCTTTTTTACGCAAAGATGTTTTCGTCGGGTCGGGGGCTTTCATAGTTTATTCCTCTATTTCCACACTGTCTATATATGTGCGGTTAACTGATTCCAATGTAATGGGTTGAAAATCTGGGGATATGATTACAGAATCCCTGTCATCTTCGGGCAGAATAGTGATTGTTTCAACCAATTGGGGGGCGGTGGGTGACACGTGTGTTATATGGGTACCATATGTGTCGGATTCGTATTTATCGCGCAGACGGGCGGGAATATTTATATAATCATCTGGATTTATGCCGGGGGTTTCCAGTTCCATGGCGTCTGCTGGTTTTATTTTACGTTGTTCCAAATTATAAATTGGGGTCAGAAAATTTTCTGCGGCAGGGTGCACAATTTGTGTCGTGCCGTCGCCGGCCAGTTGCACTATTTGTAATGCACGTTCGTTTTCACCGGTTGGTTCCAGACGATATAATCCTTCGACGCCGGCATAACCACTGGGGTCCAACAGGTATGCCGCATCGGATTTTGGTGAATATATCATACCCATTGCCATATTTGCCGCGTCATATCCGAATCCGGCCAGGCGTCCTGGTTGGGTTCCTGAAATACGTTCGTACAAGTTAGAAAATGATTGTGATGCGTCCGGTAATACTGCATATTTAGCACCAGACATTGTGAAATCGTTTATTATATCTGAACCTTCCCATAATGCGGTGCCATAAAAAGAGGCTTCGCGTGCGCCAACGCCATAGTATCGCAAAAATGATGCCATGCTTTCCGTGTCGTCACCATTGCCCAGGAATAATATCGCGTTATATGGTAATTTACCCAATGTTTCTGTTTTGGATAAACGTTCCAATTGAATGTTTAACGATGATTTTTCCAATGCTGTTAAGCGTTCCTGGGTTAGAATGTCGGATAAAACAGCACGTGCGCGGTTGTTTGCAGCGGTGCGCGCATTATTCATTGATGCGGCAATGGCCGTATCTTTTATGGAATTTGTATCGTTTTCTGTATAGAAAAATATTCCGGCCAGTGGCAAATTATACATTTCTGCTGATGCCACCGCAGTACCAGCCATTAAGTGGCCCGATTGTGTATCTGGGGCAATGATAATAAATCCCTGGACACCATCTGATGACATTTCTTTGACAATTGCCTCGGTACTGTTGGTGGGCATTAATGCCAATGTCATAACGCCGTTGCCCAATGATTGGGCATCAGATGTAAATGATAATACAGGCAGACTGTCTGGTTTTGCATCACGTAATGCGCGGGCGTCTGACGCAAATACAGGGCCAACAACAACCGCGGGGTTGGTGGTGATGACTTCATTTATTGTTGCAGATAAATTTTCAGCCGTGTCATAAAAGGCAACTGATAAATTTTGTGGTGCGTTTTGCAGGACTGCGGCCTCTATGGATGTGCGAATTGCACGGCCCGTTGGGGCCGCATCACCCGTTAATGGCAACATTACAGCCATTCTGTGCACTGGGGCACCCAATAAATTATCCGATGGGGTGCCGGGTTGCATGTCGGGCGACCCGTACTGCATTTGTACGGGGGTTCCCGTTTCCAATGTGCCGTATTCACCAAACCAATCTGTTTTTGGGGTGGTGTCGTGGGCACAACCTGCAATTGTCAGTAATGCGATGATTCCTATGATTTGATTCATTTTGTTCATATACATTGAAAATTCCATTTATTTTTGTATTATTTTACTATAAAAGGATTTGTAATGCAATCTGGGCTTTATATTGTTGGTACACCTATTGGGAATTTATCAGATATGTCGCCACGCGCAATTGAAACATTGAAAAATGTTGATTTGATTGCCGCAGAAGATACGCGGGTTTTTGCTAAATTAGCAACACATTTTGATATAAAAACGCCACGTGTTGCCTGTCACGAGCATAATGAACGTGATGTTGTACCGGAATTGATTGAAAAACTGCAAAGTGGAATGACAATTGCGGCGGTGTCTGATGCGGGTATGCCGGGGATAAGTGACCCAGGGTTTCGATTGGTGCGCGCGGCGCGTGCGGCGGGTGTGCCGGTATACGTTGTGCCGGGGCCGGTGGCGGCGATTTCTGCGCTGGTGTTGTCGGGATTCCCAACAGACAGATTTACTTTTTGTGGTTTTTTTGATGAAAAAAAGTTGCGTGATGATAATAAAATTCGGCATACGATTATTTATTATGAAAGTCCAAATCGAATTATGTCAACAATTGCAGCAATGGCGCGTGTTATGCCAGAACGGCAAATTGCCATTGTGCGTGAAATTACTAAAATTCATGAACAGGCCATTATCGGATATCCCGCGGATTTAATGCGTATAGACGCGCCACGTGGTGAAATAGTCGTTGTTGTTGCGCCGGCCCCGGAACATAAAATGTCTGATTCTGAAATAACAGAAATTGTCAATGATATATCTGCGGTGTCTACTAAAACAGCGGCGGCGGATTTGGCACGGCGCACTGGAATATCAAAGAAAGAGGCATACAGGCGCATGTTGGACAAGGGGGAAATGGATGATTAAATTTGTTGGTGCATTTGATACGGTTGAATCATTGCCAAAAACACAGTTCCCTGAATATGCATTTGTTGGGCGCAGTAATGTTGGCAAGTCATCTTTGATAAATGCAATTGTTGGGGAAAATGTGGCGCGCACGTCAAATACGCCGGGACGGACGCAAACGTTGAATTTATTTAATATTGACGACAGGTTGATGTTGGTGGATTTGCCGGGGTATGGATATGCACGTGTGGCACGCGCGGATGCATTGCGCTGGTTACACAGGTTGGAACAGTATCTGATTTCACGGCGGCAATTACGCAGATTATTTATTTTGATAGATTCGCGTATCGGGGCGCGGGCGTCTGATTTAGATTTAATGGATTTTTGTGATGTTAATGGTATTGCGTATCAAATCGTTTATACTAAAAAGGACAAGCGTATACGCGAAAAATCACAAACAACATTAAATCATGAAAATCATCCTGCGATGGTTGCTGATATTTTGGAAACATCGGCGGAAAAGAAAGCGGGAATTGAACCAATAAGGGATATAATTGGGATTAAATAAAAATATTTTTTATGCAACTAATCCTGCGCGTATGGCGGATGCATTGGCATACGTGATGGATGGGGCTGGGGTTGATTTATCAGATATGTTGATTTTTTTGCCCAGCAGACGCGCCGTGCGTGGGGTTGAAAAATATTTAACCAAACGCGCCGGTCATGCAATAATTTTGCCACGTTTGGTCGCACTGGGCGAAGCCGCCGATGAAATCGATTTTGACGATACAGATACTGTGGATGCAATATCAAATACCATGCGTGTTGTTGTGGCGGCTAAATTATTGGCTGCGGATGCGAATATTGGAAATATTACAACGGCGTTGCCGGTGGCGCATGATTTACTGCGTATGCAGGATTATATGGAAAACGAAGGGGTGGATGCAACGGCCATTGATTGGACCAGTATGGTTGATGCACGATATGCTGCGCATTTTCAGCGCAAGGCTGAAATATTAAATATATTGGGCAGTGTACAGCAACAAATTTCTGATAACAGGCCAACAACTGTTCAGGTGCGTAATGCAGATATTCGCGCGTGGGTACAATTATTGGATAAATACAAATTGGTTATTGTGTGTGCATCCACGGCCAGTGTGCCGGCCACGGCTGATTTAATGGTTGAAATTGCAAATATACCGCATGGGCGGATTATTTTGTCTGGACATATTGCCGGTGACGTGAATGATTTTGAATTGAATACCAATCCATATAATGCGGAATATAAATTCTTAAAACGTGTTGGGGCAAGTCCTGATGATTTGATACCCATAGATGTTGGACACAGTGCAATTGATTTTTTTAATCATGCGTTTGGTAATAATCCAACACGGCCAGTTAATGGTGCGGATGTGCGTCATTGCCATTTAATCGTGTGTGACCGCGAAAGTGAAGAGGCCGCCGCCGTTGCTGAAATTGCTGCGCGTGCGGTTGCCGATAACAAAACAGTTTTGGTAATAACGCCAGACGCGGCCGGAAATCAACGTATTGCGACGGCGTTTGCAGAACGTGGATTGAATGCAGATTTTTCTGGGGGAATGCCGGGTAATATGGTACCTGTGGGGCGGGCGATATTAAATTTGTTTGATTCATGGATTGAACGTGGCGATGATTCTGTGTTTAATCGTGTGTATGGTGAATGTGGTTTTAATTTAATGGATACGATTGTCAAATTGGTTGATGATTGTGAAATAAATTTTACCCCTGAATTTGATGTTGATGATGCGGCGTCTGTACAGATTTGGCGTGCTGTATCTGATTTATCAGATTGTTTGAAATCCGTGAATATAAAATTGTCAATGCAGGATGCACGTGCGTTTTTGGCGGATGCGATTGGTGGGGTGTCTGTGCGTGGGGTTATGAATGATGCGGCGGATATCATCGTTTTGGGAACAATTGAATCGCGTATGCAGACGGCAGATGTTGTCATATTGACTGGATTGAATGACGGGATGTTCCCAGCGCGCGGTTATGAAAATGCGTGGTTGCCACGGGCGGTGGCTGAACAGGTTGGTATTCCGTCACCCGACAGAAAGGTTTCATTACAATCATTGGATTTTATGAATTTATCATGTGGAACGGATGTTTATTGGGTGCGCAGTGCTGTTTCTGGTGGGGTTAAAACAACGGAATCGCGATTCTTGTCACGTGTGGCGGTGCGGGGTGGACAATATGATACTGATGTGGCCAACGACATATTGGGCGCGGTGCGTGCGCGTGATAATGTACCGCCGCGTCCATTGGATTATTCCGCACCAACGCCACCGGTCGATTGGGGGGATATTCATGTCACGGATTTAGAATATGTAATTCATAATCCATATGCGTTCTATGTGCGTCATATACTGCGTTTGCGGGTTATTGATGATTATTGGGAAATGCCTGATGTTCGTGATTTTGGAAATTTAGTGCATGGTGTTATGGAAACAGCATCTGATTTTACACCAAACACTTTGGTGCGGATGATGGATGCGGCGGCGGTAAATAAGTTAGGGACGGACAGTGTATTGTTTCATTTTTGGCACAAACGATTTGTGGAAATTGCCCCAGTAATCGCAAATGTTATGACGGATTTGGCTGATTCAGTGGCTGAAATTAATGGTAAAATGGTAATTGATGGTTATACCATTCGTGCACGTGCAGATCGTGTGTGGGACGGTGGGGTTTTGGATGTAAAAACCGGGGCTGCCCCGTCGGGCAGTTCATTTAACAATGGTTGTATGCCACAATTACCATTAGAAGCGTATATGCTGCAAAATGGCGGTTTCCCAATACATACAACCGTTAAATCAAAAACACCTGTGATGATGTTTCTGCAATTGAAAAACAATGATGCGCGTGTGATTCCATACACGGCCCCAGAAACCCAGCAATTAATGAATGCCGCCGTTGCCAAGGCCAAAGAGATGATTGATATATATTTAGTTGGACGCGCGCCATACGAATACAAACAAACGCAAGAGCCAAAGTATCACGCATATGATGATTTGGCCCGTGTTGACGATTGATGTTATACAGCATTTTATGCAATATTTATAATTGAATCAAGCCGTTTTTTAATCCAGTTTTAACATTAAACCGCAATGGTCGGTTGGCTTTTCCGCCAGGCGCGGGTTCATATCTATTTCACAGTATTTTATATTTTGCATTGCCGCCGGATTGGCCAGAAAGTAATCCAGACGCAGTCCCTGGCGATTTCCGACGGTATCACGTCCGCGGTATCCGTACCATGTATATCCAACTTCATCGGGGTGCATGGTGCGCCATACATCCGTCCAGCCCGCCGCAATCCACGATTGCATAATTTCACGTGCGGCCGGGGCGGCGATTGCAATGCCAACATAGTTGGCCGGTTTCCACACGTCCGCGTCAGTCAGTGCAACGTTAAAGTCCCCACCGATAATAACCTGTTCTGGGGAATTTATGTATTGGGCGATATAATTGGTAAATGCGCGCATCCAGTCCAATTTATATGGGAATTTTGGTGAATCAACCGTGTCACCATTGGGCATATACACGTTTATTATGCGTACGCGTCCGTCAATGACGCATTCAATAAAACGGGCGTTCGTGTCCGCATACGTCGGCATGCCGTATGTTACATCTTCGATTGAAAATTTAGAAAACACCGCGACGCCATTCCAGGATTTTTGGCCGTATACCTTGATATTATATCCATATTCATCAAACAGGTTGTGCGGAAAATTCGCGGTTTCAACCTTTAATTCCTGGACCAGAATGACGTCGTATTCGCCCGCGCGCAGAATGTCAATAAAACTTTCCGCGTGGGCACGTATTGAATTGATGTTCAGTGTTAATATTTTCATAATTGCAATCTTTTCCTTGGTTGCTATAATAAAGATTGTCCAATATAAAAACAACAAGGAATTTTTGTTATGAATATGTATCAATTACTGGAACGTACCGCGGCCAAATGGCCAGATAATATATTCCTGGTTCGTGAAAACGTTACGTTCACAGAATTTATTGAATTGGTGCGCGCACGTGCGACATCGTTGCATGCCGCCGGTGTTAAAAAGGGTGATATTGTCGGTGTTTTGGCCCATAATATCCCTGAATTCCCAATTACGCTGTTCGCAATTTGGTATCTGGGTGGGACGGCATTATTGTTGGATACTAATTTGACGCCATTTGAATATGACAATATGACGGAAACCACCGATTGTCATATCGTATGTGCGGAACCGTCGTTTTTTTATAAAACCAAGAAATTTAAATTTTATGATATTACACAAAAAGATGGCAAGATTGATGCCCGTCTGAAACCGGCAACGGTGGATGCATTGGATGTGGCAACAATGTCGTTTACATCTGGGTCAACCGGCACGCCAAAGGTTGTACCACTGACACATTTTAACCTGATTGAATGTTCTAATTCACTGGAAGATATGCATCAGTGGATTAAGCCTGGATTTATTATGTATGGATTTTTGCCAATGTACCATATATTCGGGTTTGCGGTGGAATTGTTGGCAACGCTGCACTATGGTGCGGGCGTTTTATTACAGCCCAGCATAAATCCAAAGGAAATAATGGCGGATTTCAAAGAATATCGCCCGCATGTTATTCCAGCCGTACCCAGATTATGGGAAGTTCTGCGTAACCGTATCATCGAAAATATCAAGGCACAGCATAAATGGTGGTTGGCGTCGTTTGTGCTGAAATATGGCAAGGTGTTGCAGAAAATAGGACTGGGCGGTTTGGTGAAAAAGGTCCAGGAACCCGTTCTGGCCGTGTTTGGCGGTCGGGCACGTCTGTTGATTGCGGGCGGTGCGGCCACCAAGCCAGAGGTTGAAACATTCTATGAACGCTTAGGATTGACGTTTATTCAGGGATATGGTTTGACTGAAACCGTGGGACCAATTTGTATTTCCAAACCGACAAAAAAACGTTTCCCGTTTGCCTTTGGCGGCCCAACCACAAACAACGAATGCGAAATTCGTGATAAAAACGAGGATGGCGTTGGTGTTCTGTGGGTGCGTGGCCACCAGGTGTTCGGTGGATATTTGAACAATCCCAGTGTAAATGAAGAAGTTTTCGACGAACGCGGATTCTTTAACACTGGCGATATGGTGACGATGGATAAAAACGGCGAATTGCACTTTGCCGGCCGTAAAAAGCAGGTCATTGTTCTGGATTCGGGTAAAAACGTTTATCCTGATGAATTAGAGGGCATGTTCATCGAAATTCCAGGTGTTAAAAACGTCGCCGTGTTTGAGCACAAGGTTAAAAACAAAACCGTCACATATGGTGTGTTCAGTGTTGAACCAGATATGACGCTGGATAAATTGGCGGCGGCCATCGCCCAGGCGAATAAAAAGGTTGCATCATACAAATGGGTGACGCACTTTGCAATGACAACGGACGATTTGCCCACAACCAGCACGCAAAAGGTTAAACACCATGTCGTGCGTCAAAATCTGATAGACGGCAAATATCCAATACGCAAGGAATAAAAATCCCGCCAATCGGCGGGTTTTTTTTAGAGAACAGAGTACAGAGTACAGAGAACAGAGTACAGAGAACAGAGTACAGAGAACAGAGGGGGAATAATTGGTTGCAAAGTATTATTTGGGTGTGTTATAATTATTGGGCACTGGTTGATTACCAGGGTGGGGCGTAGTGGCCTCTTAAAGAAAATGCTCCAACATAGGTTGGAGGGCTGTGAATATCCAATAAACAGCGCTATTATCTTTAATAGCCACTAACCTCCAACCGCCTTTAATCACGGCGGTGTTTTTGTTTAACAAAAAATGGGGGAATAAAGATGTCAAAAATGAAACGATTGGAAAAAATGTTTAACAATACCGCAGATTTTCCGCCGGGATTTTTTCTGCACGCGGCGCGGTTGTGTACGGGGCTGTCGCGGGGATTGCTGGCGGGAAAAATGGGAATTTCTGTTGGTACGTTGACGGCATATGAACGTGGATCGGCGAAAATTCCACCACGGGTAATGTTACAGATTTTCCTGTTCGGGTTGGATTTTTATCGTCGTGCTTCATCGATTGATACGGAATAAAATCACGGCCGGGAAAACCGGCCGTGATTAATTTTATAAAGTTAAAGTATTTTTTCAACTTGTGAAAAATTTGTGTAAATTTATACTGTTATTTTGGTTGTTTAACAAATTACTTGCCCAGGCACAGTTGTGAAAACGTTGCGTCCAGAACGTCGTTCGCGGTAATTGTGCCCAATATTTTTCCAATCGCGTCCGCCGCCCGACGGGTGTGTTCGGAAAATATATCGTAATTATTTTCTGGTGCATCGATTGCAGATTTTAATTCGCTGGCGGCGTCCGATAATAATCCGTGTGTGCGCGCATTGACCGCAACGCCGTTTTGTGCCGTCGTCGCAATGGCTGAAATTTTTTCGCGTATTGCATTTGTCAGTTCTGAAACACCGTCGCCATTTTTTGCTGATACATATATTATATTGTCGGCGCGGGGGCCATTGGTTAAATCCGATTTGTTTACAACACAGATTGTATTTTTGTCCGCGTGGGGCAATGTGTGTGGTGCATCGTCCGGGGTGCGCACATTTATTATTATGTCCGCGCCGTCTATTTCAGATTGCGTGCGTTCGATACCTATTTTTTCAATGGTATCATTTGTTTCGCGCAGTCCCGCCGTATCGGATAAATTCACCATATATCCGCCTATGTCCAATGTTGCCGACACAACGTCGCGCGTTGTGCCGGGTATGTCGGATACTATTGCACGGTTTGCCCCCAATATTGCGTTAAACAGTGATGATTTGCCGACGTTTGTTTTCCCCGTCAGCACAACGTTAAATCCGCCGCGGATTGCGCGTACCGCCGCATAGCGCGCCAGCGCGTCGGTAATTTCATCGTATAATTTTTTTGTTTTTGTTCGAATTGTATCGCCGATGTTTGCGGGCAATTCGTCATCCGCATAATCCAAAATTGCCGCGGCATATGCGGAAATTTCAATCATTTGTCCGCGCCAGTTGTTATATATTTCACTGTCGCCGCCCATCATTGATTGCAGTGCGCTGCGCCGCTGGGCGTCGGTTTGCGCGTCTAACAGTGCCGCCAGTCCGTCCACATCCGCCAGATCCATTTTATTATTATAAAACGCGCGGCGTGAAAATTCGCCAGCGTCGGCCATACGTGCGCCCACATTACGCAAATATTCAAATATCTTTTCCACCACCGCTGGTGCACCGTGGGAATATATTTCAATAACGTCGGTTCCAGTAAAGGATTGGGGTGCCACAAAGTAGGTTGCAACAATTTGGTCTATAATACCGCCGTCGTTATCGCGCATGTTTGCAAAATATGCATGTCGTGCGTCCGCGGATTTACGGTTTGTTATGCGTAAAAATAAATCGCGTAAATCGTCGCCCGATACACGTATGACGGCCACACCCGATTTTCCATGTCCCGACGACAGCGCAAAAATAGTTTCGTTATTATTCATAATTACTTATTCCCACTGATTTCCTTTAATGCCATTGGTACCAGTTTTGACACGTCCGCATTCGGGTTTTCGGATACCAGTTTTTGTGCCATATCCACAATATCCAGCCGTCTGTACCCCAATGATTCCAGTGCAGCCAGCAAATCTGGCAATGCACCAGACGCGCCACCAACATCGCCCAGGTTTAATGTTGCGCCGCCAATTTTTGATTTTAATTCGACGATGATTTTTTCTGCGACCTTTTTCCCGACGCCTGGTGCGGCCGTGATTGTTTTTGCGTCGCCCGTTGCAATCGCCGTCATCAGTGTATCCGTGCTTATCGCGCCCATTATCGCCATTGCCAGTTTCGGTCCAACCCCCGACACGGCCGTTAATTGGTTAAACAGATTTTGCGCCGCAATCGTTGAAAAGCCAAACAGGCGGATTGAATCTTCGCGGACAACCGTTTCTATCCACAGGGCAACCGTTGATTTCGGTGTCAGATATTCGGGGGTAAAAACCTTGTACCCCACGCCGCCCGTCATCAGTATGATAAATCCGTCGCCGATATAATCAACTATGCCTTGCAATTTTCCAATCATTTGTTATCCTTTTGTCGTAATTTTAATCAATTAAAAGTAAAAGGTCAAATATGAGTGGACACAGCAAATGGCACAATATTCAGCACAAAAAGGGTGCGGTTGATGCGGCGCGCAGTGGGTTGTTTACTAAACTGGCGCGTGAAATAACAATGGCGGCAAAGTTGGGCGATAAAAATCCGGATAATAATCCGCGGTTGCGATTGGCGATATTAAATGCGCGTAAAAATTCTATGCCGAACGATAATATAAAGCGCGCAATTGACAAGGCGTCTGGCGCAAACACTGAAAACTATGTTGCCGTCCGGTACGAGGGATACGGTCCCGGCGCCGTCCCCGTTATTGTAGAGGCATTGACCGACAATCCACGTCGCACCGTGCCAGAGGTTCGTAATATATTCGCCAAAAATGGTGGCAATATGGGTGAAGAGGGCAGTGTTGTATTTATGTTCACGCGCGCGGGCCAGATTTTCTATCCGGCGTCCATTGGCAAAAGCGAAGATGAAATGATGGAAATCATAATGGATGCAAATGCCGATAATCTGGAATCTGATGAAAACGGATTTATCATCACAACCAAGCCAGACGATTTTATGACCGTGCAAAAGGTATTGGCCGATAAACTGGGCGAACCAGAAAAGGCGGAATTGACCTGGATACCGAATATGCCGATGGATTTGGATGACGAAGCGTATGCCAAATTGGAAAAATTGGTTGATGCGTTGGACGACAATGACGACGTGCAAAAGGTTTTCACCGCCGCGGCATAAGCCTGAGCATAGCACAGACAATGTCCGCGCCATTGGCGCGGATTTTTTGTAATTTTTATTATAATATGTTATTATACATATATATATTATACGGGAATAAAAATGCGGATTTTGGGAATTGACCCGGGACTGTTGCATACCGGGTGGGCGGTAATTGATGTAAACGGGGCGGCATATCATTATGTTGCCAGTGGGGTTATTTTGCCAAAAACATCGGGGGAATTATCAGCACGGTTGGCGACAATATTTCGCGGGGTGGATAAACTGTGTGATGATTTTGCGCCCGACGTGTGCAGTATTGAAATAACGTTCGTAAATCAAAATCCCAAAACAACGCTTGTTTTGGGGCACGCACGCGCGGCTGCAATTGTTGCGGTGGCAAACCGTGATATTCCGATTTTTGAATATGAACCAAATAAAATAAAAAAAGCACTGACGTCCGCGGGGCATGCCGGTAAAGAGCAAATTTACAAAATGGTACGAATGTTATTGCCGGCGGCACAACCAAAATCGCCCGATGAAAGTGATGCAATTGCAATCGCGCTGACGCATGCGAATATGAGCAGATTCACGTTTTAATATTTGTATTGCTGTGGTATAATTATATATACAGCCAAGGATGAAGAATATGAAAAAGAAATTTCAAGAAAAGAATGATATAAAATTATTATCTAAACAGCGGGTGTTGTTTCGCGCGTTTGTTGTGAATACTGTTTTGGTTTTGTTAATTTGGGCGTTGACGTTTATTCCGTCATTGATGTATTTTGGGGTTTTGATTACAGGCGTTTCGGCACCAATGTTTTATGTGTATGCGGTGGGAACGTTGGCATTGTGGGGATTGGCGGGGGTTATATTTTTCCTGGTGCCGGGTATCGCAATATGGTGGGAAAGAAAGATGATGAAATAAAAAACGCCCGTCGGGGCGTTTTTTATTTGTTGCAAAAAATCAGTCGCGTCCATCAAATGCTGGGTTTTTCCTGTATGGAATTGAACGCGCCGCCAGCATTGACCAACCGTTATAAAACAATCGTTCAATAACAAAATCTGGAATTAATTCTTTGCCGGTTTCATATTTGTGCAGTTTTTCTTTTGTTATGCGCAGCATTTTTGCAGCATCGGTTCGTTTTAATCGCGCGGTTGCGCGGGCACTGCGCATCAGTCGGCCAAAATACAGGTTGTCAACCAGTATCATATTTTCCCCCTTTGTTTTTTATTAAACAAAAACACCGCCGTGATGAAGGGCGGTTGGAGGTTAAGAACTATCCAAGAATAGTGTGCTTATTCAATATATTCGCAACCCTCCAACCCGCAGTTGGAGAAAAAAACTTGGAGAGGTTCTTACACCCCGCATCGGTAATCAACCGATGCCCAATAATTATACATATACAAATAAGAATTTGCAACCGATTGTTGCAACGTGGGCAATGGTAACTATTTTCGAAAACTGATTTTCGCAACAGCGTCGCGACCGAAATATTTGTTTATCTTGGCCGTTATTTCATTTGTCATATATGATAACTGTAATGTAAATGCCGGATTTGCCGGGCGCAGTGTTATATTAAAACGTCCGTCGCGCATTTTCTTTATTGCGGCCAATTTCGCAACGGATGATATTTCCGGACCCATTATTTTATCCCAACGTTTGGCTAAATCTGCATCTGATGCGCGTACCCCAAATATTTGCAATAATTCGCCCATCGCACTGGCGATTGTTTGTGGGCGGGCACTGCGTTTATCAAGCTTACTTTGTTGGTTTGACATAACTGTATTCTTTGGGCATTAAAATGAACATTTGTCCCTGGGCATGTTGGCCGTGGGCAAACTGATATGCTTCGTCGCCCTTGCCAAAGAATATGTCCGCACGAATCCAACCGCGAATCGCGCTGCCCGTGTCCTGGGCAATCATCAGGCGGCTGAAACGACGGCCGTCCGACAGGTTTGTATCAATATACACCGGCATGCCCAATGTATAAATGTCGTCGTCCATTGCGATTGAACGTATCTTGGACAATGGGGTGCCCAGTTTTCCAATTACGTCCGGTGGTACGGATTCATAAAAGTATACATAGCGGGGGTTGTTGTAAATAACCTGTTTGGCCAATGTCGGATTTTTCTTTAAATATGTCCATACTGCGTCGGCCGAATATCCGCCGTCGGGGCGTATGCCACGGGCGCGCAGTTGTTCACCAATTGATTTGAACGGCAAATCATTGACGGCCGCAAAATTCAGTTTGACCATTGTGCCGTCGTCCAATTGTAACATACCGCTGCCCTGAATCTGAATATTTTGCACATCAACGATATTTGCCCAATACAGGGGACGGCCAATTTGCTGTTCAACGATTTGTTTTTTGGGGACGCCCTTGTAATTGCGGCCGTCGGTTGGCACGCCCATCAGCGGTTCCGTGCATGTGGCGGTTTTGGTGCGGCATGCCGGTATTATCGGTGAATAATATCCAGTGTACAGGCCACGTGATGTTCCGTCGTTGTTAAATACCTGGTACGGTTGAAAGTTTGATTCAAACCATGCGCGTACCGTTGCAACGTCCGCCGATGCCGACGGCAACATACGACATTTTTCTGCGAATAATTCACGGTCTGGGATTACGCGGCCCGTGTATTGTATACGTGCGCGGCACGAATTGCGAAACGCCTGTAATGCATAGCGAACGTCATCTGCGCGCCAACCGGGCAGGTCGTTAAATGAAACCTTTTTCAAATTTGACGGTATTACGGAATTGTCGCCGTGGTGGGTGGGTGTTGATAAATCACATGACGTTAATGCGCCACAACACAGCACAACCGCAAATGTGCGGAATATAATCCGCCTGATTAACCCCGTCATTTTTTATCCCCCCCCACTTGTAAAACATTATTTATAATGTTATATTATCATAAAATGATGCGTAAAAAAAGGAGTAAACGCAATGGCAAAATTTAACATAATTACACAGTTCTTGAAAGACTTTTCTTTTGAAAGCCCAAATGTGCCGGAATTGTTCTTTAAAAACGAAAATGCCCAGGCAAAAATGGAAATAAATATCGATATTCAAATCAAGGGCGCAGAAAATAATTTGTTTATGGTTGACTTGATTATCAAGGTACATTCAAAACTGGACGCAGGGGATAAATCTATATTCTTGATTGAATCCACTTATTCGGGTTTGGTCCAAATGGAAGAAGAAAAGGACGAAGAAGTTAAAAAGCGCACATTGCTGATAAATGTTCCGACTTTATTGTTCCCATATGTTCGGTCGTTGATGGCGCGTATGACGGCTGAATCTGGATTCCCAACATTCGTTATGCAGCCGGTTGATTTTGAAAAATTGTACGAAGACAGACAAAAACAGTCCCAGGCAACTGCACCGGCAAATAATCAATAATTAACGACTGGTTTGTTGTCAATGATTTGTATCCGTGCCAAATGGCGCGGATATTTTTATTTTATGATTTTTTATGATAGAATATATTCGCTATGGCAAAGGATAAATATATTTCCGTTAAAAACGGTGTCAGTGGGTTTTCTTTTGCAAACCTGGGGTTGTTTACTGGGTTTGCCGACGGTATTTATAATGCGGTGTATTCACTGGTTTTAATGGAAATTTTTGCAAATTCGGCCGTGGTTGGTGTCTATGTCGGTATATATGCGGCGTTCTGTATGGTTGTGGGGCTGTTTGCAAATGAACTGTTCCGCCGTTTTTCCAAAGTGCGGGTGTTTTATTTTTCTATGTTGATGCTGGCCGTGTGTTATGCGATGATGAGTTTTTCTATACGTCCCAGCACGTTTGTTATGTTGGATTATACAACTGGTATCGCAATAACGTTGGTTGGGGTTTTAATTCCGCTGTTTATGTCGGATTTTTCCGGTAAAATCGGTATGGCGCGGTTAAATTCGCGATATCATTTATGGATGAATGTTGGTGCATTGTTTGCGCCAATGATTGCGGTTGCAATCGCAAATCAATTTAATAATCGGGCGGCATTTTTTGCGTCTGCGTTGATATATTTGGCCGGATGGATGGCCTTTAAATTATTCCGCATTGTCCAAGAAGATAAAAAGATAAAGCCTGTAAATCCACGTAAAACGTTTCGCGCGCTGTTCAAAAATGCCGTGGCGTTTTTTCGTCGGCCCGGTATGCCGCGTGCATATGCGGTGAATTTTGGATACTATTCGTTGCGTGCGATGCGGTACCTGTATGTTCCGATTGTCGTTATGGAAAATGGTTTTTCAAAAGATGCGCTGGGGTGGGTTTTAACACTGGGGATTATTCCATATCTGATTTTATCTGAAATGATGGCGAAACTGGTTCGCAAGTATGGTAAACGGTTGTGGCTGATGATAGGGTTTGTATCGTTTGCAATCTTTTCTGCGATGGCGACGTTTGTAACGGGATATCCGTTGTTGGCGATATTTGTCATGTGGCAGGTGTCGGGGGCGTTGATGGAATCTGTGCACGATTTGTTGTTCTTTGATACGGCAAAAAAAGCAGAACAGACAAAATTTTATGGCGTGTTTCGAACCAGTGTTAATTTGCCGAATATAATTGCGCCGATGTTGGGGGCGTTATGTATTACGGCATTTGGTGGAACGTCGGCTGTATGGGTCGTGACCGCGGTAATTGGTGGAATATCTGCATTACTGGTGGTTGCCAAAAAATAAATTTGTCGCAAAAACGTTGGGCTTATTTTCGTTGCGTGCGGCATAAATAATTAGTATCATTTGCCTGATAAGAAAAGGGGAAGTTTTATGGCAAAAAAAGAAGCAGTAAAAGATACATCAGCACCGGCAAAAAATCCGGCGTTGGAATCAGCATTGGCACAAATTCAAAAGCAGTTTGGTAAAGAAGCCATTATGAAAATGGGCGATGGTTCCCAACAGAATATAGAGGCGATTTCATCAGGATCACTGGGGTTGGATATTGCGTTGGGTATCGGTGGGTATCCGCGTGGTCGCATTGTTGAAATTTTTGGCCCGGAAAGTTCCGGTAAAACAACGTTGGCGTTGCATGCCGTGGCCGAAGCACAGAAAAAAGGTGGTACATGTGCATATATTGATGCGGAAAATGCGCTGGACCCATCGTATGCTAAAAAATTGGGTGTTGATGTTGCAAACCTGATTATATCCCAGCCTGATTCCGGTGAACAGGCGTTGGAAATTGCAGATACGCTGATAAAATCTGGTGCGGTTGATGTTGTGGTTATCGATTCGGTCGCGGCCCTGGTACCCAAAGCGGAATTAGAGGGTAATATTGGCGATTCTTTTGTTGGTACGACTGCGCGTCTGATGTCGCAAAGTTTGAAAAAGTTGGCGGGTTCGGTATCGCGCAGTAATACACTGTTGATATTCATCAACCAGATTCGTATGAAAATTGGCGTTATGTTTGGTAATCCTGAAACAACGTCCGGTGGTAATGCGTTAAAGTTCTATGCATCAGTGCGTTTGGATATTCGTCGCACTGGACAGATAAAGGACAAAGAAAACGTTATCGGAAACGAAACCCGGGTCAAAATTGTTAAAAACAAAGTTGCGCCGCCGTTCCGCACAGTTGATTTCAAAATTATGTATGGCGAAGGTATTTCCCGCATCAGTGAAATTCTGGATATGGGGGTCAAATACGATTTAATTGAAAAGGCGGGCAGTTTCTATTCTTATAACAATGAACGTATGGGCCAGGGCGAAAACAACGCGCGTCAATGGCTGCGCGACCATCCAGATATTCAACAGGAATTGTTGGATAAAATTATGGCGCGTGCGAACGGCATTGCCGAAGAAATGACAACCGGTCCCGCGGACGATGATGACACCGTCGGACAGGATTCTGCACCCGTTGACGATATGGAATAAAACAAAAGGATAAAAATGAAAATTGCACGTTTTTTTGCACTGACTGATATTGTTGTGCGCGGGCATATTTTGAATTGGTTTTGGCGTGACCGTGAAACACGCCGTGCCGTGCGCAGTGATATTTTGGCTGATGCAATTCCGCGGTATTTTCGTCGGTATTTGCCAGCGGCCGCAGCGGTTGTGGAACGTCCCGTTGAAAAGAATGATAAAAACGAAAAAATATGGACCATATGGTTACAGGGCGAAGACAAGGCACCACCACTGGTTCAGGCGTGTTTTCGGTCGGTGCGTAAAAACTGTACACAGGAACTGGTCGTTCTGGATGAAAAAACGTTACGCGATTATATAACGTTGCCAGATATTATTTGGAAAAAACGTGCGGCTGGTAAAATTAAAAATGCGCACTTTGCAGATATTTGCCGTGTGGAATTATTGTACGAGCACGGCGGTATATGGTTGGATTCAACCGGGTTTGCGACCGCACCAATTCCAGATTGGATTATAGAACAGGACTTCTTTGTCTATATGGCGGGGCAACATGTCGGCAGTCCGTACAGTTTTATGCAGAACTGTTTTATACGTTCGCGTCGCGGGGCATATTTGCTGGACGCGTGGCGTGCAATGATTTTGGATTACTGGATACACGAAAATGGCAGCTTTGATTACTTTATGCATCAGTTGTTGTTCAAAACAATGGTGATGAATGATCCGCGTGCGAAAAAATATTTTGCAAAAATGCCACACGTTGACCAGGACCCAACACACGCGCTGTGGTGGGCATATGCGGATAAACCGTTTGATCAAAAGACTTTTGATACTGTGACGTCTGGGGCGTTTTTCCAAAAAACAACATATGCCCAGGCGAAAAATCCGCCAAAGGGCAGTTTTGCAGATGTAATGATAAATAAAATGTATAAAGATTGACCAAGGGGGTTCAGACATGCCGGCAATATCAGTTATAATTCCTGTATATAATGTTGAAAAATATTTACGGCGATGTTTGGACAGTGTCCTGAATCAGACCTTTACTGATTGGGAGGCAATTTGTGTCAACGACGGCAGTCCTGATAACAGTGCTGCTATTTTGGCAGAATATGCCGCGCGTGATTCACGGTTCAAGGTTATTACCAAGGAAAATGGTGGTTTGTCTGATGCGCGCAATGCAGGAATGCGTGTGGCAGATGGGGATTTCATTTTATTTTTGGACAGTGATGATTTCATTCATCCGCAAACAATGGAAATTACACACTTTATGGCGACGCGTGACGGTGCTGATGTTGTTTCGTTCACGTATGATCGCATTTATCGGCCACAATTGATGGTGCGTCATAAACTGGGAATGGACACGGACAGTGTTGTGCCGGGACGCATGCATAAAAAATATAATCCGTCTGGGTTAAAGACTTTGGTAACAGATGATGTTTATGCATATGCGACTGAACGGGCGCACAATGCGTTTAATCCAAAACGTAAATGGCTGATTAAGCATTGCCAGGTGTGGAAAAATTTATATCGGCGTGAATTGATTTCAGATATACCATTTATCAAAGGGATTTTATTCGAAGATTTTCCATGGTGGTCGGCGGTTATGCTGAAAAATCCACGTGTGACGATTGTTCCATTGCCACTATATTTTTATGTGCCGAATTTTGGCGGAATTGTTTTGTCTGCAAAACAGTTACGTATATTGCACAGTTTGTGTGACGGGATTTCTGATGCTTTCCGCAGGTACAAGGAAAATGCAAACGATTACCAAATGCAACAATGGTCAAAAAATTTCAAATGGTATTTTATTAAGTGGGCGTTTCGTAAAATTAAATATCTGGATAACAGGGCGGATTTAGATGCCGCGCGGCAACGCTTTTGCGAATTGGAAAAAATGGGGGCTTTGGATATGCCACCAAATCGTATGGCGCGGCGGTTGCGTTGTAAAATTTGCCAGTTTATAAAAATCTGTAAGAAATGAAAAAAATAAAAATTGCATTTTGTGTCCGCGATATGAAAATCGGCGGCGTTGAATCTGTGCTGATTCGCACTATGGATGCGTTGTTGGACAGTAATATGTTTGAAATTGTTGTGGTGACATATTGTAAACTGCAAGAGCAGGTGTATATAGACTGGTTCAATGCGCATCCAGATGTAAAATTAATTACGCTGTATCCGTCGCGATGGCTGGGAACAGATTTGTCGCACTGTTTCCTGGTGCGGATTTTTCAGCATTTGTGTCGTGATGTGTATCGTTGGTGGCGGCGTCGTAAATATGGCGTGCGGGTGGCCGGTGATATAGATGTGTTTATCGATTATTATAATTTTTCGTTTAATGCGGAATTTAAAAAAATTCGTCGGCCTAAAATAGTTTGGTGGCATTCTTCGATTAACAGTTTTATTGCCGGAAACTATATAAAGTATATGGATAATTATGATATGCTGGTTGCGTTGACGGACGGATTTGTTGATGAATTCAAACAACTGTATCCACAGTATGCGGATAAAATAGTGCGGATATACAATCCAATTGATATGAAAAAAATATCCAGTCAATCATGCGTTGCCACACAACCGCGTGGACAATATTTTTGCTGTGTTTCCCGGTTGTATGCTGATAAAGACATTCCAACATTACTGCGCGCGTTTGATGTGTTTTGGAATAAAAATAATCGGCCGAATGTAAAATTGTTTGTTATCGGTGGGGGAAATATGCGTGATAAGTATGAACAGTTGGCAAATGCATTGTCCGTCGGTCGGCACGTTGTGTTTACTGGGCCCATGGCCAATCCGTTTGGGTATATGCGTGGCGCAATGGCGAATATATTGTCCAGTTACAGCGAAGGTTTTGCAATCGTCCTGACCGAGGCCACCGCTGTTGATACTTTGAATATTGCGTCAGATTGCAGAAATGGACCACGTGAAATTTTATTTGATGGGGCGGGGGGATTATTGTATACGCCGGGTAATGTTGATGAATTGGCTGATAAAATGTCAGACGTGTTTGGCAATAAAATTAATGTGCGCAAAATGAAAAAGATGGCACGTGATGGGCTGAAACGTTTTGACGCCGACGTCGTTACAAAGCAAATTATTGATTTAATAAAATCATATGTTTGATTGTTTAAATCGTGATGGGATTTTAACAACGCGTTTTAATCCAAACATCCCAGGTTTATCCAATGCATAAATTGGACGGGCATATGTCTGTATCGTTCGTGCAATTCGTAACCATTTTTCATCGTGTGCGGGCAGGTTACTGGTTGCATTGATTGTGCCGTTGCCACGCCGGCGCAGATGGTTTAACCAATCGGCACCACGGGATGCAGCCTTGTGTTCCAACATTTGCATATCAACCGCGCCAAAGTGCAACAGGTATAAATTTTTATCAATGTGGAAATTGTGTCCCGATATGCTGTGAAATCCGCTGCCCCAGTCAAGTGGCGCATTTTTTACAACTGGTTTTGTATATCTGGTTGACAACAGGGCGTATTCGCGTTGGGGCAGTAATGGTGCCCGCGCATCCAGTGTTTTTTCATGTTTCATATTTTGACCAACGTCCAATCCCAACCCAGATAATGTATTTTTTATTTTTGTTTCAGATAAATATTCGGCCAACGATTTTCCAGTATTTGGGTCGACAATTAAAAATTCATCACAATCGCACCCGATAACGATGTCGTATGTTTTTAATAATTCGCGTGCCAAATCGTTCATCAATCCTATGCGATATTTGTCGCCCGTGGCGCGCGCCATATCGTGATGTGGTAATTTTGTTATATGTGCGTCGCCAGCGTTTTTGGGAATTTTCTGGTCAGTGCCGTCCAGGTATATATACAGATTTTCAGTTCCAATTGCATCACCGTAATATTTTATCCAACGGCTTAAAAAGAATTCATCATTACGCGCCATTGTTATGGCCGCAATTTTTTTTAATTGTTTTGTTGGTTTGTGTGTCATAGGCCCTCGGTTAATATTTTGTGAAAAAAATATTTTATATTCCTGAATACTATTTTAAACGGATTTCGTGTTAAAAGCCAATCAATATATTTTTCACCAAATGTATCACGGGCAGATGATAAAATCGCGTTTCTGGCGTCACATGGCGTGTGGCGTAAAACGTATAATATTTGTGACCCCAGACGGCCGTTATGACGGGTAAATGCACATTTTTTAATAAATGGCAATCCCGCACAATATAATTTTTTTATATTATTATAAATGCTGCGGCCGGGTGTGGACATCATGCATTTCCATTTTATGTTGTGAATGTTTAATTGTTGGGTAAATCCCTGTTCGTATAAATACGTAATTGCGCCTTTGTCTGACTGATGTGTTACAGATGATATAAATTTATCAAACCATTTTGATGCAAAAACATTCGGGCGCATTCCGATAAACCAAGATTGAATATGTGGACGCTGTTTGTGTGGGTTGCATACCAAACCAAATGCGTCCGTTTTGTACGATTCCATTTTTTGCAGGTATGGTTCAATTTCGTATAATGGCCCATACACAGAATCATTTATCAAATATACGAAATCATATTTTTGTAAAATCCCTGTATCCCGCGCATACGTGTATGCACGCTTGTACGAGCCGAAGTCATATTCGCCGTGGCGATGTGCGTCAATGTGTAAAACATAGTTGCGTACTTTGTCTGATTCTGTTTTGGTAATGTTGTTATCCATTACCAAAACTATATCACCGTATTGTGAAAATGTTTTAAGCATATAGACAAGTGACGCGTCAATTTTATTTTTCGCGTTATATCCAGCAACAAGAAACAGGCGTTTATGCTTCGACATTTTTACGGGTTTTCTTTCTGATATTGCTGTCCAGTTCTTTTTTACGCAGACGAATCGTTGCGGGGGTAACTTCCACCAGTTCATCGTCCTGGATATATGACAGTGCTTCTTCCAGTGACATTTTGCGGGGCGGGGCCAGGAATAGTTTTTCATCCGCCGTAACAGAACGCACGTTGGTCAATTCTTTGCCCTTTACGGGGTTTACTTCTAGGTCGTTTTCTTTGCTGTGTTCGCCGATAATCATGCCGGAATACACCTCGGTCTGGGGGCCGACGAACAGGACGCCACGCGGTTCCAAATTATGTAATGCGTATGTTGTTGTGACACCGTTTTCCATTGATACCAATACGCCTGGGCGATACTGTGATATTGGGCCACGGTATGGTTCGTATCCGGAAAAGACACGATTCATAACGCCAGTGCCACGCGTGTCCGTACGAAATTCTGATAAATATCCAATCAAACCGCGTGATGGCGCAGAAAATACTATGCGTGTTTTTCCGTTGCCGGATGCCTTCATTTCAGTGATTGTTGCCTTGCGCTTGGTCATTTTTTCAATTACAACGCCAGAAAATTCATCGTCGACGTCGATAACAACTTCTTCAATCGGTTCCAGTTTTTCACCGTTTGGACCGTCCTGCATAACAACGCGTGGGCGTGATACACTTAATTCAAATCCTTCGCGGCGCATGGTTTCAATCAATATCCCCAACTGTAATTCGCCACGCCCAGATACTTCAAACGATTCGTTGTTCGCACTTTGTGTGACGCGCAGGGCGATGTTTGTTTCGGCCTCTTTGAACAGTCGTTCACCAATCATGCGTGATGTCAGTTTTTTTCCTGATTTGCCCGCCAATGGTGATGTGTTCACAAAAAATGTCATGGTCAGGGTCGGTGGATCAATCGGCATTGCAGGAATTGGGGTTGTTACTTCTGGGGCGCACAGGGTATCCGCCACGGTCGCACGTGAAAAGCCCGCAACAACAACAATATCCCCCGCAGATGCAGATTCCAGTGATACTTTTTCAATTCCGCGGTGTTCAATAATTTTAGTGATTTTTGCATTTTCAACCAATTCGCCACGCATATTAATGGCCTTGACCGTTTGACCAACACGAACAGTACCCGATTCGATTTTTCCAGTCAGAATTCTGCCAACGTATGGGTCAGCCTCTAATGTAGTGGCCAACATGGAAAATGGGGCGTCAATCTGGCAACGGGTACCATTACAGTCAGGTGCAGGTACATGGTCAACTATTAATTGAAACAGTGGTGTTAAATCTTTGTGTTCATCATTTAAATCACGTACTGCCCAACCGTCACGTCCGCACGCATACAGGTATGGAAAATCCAGTTGGGAATCTGTTGCGCCCAGTTTATCAAATAAATCAAATGTTTCGGTTAAAACTTCGTCTGGACGGGCATCACTGCGGTCAACCTTGTTAATACAAACAATTGGACGCAGGCCCAGTTTTAATGCCTTGCTTAATACGAATTTTGTTTGTGGCAGGGGGCCTTCGGCGGCATCGACCAACAAAACAACGCCATCAACCATGGATAAAATACGTTCAACTTCACCACCAAAATCCGCATGGCCCGGGGTGTCCACAATGTTTATTTTGTAATCATTCCATTTAACCGCAGTTGGTTTTGCAGATATTGTTATCCCGCGTTCACGTTCCAAATCACCGCTGTCCATTACGCGGTCCGCAACACGTTCGTTTTCACGAAATGTGCCGGATTGTTTTAACATGTTATCAACCAGTGTTGTTTTGCCATGGTCAACGTGTGCGATAATTGCAATATTGCGAATTTTCATAGTCATTGTTTTGTTTGTCCTGTTATTATATGTGTCTGAATTTTTCGTAACCAATAGATTATACTATAAATTCGTATTTTCAACAAATATATCTAAAAATATTGACGTTTTTTATTTTTGTGTTATATAATTAATGATTGTGCAATTTATTAATGGAGTAATAAAAGATGATAAATTACGAATCGTATATAAATAATTTTTTTAATTCAGTTATGGATGTTTTGAATGCTAGTAAAAGCGCAACGTCCGATGCAGTGGCCATTCGTGAAATTGATGAAAATATTAAACGTGTTCGCGAAATTGCGCGTCTGCCGCATTTATTCGCCGCATATAATGCGCGTTTGCGTACACAATTAAATCCAACAGCACGCGGGTTTGTCAGTGTTCATGGAAATGTGTATCCTGAATTCATAGCAACACTGAATGCAATAGATATGTTCTATAATTCAGATATGCCGAATAAAACAGCAATATTGGCAGATAAAGTAAATAAATGGAACAATGCAATCGCCGCAGGTCGGTTTAACAGATTTGTTGCTAAATTAACACAGGCACGTCGTTCTTTGTTTGTTC
Organism: uncultured Alphaproteobacteria bacterium; assembly: GCA_944393245.1. Taxonomy (GTDB): domain Bacteria; phylum Pseudomonadota; class Alphaproteobacteria; order Rs-D84; family Rs-D84; genus Enterousia. Next base: position 198,385 of record CALXZM010000001.1, read on the forward strand.
GCAGTAAATAAGTGGTATGTTAAAAAACCCCGCACCATATGGTGTGGGGTTTTTTTAGTGTTTCCCACCAATTTTTGTGCGTCCCCCCATCAGTGGTTGTAATTTTTCCGGAATATTCACACTGCCGTCGGCATTTTGATTATTTTCCAAAAATGGTACCAATGCGCGTGGCACGGCAATACCAGTATTATTTAATGTGGCACAGAATTTGACTTCGTTCGTGCCGTTTTCACGATAACGCGTATTTGTGCGACGTGCCTGGAACGTGCCGATGGACGAACAACTGCCAACTTCCTTGTACGCATTTTCAGATGGAACCCAGGCCTCTACATCATTCATTTTTACCTTGTTAAATCCCATATCGCCAGTGGAATTCGCAATCACGCGATACGGCAGTTTAAAATCTTCCATAACTTCACACAGGTTGTTTAACAGCAATTCATGCATTTCATCCGATTGTTCTGGTTTGCAGAATATATATTGTTCAACCTTGTTAAACTGATGAAAACGTGCCAGACCGCGTGTATCACGTCCGGCGGCACCGGCCTCTTTACGGAAGCATGGCGAAAATCCCGCATATTTTATTGGCAATTCGTTTTCCGATAAAATTTCACCGCTGTGCAGGGAATTTAAAATTATTTCCGCCGTCCCAGCCAGGCATCTGTCCGTGCCAGACAACATAAACACGTCGTTGTTCATAATCGACAGGTCGGCCCCCATAAAGTGACCCGCGTCAAATATTGTTTGGGGCTTGGTAATCGATGGGCATTCGATAAAGCGAAAACCCTTTTTAATCAGTTTTTGAATAACATACGTTTCAATGGCCAATTGCAATTCAGCCGCTTCACCAATCAGGCAATATGTGCGTGTGCCACAAATCTGGGCGATTTTTTCCGGTGCCCACCAACCGTTCAAATCCAGCAAGTCCCATTGCGCCAGTGGGGTAAAATCAAATTCGCGCGGGGTGCCGACACGGCGTACTTCCACATTTGCGCTGTCGTCTGGGCCGATTGGTGCGGATGCGTCTGGAATTTGCGGAACGCGATGCATCAGGTCGTTTAATTTTGCTTCCTTGTCCGCCAGTTCCGCCAAATCTGCTGCGATTTCATCACCGATTTGTTTGGATCGGGCAATCAATGGTGCCTTGTCCGCGGCGGCGGGGATTTCACGCGTGATTTTATTTTTTTCCGCAGTCATATTTTGGGTAATTGTTTTCAATTCGCGTACGCGCGTATCCAATGCCAGTATTTCATCAACATTATCATCAAAACCCTTTACACGACATGCGTTTTTTACAATTTCTGGGTTTTCACGAATAAATCTGATATCCAACATAATTTCATCCTTTGTGATTTTATATATTTCTGTAAAATATTTTTATATTTATATATGTATAACAATTAAATCCGCACCCCGAACGGGGATGATGAGTGGCGCAAAGATAAAAATACAAACTTCATAGTAATTAAATTTTATTGCGTTATACGTCAAAAATCAATCAAAAAAGCCCACATTTGGTGTATATTCGAAATTATTTGCGCAAAAAACCTGAATATGCTATGCTGATGCCCGAAATAATTCATACCATATTATAACAGGAGTATTTAATATGAACGACATTGTTATGTACGATGTTTTAATTTTAGGGTCTGGTCCGGCGGGACTGACGGCGGCACTGTATTGCGCGCGCGCAGGTAAAAAAACATTGGTGCTGGGGGGCGATACATTGGGCGGACAAACGGCCGGTATTGCGGTTTTGGAAAATTATCCCGGTTGGGCGGGCAGTGGTTTGGAATTGTCTGAATTTATGAAAAAGCAGGCTGAAACATTTGGTGCAGAAATAAAATTTGTTTCTGCTAAAAGTATTGCCGGTGATGCAGAAAGTGGGTTTAATATCCTGTGTGATGATGACAACAGATATGTCGGTAAAACCGTTATTATCGCAACCGGTGCGTCACCACGTAAATTACAGATAGACGGCGCACGTGAACTGTTTGGCAAGGGCGTATCATATTGTGCGACATGTGACGGATTTTTCTATTCCGAAAAGGAAGTTATTGTTATGGGTGGCGGCAATTCTGCGCTGAATGATGCGTTGTATTTGGCCGATATTGCAAAAAATGTAAAGATTGTTTATCGCAAGAGTGCATTTACCCGGGCCGAGGCCGTCCTGCGCAACCGTGTTGCAGAACGCGAAAATATCGAATGTCTGTTTAATACTGATTTGAAAAAAATTGTCAAACGTGATGATGACCGTTTGGTTGTCACCACAACCGATGATGATGAAATTGTTTGTGACGGTTTATTTGTTGCCATTGGCCATGAAGCAAACACTGATTATCTGACCGAAGATATTGTGCGTGATAATATGGGGCGTTTGGCACCGTCTGCATTACCACGCGGTATGTTTGTTGCAGGTGACGTCGAATCGGAAATCAAAATGCAAATTGCAACTGCGGTCGGTACAGGATGTACGGCCGCCATGGATGCCATTGCATACCTAAATCAATTATAATCGCACATCTGCGCGTGATTCAACTTTGGTCATGTAACTAATTGTACACTCCCGCCGTTGAATCGCGTGCATCTGCACGATTCTGGTTGATTTGATATTTGTACATAATTGCACATCTGCTGGTGGTTGGCGCTGGTCACGTAACGTTTTGTACGTTCCCGTTGCCAACCACGTCGCATCTGCACGATTCTGGTTGATTTGATATTTGTACATAATTGCACATCTGCTGGTGGTTGGCGCTGGTCACGTAACGTTTTGTACGTTCCCGTTGCCAACCACGTCGCATCTGCACGATTCTGGTTGATTGGATTTATAATTATCACATAACAAAAAACGGGAATGTCCCCGTTTTTTATTTTTTTCCAAAGTGTTGCTTTAATATATTATATGCGTCGGTAATTTTGGTAAATTGCTGTGTTGCAATGCCTTTGTCGCCGGTTGCAGTATCCGGGTGGTGGCGTTTTGCCAATGTGCGGTAACGTGTGGATATTTCGCGCCACGATGCAGTAATTGGTAAATCAAGTACGGTAAATGCAGATGTTACACGCCCCGACACAGTACTGCGACGTTTGGGGGCTTTATCAAATGTGGCGCGGCCAGTTATAAAGTCATTTAAAAAATTTACATAATCTGTGGCATCCTGGTTGGCCTGTTTGGTATCTTTTAATGGGGCGCCAAATGTTTGGCGTTCCCAATCTTCTTCTATTTCCTGGGGGGTCATGCCGGCATAATAATTCCAATTTTTATTATATTCAGCCGCGTGTTCACGGCAAAACCACCAATAATCTTTTAAATCGCGATTTTTTGGCGCACGGCATGTACCGGCCTTGGTACAGCCGGGATGATCACATTTTTTTATCATTTTTCAAAATCCTTGGTATTGGCCAGGGGGTGGTGTTGTTGAACTGTTTCTTTTAATTTTTCTGGCAAAACATGTGTATAAATTTGCGTTGTGGATATATCTTCGTGGCCCAACATTGTTTGTATCGCACGCAGGTTGGCACCCCCAGCCAACAGGTGTGACGCAAATGAATGACGCAGTACGTGCGGACTGACACGGTGGGGATCAATACCCGCCAAGACCGCACATTTTTTTAATATTTTGAAAAAGCCGTCGCGTGTTATGTGACCTGTTTTTCCGTTTGATGGAAATACGTATTTTGATTTGTTGTCGCCACGTATTTCCAACCATTTTTTCAGGGCGTATTGTGCGCGTTCGTGCATGGGAACGATTCGTTCCTTGGCCCCTTTGCCATGAATTAATAATTTGTCGCCCAGGTTTGCCGTCATTGGTAATTCGCATAATTCTGATACGCGCAGGCCAGATGCATAAACCAATTCCAACATTGCGCGCAGACGTGTTGAATTTTGTGTGTCACCCGCAGATGAAATTAATAATTCTATTTCATCAACGGATAAAAATTTGGGCAGTGTGCGGGCGCGTTTTGGTAATTCCAGATTTGCGGCCGGATTGTCAGTTATTATTTTTTCCAACATTAAAAATTTATAAAAGCCACGGATGGCACTGGCCTTGCGGGCAATAGATGATGGGCGTTCGTGCAGACCGGTTAAATAATTTTGTACCGCCATGGCGTCCGCCTTCATCAGGCCACCAGGAATATTTTCGTCTGCATGACGTAAATCACTGGCGTAACTTTCCAATGTTTTTGCACTGCGTCCACGTTCGGCAGACAGGGCTTCTAAAAACACGTCTATATAATTCATTATGGATACAGTACTATTTCTGTTACGTTTTGTGTTGCTGGGAATGCAATGATCATCAATATCACCAGTATTGCAATTAACGTCCATATTATTATTTTGTTACGTTTGGTATTTTTTTTACGCAATGGCATTGATTGTTTCCTTTGTTTTTATATTGTGTCAAAGCTGGTTATAAATACGCCGGACGCTGCAATTATTATCAGGGGGGGCGCAACAATTGCCAGTAATGGCGGAACAACACCGGTTGACCCCAACGCGTTAAACATATTTACCAGAAAATAAACCGCAAAGCATGTTAATATCCCCATGCCGAATTTTATTCCAAAACTGTAATTGCGGCGTTGGCGCGTTTGGGAAAATGCAACCCCCAGTGTCGCCATGGCTATCATGGTCAGTGGTAAAAACAGCAATGTCCAGAATTGAACCAAATGGCCACGTACAGGTACGCCGATTTCCTGCATCTTTTTAATAAAGCCGGGCAGGTCCCAAAATGAAATTTGATCCGGTTGCAGGTATCTGTCTAAAACGGTTTGCGGGGTTAATAATGTGTGCATTGTCCAATCTGTTTTTTGTGGAACACCGTTTGCGTTCCATGTGGTGGCACCGGTCGCACTAAGTCCCGCATCAGACAGTGTAACTGTTTTTGCCTGAACGCGTTCTGTCAGACCAAAATTTATATTTTGCACATATATTGTGGCGTCATCAAACAGCAATATGTTGCCAGATTTATGCATGTTTTTTGCGTTCATCGTTATGTATCCGTCGTCCGATGATTCACGCAACCATATTTCATTATCTATTAATACCAGGTGGTCGGGGGTTATTTCCTGGGAATTCAGGTTTACAGAATATGGATTTAAAATTGTTGTGGCAACCACCCCAATTAATGCCGCACCAACCAGAAATGGGCGGGCCATTTGGTATGGTGACAGACCGGCACTGGCCACGATAATGCTTTCACTGGATTTAGTCAGGTTATATGATGCCAACAGCGTTCCCATGAAAACAGCCAGTGGTAAAAACAGGGGAACATATTCTAATAAACGACGCCATGCATCTGTGAATGCCGCCAGTGCCGTCGGATTTGATGGCAGACGTTCAACAAACGTTACCGCCATAATTATCCCGCACACAATCAGCATAACCAAACCCACGCCGTAAAAGAAACGGCGCAACAGGAATCGTGTCAAAATGCGTGGTCTTAATCGCATGGTGTTAGTTAATCAAAAAAGTATAGCCTGTTAATTTGACAATTGCAAAATTAAAATGAATGCTTATAATTTCAACAAATTTAAAGTAGGATTGATAAAATGGAAAAAAGACCTGTTTCACGGGCTGGGTTTGACGGCCTGGTCAAGGAATTAAAGGATTTAAAGGAAGTTCAGCGACCGGAAATATTAAAAACTGTACAATGGGCCCGATCGTTGGGGGATTTGTCTGAAAATGCTGATTACAGCGCGGCCAAGGAAAAACAACGCCAGATAGATAAGCGTATTCAATTTATAGAAGATTTTATTAATAACGCCCAGGTTATTGATGTTGACAGTTTAACTGGCGATCGCGTGGTGTTCGGTGCGCGCGTCGTTGCCGAAGACGAAGATGGTAACCGTATGCAGTGTCGTATTTTGTCAGATATAGAATCTGATGGCAGACAGGTTATTTCATGTACATCGCCAGTTGGGCGTGCATTGATTGGTAAATGTGTTGGTGATACGTGCGTCGTTAAATTGCCCAGTGGGGAAAAAGAATACGAAATATTGGAAATCAAGTTCAAGGAATAGGGCCAATAAAATATGCCGATTCGTGTTTTGCCAGATGCCCTGATAAATCAAATTGCCGCAGGCGAGGTCGTTGAACGTCCCGCCAGTGTGGTCAAGGAATTGGTTGAAAACGCGTTAGATGCAGGTGCAGACCAGATTGTTATTGATGTTGTCGACGGCGGGCGCACAATGATTTCTGTTATTGATAACGGATGTGGTATGTCACGCCAAGATTTGGCGCGCAGTATTACGCGGCACGCAACATCAAAATTGCCGTCTGATGATTTGTTGAATATAAATTTTATGGGATTCCGTGGTGAAGCGTTGCCATCAATTGCGTCTGTGTCAGATATGACAATAGATACGTGTAATGGTATGGATGAAAATGGTTGGGTGTTGGATTGCGCAACGGGTGAAATAAAACCATCTGATTGGGATGCCGGTACACGTATACGGGTAAAAAATTTGTTTTCCAAAACACCTGCGCGGTTAAAATTTTTACGTGGCGACAGGGCTGAAATGATGTCTGTGTTGGATGTGGTGAAACGTTTGGCCATGGCACGTCCAGATGTCGGATTCACACTTAATAATAAATGGCGTTTCCCAAAAAACCAGGATATGGATGAACGAATTATCGCCGTTATGGGGGATGACGTGCGGGGGCGTATGTTGGCGGTTGATTCAATGTCTGTATCTGGGGCTGGGATGACTTTGCGGGGATTTATTTCTGAACCAACGTTGCGTCGCGCATCGTCAATTGATCAGTTTTTGTTTGTAAATGGGCGGCCAGTAAAAGATAAAGTATTGGTTGGTGCGTTGCGGGCGGCGTATATGGATGTTATGCATGCACGTGAATTTCCGCTGTGTGCATTATATTTGGAATTGGAACCGCGCTGTGTTGATGTTAATGTTTCGCCCGCCAAGACCGAGGTTCATTTCCTGGAACCGGCACATGTGCGTGCGTTTATTATAAAATCTTTGCGGGATGCGCTGGCCCAAACTTTGTCGGCCAGGGTCGGGGTACAGGGCGTGAATAATGTTGTCGCACCCGTTTATTCGCATGCGCAGATGCATAAAAGTACTGCGCCTGTTGCGAATGCCGTTAATTTTAGTTCGCATGAATTTCGTGTGGCATCGCCCCAGCGTTGTGGGCCTGATATGGCATTTATGTTTGGTGGCGAACGTGATAAAGAATTACAGCCCAGCCAAAATACTGTATCGTCCACGGTGGATGGTGGTGATGTTGAACGGCCACTGGGGCGCGTCATTGGGCAAATTGGAAATAAATACATTTTGGCACAAAGTGGTGAAAACCTGGTTATAATTGACCAACATGCTGCACATGAACGTATAACGTATGAACGGCTGCGTCAGCATGCAATAAAATCACAGCCACTGTTAACACCAATTGTTGTTGCTTTACGGGCAGAAGATGCCAATGCCGTTTTATCCATTGCAGATGAAATGCAAAAATCAGGATTACATGTTGGTGCGTTTGGTGATGATGCGGTTGCTGTATTTGAAAAGCCTGCGGATTGGGATTTGAATTGGCGTGATTTGTTTCATTCAATTGCAGATGAAGTTCGCGCAAATGGGCATTCATCACAACTGTTTGAAAAATTGCATTTAAAATTGGCGAATTATGCATGTCATCACAGTGTTCGTGCAGGACAAAAATTGGATATGGCACAAATGGATGCGTTGCTGCGGGATATAGAAAACACGACCCGGGGCGGGGAATGTAATCATGGACGTCCAGTTTATAAATTTATTCCGATTGCGGAAATAGATGGGTGGTTTGAACGTATATAGAATGGGTAAATTGTAACTATTTTTCTTTACATAATCGGCTTTTTTTACTATTCTGACACATAATAATATAATACCGAAGGAGAAAATTATGCAGGAAACGACCACAGTTGCAGAAACAACGACCCAGGTGGCCACGCAAACCACTGATTGGTGGGGATTGTTGCTGTACTGTTTGATTATTTTCGCGATTATATATTTCTTTATGGTGCGCCCAAATAAAAAGCGCATGGCCGAATATCAGAAAATGATTGATTCAATCAAGATTGGTAATCGTATCATGGGCGCGGGTATTTATGGCACTGTAAAAAAGATAAATGATAAAACAATAGAAATGGAAATTGCAGATGGCGTCGTAATAGAAGTTAGCAAGGGCGCAATCGCAAGTGTTGAGTAAAAAGGGTTGGGGTATGTTTAAAAAGCTGGCAATAATTTTTGTCGCAGTGTTTGGTGTTTTGTTGGCTGTGCCGACAATGATGCCCAGTTTGGCACCTTACTTTCCGTCTTGGATTCAGCCAATTCCATTGGGATTGGATTTAAAGGGTGGTGCCCAGTTGTTATTAGAGGTTGACACCGACACCATGATGCGTGAAAAGGCAACGCAATTGTATGAAGAGGCCCGTTCCGCGTTAATTGACAGGGACAAGGGTGTAATACGTTTTTCAAATATGCGTAATAACGATGGGGTTGTGTCTTTTGTTATTCGCGATGAAGCCGATGTGGCCAAGGCACGCGGTCGATTAAGAAGTGTTTTTGGCGATACTGTGGATGTTTCAGTTGATGGACGAACAATGTCGATTGCGTATTCGCAAAAGGCCAAAGATGAAATGATTCAGGATGCGCTGTCCCGCAGTATTGAAATTGTTCGTCGGCGTATTGACGCATTGGGAACCAAGGAACCATCCATACAAAGTCAGGGTGGAAAATATATTTTGGTTCAATTGCCGGGGGTTGATAATCCGGAACGCATCAAGGAATTAATTGGTCAAACCGCAAAAATGACGTTCCATTTGGTGAATGAAAATATAACGGCGGAACAATTGGCATCAGGGCATGCGCCAAAGGGCACTGAATTTCTGCCTTATATGGATGCGCCAGATCAAAAAATACCTGTGTATACGCATGTAGAGGTTTCAGGTGATTCGTTAAAGGATTCACAGGCTGATTTTGACCAAAATAATATGCCAGTTGTGACGACTGTGTTTGATGCCGCCGGTGCGCGCAAGTTTGCACGATTGACAACAGACCATGTAAATGAACGATTCGCAATTGTGTTGGATGGTGAAGTTTTGTCCGCGCCGACGATTCGTGAACCGATTCCGGGTGGACGTGGCCAGATTTCTGGCGGATTTACATTACAGGGGGCAAAGGATTTGGCCGTTCTGTTGCGCAGTGGCGCGTTGCCTGCACCGTTACAGGTAATAGAAGAACGAACCGTTGGTGCCGGGTTGGGGGCTGATACTATTGAGGCCGGTAAAATAGCGTCCGCTGTTGGTGTTATATTCATAATGATATTTATGATTGTTTGCTATCGCGGTTTTGGTGTTATTGCCAGTTTTGTATTGCTGATTAATTTGGCAATGATTATCGGAATTTCTGCTTTGTTGGGGGCAACACTGACATTGCCGGGAATTGCAGGTATTGTTTTGACGTTGGGTATGGCGGTGGATGCCAATATTTTGCCGTTCGAACGAATACGTGATGAAATTCGCGCAGGGTCAACACCATTGCGCGCCGTAGAGGCAGGATTCCATCGTTCTATGAAGGCCGTGTTGGATGGTAATTTGACTAATTTGATTTGTTCGTTGGTGTTGTTCCAATTTGGTGCCGGACCGATTCGCGGTTTTGCCGTTACTTTGTCCATCGGTGTGTTGACAACACTGTTTACGTGTGTATCACTGTCCAAGGTTATTATTGACTGGTACATGAATGGTAAAAATAAAAAAATTAGTTATGTAAAAACCAAATAAGGGGTTTTGGGTATGAAACTGAAATTTATGAAGTATCGCAAATTATCGTATTGGATTGCGGGCGCATTAATCGCTTTGTCTGTGTTATCGTTGATATTGCGCGGGCTGAATTATGGTATTGATTTCGCAGGCGGTATATCGATGGAGGTTAAGCCCATATCGGCGGAATACACAATTGATAAAATGCGTGCCGATTTGGAACAGTTTAATCCTGAACTGCAATCTATTGGTGAAAATGGTGCTGTTTTGGTGCGTGTTGGTCTGCCCAAGGGTGCCACTGATGCAGAACAAAATCAGCGTGTTGTCGAAATCAAGAATATACTGGGGGACAAGGTTGAATATTCCCAGGTGCAGATTGTCGGACCAAAAATTGGGGGCGAATTGGTTCGTGGCGGTATTTTGGCCGTGTTGTTTTCATTCTTGTTAATGTCGGTGTATGTTTGGGTGCGTTATCGCGGCGGATATGCAATTGGTTCATTTATATCACTGTGTTTGGATTTTGTGATAATGTTTGGATTCTTTTCAATTACAGGATTGGAATTTAATCAAACGGCAATTGCTGTTATATTGATGGGCGTTGGGTATTCCATAAATGACAAGGTTGTTAATTATGACAGAATAGAAGAAAATATTAAAAAATATCATAAAATGCCCATGGATGATTTGATTGATTTATCCGTAAATGAAATGATGCGGCGTACCATAATGACGGGATTGTCGACTATTTTGGCGATGGTGGCATTGTTCTTGTTTGGGGGACCAGCGTTACGTGATTTTGCAATTGCGATGACGTTCGCAGTTATCATGGGAACGTTTACCAGTATTTATATTTCAAATGTGATTTTGTATCACTTTAATTTGCGTGACGAAACAAAATAACTTGTCGGCACCAATGCAAAGCAGGGGGGGACAGTGTGATGAGAATAAAAAAATTCTTGTTGTTTTTATTTCTGGCTTTGGCAGTGGTGCCGTGTCATGCAGACAGTTTGTTTTTCGAAGATGAACCAATTCAAGACGGATTGAATGTTTTTGATATGTCTGCAACATTTGCCGATATTTATGAAAAGTTAGACGGTGTAAAATGGGGCGGGAAAAATATAAATGTTGCAATTGAAAGTTTGGAAAATTTAAATTCAAATGCACATATTGCCGCAACAGATGATCGGGTTGTATTGGTTTGGGGTGACAGTATTATTGCAAATTATCCGCGGCCAAAACCCGGGGATTGGAATGGGTTTGGTGAAATTACAACCGCGTTGGTTTTAAAACTGCGGGAAAATGACCCGATGTTACATAATGCGTCAACCAGTGAAACGTACCAGTTGGTTGTTGACAGTTTAATGCGTGGCATTGATGAAAATGGGCGGTATATTTATTCGCGTAAAGCAGAAATTACAGAAGATGGTCGAATTTTGACCAGTGTCGGAATGGAAGGCGCACGTGACGAACGTGGTAATTGGCGGGTTACCGGAATATTCAAGGATTCGCCCGCCGATACGGCCGGAATTCGCGAAGGGGATTTAATTATTTCTGTCAATGGCCAGGATGTTGCCGATTTGTCTGATGCAGATATGGCCGCTGTTATGTCTGGATTTAATTCCGGTACATCAAAGATAAAGGTTTTATCCCCCAGTGGGGAAAAAGATGTTGTTTTGCGTCGGGCGACAATAATATTGGCTGATTCGGATATCGTTCACCGCAGTGATGTGGATGATGGTGGAATTTTGGAAATAATTGTTCACAAGGTTTCAGATAATACCGCATCAATTGTTAATGAAGCGTTGGCTAAATATCCCGACGTTTCCGGTATAATATTAGATTTACGTGCGGCAACCGGTGATGATGAACGGGCGGCGGCCAAATTGGCGGGATTGTTCATTGGGCAGCAGCCTGTTATGCGTATAGTTGAAACAGCCAAGGATGAAGTAGAGGTTTTGCCCGGCGGTGATGCGGTGACTGATGCACCAGTGGTTGTGTTAATGTCTGATATGACACGGGGCACGGCCGAAGCATTGGTGGCGGCGTTTTATGAAAATGAACGTGGGGTTTTGGTTGGTACACCGACCGCCGGCAGTGCGCGAATCGCAACGCGGATAAATCTGGAAAACGGTGGTGCATTGGAATTATTGAACAAAGTTATCAAAACGGGCAGTGGGCGTGACATTGATGGACGTGGAATTTTTCCAATTGTGTGTTTATCAAACATTCGTTCGGTCAGCCAGCAAAATGCATTCTTTTTGAATGTGATAAATAATGATTTTAATTCCAGGGATTTTAACAGTGAAGATGATGTTGATGCTGATGCGGTACGGCGTGGATGCCCGGTTATCACCAGTGGAACTGATGAAGATGCCGCGGCGGCGGCTGTATCTGCAAAAATATTGACTGATAAAAAGCTTTACAATAAACTAATTGCTGAATAAGTATAAATATATGGGGCATGGTATGTTTTTAACACACGACAATAAAATCAAATGGCAATGGATTGGTTGGGGGGCGATTTTAACAACTGTATTGGTCGTGTCTGGAATTGCATGGTTTGACAAGCCTGTTTATTTATTCTTGCGACAGTTTGATTGTTGGCTGTGGCGGTTATTTGATTTAATTTTTGATGCGAAAATGTGGATTATCGTATCGTTTATTGTGTTGTTGGTGTTCTATATTAAAAAAAGTATTAAATCCAAACCCAGGTACAGAAACAGTAAAAATCAGCCCAGTTTGATGGCTTGTTTTAATGACGCGTTTGATAAAATACGTAACAGTTATGCGTTTTATGTTTTATGTTCTGTGTTGGTGGCCAGTATAGTTGGTAAATTATTGAAAATTGTTATTGGGCGTATGCGGCCCGTGTTTTTCGAAGCACTGGATAAAACAGGTTTTGTTCCTTTTTCAACAGATTGGGCATTTAATTCTATGCCGTCGGGACATACGTTTGCGTCTTTTGCGGGGCTGGTAATGTTGGGATTGTTGGCACCAAAAATAAAGTGGTTTACGTGGACGTTGGCAATTATAATTGGGGTGTCACGTGTATGCGTTGGCGCACATTGGCCGTCTGATGTAATATTCGGGGCTTTTATCGGTATGGTTGCTGCTGATTTGGTCAAGGCTGGATTACGGTATTATAATTCAGACAGGGAAGATAAGTAGTAATTTATTTATCCAAATACCTAACATTTTTGTCTTTTTTATGATAAAATCCAGGGTATGGCAAGAAAATCAAAAATTTTACCAGACAGTATTTCTGTTGCGTTAAAAAGTTTAATAAAGCGTATCACAGGTGGTGTCCTGTTGGGGGTGGCACTGTGGGCATTGTATGCATTGGTGTTTTTTAATCCTTACTTGGATGGATTCGCCGTGGCCAGTACGTTTGGTGAACAATCCGTTATGGGGCAAATCGTTGGATTCTTGCGGTATGGAATTGGATTTGTGCCGACTTTGTTTTGTATATTATGCGTTGCGCGATGGGGATTGGCGTGGTTGGCAAATTGGCAGGAATCTGTGTCGCCGGAATATAATTTTTTGCGCTGTTTTGTTGCGGTGTGTGCCGGTGCGGCGGGGTTGGGATTGTTGGCACCAAATTCAACGTTTGGCGGTATGTTGGGCGCAATTGTTGCCACAGATATTGGTGCGTTAATTGGTGTATGGGGTGTTTTGCTGGGAATTGTGGCGTTGGGAATATTTGTCGTCCTGGGGGCGATGCTGTTACATATTAAATGGGGACATATTAAAAACGCGGCAAATATAGTATGGCGTGGTGTGCGGTGGTTTTTGTCAGTGTTTCATTTGGTGGCACCGGTACAGCATTCCGATTCTGATGAAGCCGACGATATTGATGATTCGGATGATGATGTGGATTCTGAAAATGCCGATGACGATGGGGCCGATGTTACAGAAACAAAACCGGCGCGTCGGCGTGCGCGGCGTACAACACGTTCAGTACGTGTTAAATCCAATGCCGGTGAACATGAATATCAATTGCCTGATCCGTCGTTTTTGGAACGATCTGATTTTGGTAAAAATGTTATTACCCCGGAATTAAAGCGTAATGCCGCCGCGATGGAGGTACATTTTGCCGAATACGGGGTTCAGGGCAAGGTGGTCGGAATCAGACCGGGACCAATTATTACGCTGTATGAATTTATGCCAAAAAGTGGCGTCAGAATGGTTGATATCAGCAAAACAGTAGAAGATATGACACGTGCCATGGCCACGGAAAACATTCGCATAGCGCATATCCCCAGTACGCAATTAATCGGTGTTGAAATGGTTAATATAACGCGACAAACCGTGCGGTTTCAATCACTGATAGATAATGATTTATTTATACATTCAAAATATAAAATCCCGTTGGCGTTGGGGGTTAATATCGGTGGAAATCCAATGTATTTTGATTTGGCCAAAATGCCACATATGTTAATTGCTGGGCGTACGGGGTCTGGGAAATCAGTGTTCGTGCAATCTATTATAATGTCAATTGTTTATCATTTTACGCCTGATAAATGCAAATTGATAATAATTGACCCCAAGGGTGTGGATTTCGGATTCTGGGATGATATTCCACATTTGATAACACCAATTGTTAAACTGGATGCGGGGGCCGCGGTTAATGCTTTGAAATGGGCGGTTGGGGAAATGGAAAACCGGTACAAGCAATTGCAAAAACTGAATGCGCGCAACATAGAAAGTTATAATGAAATTGCCGCACAAAAACGCGCCAGTGGTGAAAAAGTAACAGAACAGGTGGCCGTCGGCACTGATGAAGAAACTGGTGAATTGCTGTTTGAAACGCATGATGTTGATTTGTCAGATATGCCGTATATTGTAATTATTATTGATGAAGTTGCTGATTTGATGAGTATGGCACGCAAAGAGGTCGAAGCATGCGTTCAACGTATTGCACAAAAGGCACGTGCCGCCGGTATTCATTTGGTTATGGCGACCCAGCGTCCAGACGCAACAACAATTACCGGCGTAATCAAAGCCAATTTCCCAACACGTGTTTCTTTCCAGGCACGCAGTCGTATTGATTCTATGACAACGTTGGGTGAAAAGGGTGCGGAACAATTGTTGCCGTGTGGTGATATGTTATTTAGCGAGGCCGGCCGTGTTCCAGTACGTATACATGGGGCGTTTATATCAGATGAAGAAATGAATCGTGTGGGTGATTTTCTGCGGTCACAGGGGACGCCTGAATACGCCGACGGGGTGACGGATGGTGATGGCGGTGGTGATGGTGCAATACCGGGTATCCCGGGTGCAATTGCAGGCAAGGGTGATAAAGATTCTGATTTGTATGCCCAGGCCAAGGAAATTGTGTTGCGGGATAAAAAGCCAACTATTTCATATATCCAACGGCGTTTGGGCATAGGATATAACAAGGCCGCTGGATTAATGGAACGTATGGAGGCCGACGGTATCGTCAGTCCGCCAGATGCAAATAACAAACGGCATATTTTATAATGTAACAGGAAATCCGTCATTATGGCGGATTTTCTGCTTTTTTATGGGGGTATTTTGTGGTATAATTTTTATAAAAAGGAGAATTATCAGATGAAAAAAAGTTTATCTTTATTTGGGTTGGCGGTTGCCTTGTTCGGTGTTGCGCCTGTGTTTGCTGCGACCAATTCTGGAACACGTGCAGGATCCAGTGTTGATTTGACGTCTGCGCCGGCGGTTCGTGAACGTACACAGGTTAACTATGAAAAATATACAACGCGTACGTCAACAAAAACATATGACCAGGCGGATGCTAAAAACATATATTACACCCAGCCTGCAAACCGCAGTCAACTGTACAGCCAATATGGCAATTCAACAAATGTTGCACCGGTACGCACAACACGGGCACAAACATATCGTACAGAACTGCGTCGTAAATATTATCTGGCGCATCCGTTCTTTCAACCGACCAAGGGTAAGTTTGGTTCTGTGACCGATTTAGCATATAATTCAAATTCATATGATTTGGCATTAACCCCAGGGACAGATGTCACCATGACTGATACAAATGCCACGTGGAATATGAATCAGTTTTCAATCAAAGAAGATTTTAGTTACGGTATAACTGACAGATTGGCTGTTTTGGCAACTGCACGTTTTGACATCAGCGATTATAAATTTGATTGGTCTTTGCCACAAACGCCGGATGATTCAATGGATGATAATGGATTTAATCTGTTGGGATTGGGATTGCAATGGCGTTTTGCGGATACTGAAAACTGGATTGCAACCGCATCTGCTTATTATCAATATCAGCAGGATATTTCCAATAACATTGTTTTGGATTTAAAGGCTGGATATAAAATTAGTTCGTCAACAATATACGGATTGGTACGTGGATGGTATTTGAACTTTGACGGAAATTCGTATGGTAATGGTGTAAACGGCAAAACAGAAACTGGCCAGGATGCAACTTTCTTCTTGGCGTATAATACGGATGCTGATAACACATTCTATGTAGAAGGCGGTTTGGGTGTGTTCAGTGTTCTGGATGAAGATTGGACTTTAAATGTAGAAGCCATATTGGGTAATTATGATTGGCATAATCAGGCCAGTCTGAAAGCTGCAATCGGTTGGCAGCCAAATGATTGGTTCGCGCTGAATCTGTACGGCAGAATGGCATTGTGGGATTCCGCCAATGGCAAAGATTTGTCAGTATGGCAGACAGATGCCACAGATGGCGTACTGCGCAGAATGGGAACAGCAAATCTGGATAACTATTCCGATTTCTCGGTTGGGTTACAGGCAATATTTATGTTCTAGGAAAATATGGTCTTTTGCCGGGTGACAGGTTTGTCACCCGGACAATATTGTAATATACAAATATAGTTAAAGGGAGAGAGATGCGTAAATTTTTAGCCAGTTTATTCGCTGTCTTTGTTGGTATTATGCCGATTGTTGGTGGGGCACGTGCAGATGGTTTGGATTATGATACGTCAGATCCGCTGTATATGCTGAAAACCAACGATGTATTATCGGAAACCACACTGACGTATTGGGACAATATTTTGCGTTTGGGGCAAACGGTTTCGTACGGTATAAATGACAGATTGTCCATTGGTGTAAATGCCGTATTTCAACAGGATTTTGACGGGGGCCAGGATGGTTTTGGTGCCGTTGATTTGGGTGGTGTTTATCGTGTTGGAACGGCGTCTGGCAACAGTGCACGAATAATTTCGGACGTTTTGTTCGGGTTAAAATTTGGCGGTTCTTCGCATGTGCGTACGCCTGATTATGCGGATTCTACATATTATGTTGGATACAGATTTGGTCGCCAGTGGGCGGGCATGACATTGGCCGCAACAATTAAGTCCAGTTGGATTTTTGATGATGTGCCATTTGGTATGGCGTATATAGATTTCACGCCAGAGGCATATTTTCGTATAGCCGAAGATTGGCGATTGGGCGCACAATTTACTTTGCGCAAGGCAACAAACCCACATTATAACCAGGAATGGTTAGGGGGCAAAATTGTTCGTCAATATGGACGTACGCAGTATGCAGCGCATTTGGATTATGAATTTGAAAGTGATGATTTACAGGTTGGCGTTAATGTAAATATATTATTTTAATAAAAATAACCCCGATGCATTCGGGGTTATTTTTTTTCACGATTGATTTTTTCGCGTAATCCATCCCAATAATCCAGACGCTTTTTTATTTCGCGTTCAAAACCGCGTTCTATGGGGTGATAGAATTTTTGGCGTGGCATTGATTCTGGAAAACAATTTTGTCCCGAAAAGCCAGATGCTGTATCTGGTTCATATATGTATCCAGCGCCATAGCCCATTTCACGCATCA
Organism: uncultured Alphaproteobacteria bacterium; assembly: GCA_944393245.1. Taxonomy (GTDB): domain Bacteria; phylum Pseudomonadota; class Alphaproteobacteria; order Rs-D84; family Rs-D84; genus Enterousia. Next base: position 215,964 of record CALXZM010000001.1, read on the forward strand.
TGCGTGTTGGTGCATTCAATATATTTTTTGGGGGCATTAAACTGCCCGTATCGCGTGCTGCGCGGTATGCAGCATTTTGTGCGCGATAGTTTGCGGTGCTTTTGGGCGCGGTGCCCAGATATATAACCAATTCTGTCAGGGCCAGGTCGCCTTCTGGACTGCCCATGCGTTCATATACCTGCCATGTGGCCAGGGCAATTTGCATTGCGTTCGGATCGGCCAGACCAATATCTTCCATTGCGAATCGGGTCAGACGACGAAACAGATACATCGGATCCTGGCCAGATGTCATCATGCGGGCCGTCCAATATAATGCCGCGTCTGTATCACTGGCGCGTAATGATTTGTGAACCGCAGAAATCAGATTATAATGTTCGTCACCAGATTTGTCGGATAATGGTGCGCGTTTCTGAATTGCATTATCCAGGGCATCTGGGGTCAGTTTCTTTTTGAAATTTGCACTGGTCAAATATTCAATTGTGTTTAATAAAAAGCGCGCATCGCCGTCCGACATTTTTGCCAGGTGCAGGCGCGCATCATCATCCAGTGGCAGTTTTTTGTTCAAAAATTCTTCGGCCCGCGATATCAGTGTCATTAAATCTGTTGTGGACAGGGGCTGTAAAACCCCGACATGGCAACGCGACAATAATGCGTTGTTTAAATTAAAACTGGGGTTTTCGGTTGTTGCACCCATGAATACAACGGTGCCATCTTCTAGATATGGTAATAAAGTATCCTGTTGCGTTTTGTTAAAACGGTGGATTTCGTCGATAAATAATAATGTACTGCGGCCAATATCACGATTCATACGTGCGGCATCCATTGCCTTTTTTATATCGGCAGTACCAGAAAATACCGCAGACATTGGAACAAAATCCATATCAACTGATTTTGCCAATGCGCGTGCAATTGTTGTTTTGCCACAGCCCGGCGGGCCCCATAAAATCAGATTTGATAATTTATGATTATCAACCATGCGACGAACCAGGCCATTTTCGCCCAATAATTGTGGTTGACCAACAATGTCGTCTATGGTTGCAGGGCGCATAATATCGGCCAAAGGTCTGCTTTCTGGTTGTGGCATTTTATTTTACTGATGTTTTATTTAATGTTTATTTGTGGTATAATAAATTTTAGTAAAGAAACAAGGATTTTTCAATTGGTAAGTGTAAATAAAGATTCTGCGGAATTTACGTTGGCGGTGGCAAATTTGGCGGCGGCGGCAATTGCGGCGAATCCGTCCCTGACGATGGAGCAGGCCGTCCGTAATGCACGCGAAAGTTTGCGTGGGGCATCAATTGGGCCACAGCAAATTGCTGCAACCGTTCAGCCAGACAAAATTCAATGTTTAGAAGATGGTACATGGCATATTATGCTGCGTCGGTATATACGTCGAAAATTTAATATGACGCCGCAACAGTACAAGGCTAAATGGGGATTGCCAGATGATTATCCGTTTGTTGCACCGAATTATTCCGCGCGGCGGTCAAAAATTGCTAAAAAATCTGGTTTGGGTAAAAAATAGTGGGGATATTATGACCGAAAAATTTAGAAAAATTGTTGCAACGCCAGAGCAGGTCGCAAAAAAAATACGCAAAATTATAGAAAACAAGCAGCCAGCTGAATATATTCATGCAAAACGTGCAGAAAAAGACAAAGCGGGTGTAACAGAAAAGTATGCTAAATTACGTGATGATGCTGCTGTTTTTGGGCTGGGGGCTGCGAAGTGGTCGGCGTGGTTGGCCGCGGGCGGGGCACAGTTGCTGTTGACTTTGGCGCGGTGGACGACAATGGACAATGCGTTTTTGCGTAAAATGGAACAAAAATTGGCCGATATGGATGTTGGGCAAAACAAGCACGGAAACCCAAAAAAATTGTCTGCGTTTGCCAAACAGTATCCTAATTTGTCTGCGCATATATTATGGATTATGGGATTGGGGGCCGTCGCGGGTGGCATGTATCTGGGGACGGATGTTGTTCCCGATAAAATTCAGCAATATAAAGAATGGCGGGCAGATAAATTGGCTGAACAAGAGGCCGAAGAAAGTGCGCGTGGAACATATCGTGCATTTTTGAACAAAATGCGTCCGATAACGCCGTTCTTGATTGCGGATTTAATTGCAAAAGAGGGTGTTCACATGCAAAATGGGCTGCATACACCATACCGTGATTCGCGTGGCGTGCCGACAATCGGTTTTGGTTCCACCATGCTAAAAGACGGCAGTCGGGTTACAATGGATACCCCACCAATTACAACCGAAGAAGCGTATGAATTGGCCCGTTGGCATCTGGAAGAGGGGGAAACTTATTTCGTTTTATATTGTTATGATGTGGCAATGTCCGGGATAGATGTTGCCACCACCAGCGAAGCATTGGGTTTAAGTTCCATAATATATAATTCTTATTCAAAACTGTTTGAAAACCCAAATGATAAAAATCACAAGGAAAGATTTGCGGAATTGCGCAACATATATGATGAATACGGGTATGCCGTGCCGGACAGTTTGGTGCGTCAGTGTTTTGCAAAATACCCGGTCCAGGATACCACCAGTTTTGGTGCAGAATGGATGAATGGTGCAGATAAAAGTGTGATGGCGGATAAACTGGGGGGATTTTTGGCGGGTGGACGCGGTATGTATTGGAGACGTTGGTTAGAGGCCGGATTGCTGACCAGTGATATAACACCGCAAATGTTATTACAATGTCCTGTGAACGGTATGTTTGAATTTTTTAAGGTTATGGATGAACGGAAAAGTGCATTTTTTACCGGCGATATAAATAACAGAAAAGTTAACAAACATACTTTTGACGAATTTAATCGATGGTTGGCAAATCCTGTTAATGCCCAGGGGCAAAGTTTGGCTAATTGGCAAAAAGTTGGCGATTTTTTACCAACTGATATTTTAGCATTTTGTGAAAATGGGAAATGCGAATTAGATAACAAGGATTTCAGAAAAATTATCCAATCACATAGTGCAGTAGAGGTCAAAACATATACTTTGGGATATGACGCACAATATCAAAATGCAATTGTCGCCTATAACGCCGGTGATTATGCTGGGGCGGCCACGCAGTTTGAAAAAATGATTGTTCAATATTCGGATAATGCATTGCTGCATAATGATTTGGCTGCAACTTATAACCATTTAGGACGATATGCGGATGCAATTGAACAGGCGCGTGAAATACTGCATCGTATCGGTGATAAAAGTCAGTATGCAGCCGCACAATATAATGCTGGGTTTGCGTATGAACAAATTGGTGATTTTGAACGTGCACTGATGAATTATAAATTGGCCGTAGCAAATGGAAATATTCGTGTGCGCAATGATGTGGAACGCGTGCAAAACAAAATAAAGTCAGGAAAGATAATCGCTTTTAACGATGCGGTGCGTAATATGCGTGCAACCGATGATGTAAATGCAATCGGTAATTTACGCGACGATACTCATACTGTATAAAAATAATGGGGATAGGCACAAGATGAAGGTATATGTAAATTATAATGATGCGCGTTGGCGTAAATATAAAATTGATTTTGATAAAATTGCCAATGCGGCGGCAATTGATGTTGCCCCAGATGCCGAAGTGTCAATTATTTTAACCAATGATGACGAAATTCATAAACTGAATCGTGAATATCGTAATATTGATAAACCAACAAATGTGCTGTCGTTCGAATTGGGGGATGATATTTTATTGGGGGATATTTATATTTCCATAGATACTGTCCAACGCGAAGCGGATGCAGAACGAATATCTGTTGCTGAACATGCGGCGCACATGGTTGTACATGGTATGTTGCATTTACAGGGGTATGACCATATCAAAAATCATGATGCAGATGTTATGGAGGCCAAAGAGGTTGAAATATTAAATAAATTAAATATAAAAAATCCCTATGTACAGGATTCCGCCGTGTGCAGCGATTTATCATGTTGTCCGGGTGGACGTTTTTTTGCATGGTTACAACGTCACAAAATACGTGTCGATGGTGTTTGGCAATATATAATTATGGCTGTTTTGGGTGGAATTGCTGCATTGGGTTTTGCACCGTTTAATATGTGGTGGGCAACGTTGTTGGCGATTGCGGCGGTGTATAAATTGTGTATACGTGTGCAACAAAAATCTGGTATATGGCGGGCTTTCTTGCGGGTGTTACCTTTTAGTGCCGTGTATGCAATCGCGATGTTTTGGTGGGTTACGCATTCCATATATGTTGTACCTGAATTGGCCGCGCAGTTCGCTGTTTGGACTGTGCCGGCACTGATTGGAATCGGGTTGGTCGGTGGTATTATTTTTGCAATTCCATTCGTTACAATTTCGTGTATGTGCACGTTTCCGGAGTGCAGACCGTTTTTGTTTGCTGCGGTTTGGACGTTGGTATTGTGGTTGCGCGAATGGTTGTTTACGGGATTCCCGTGGAATCCAATTGCAAATATTTTTATGCCGATGCCCGCGATTGCAAATTCTATGGCATTATGGGGCGCATTGGGATTAAGTTTTGTTACAACTGGTTTGATTGCCGCATGTGTGGAATTGTTAAGCAATCGTAAAAATAAATGTATTTGGTTTGTGTTTTTGGGGTTTGTGTTATTAATGTTGGTTGGGGGAATGTACGGCAAATATAATTGCGATGTTGCGCGTGATGAAAAAAATGCAACGCCCGTTATTCGTATTGTTCAACCGGCATTGACACAGGACAAAAAAATGGCGCATACGCATGATGATGCCGTGCGTGCCGCAATGCAAAATATAAATGCCATGGTTGGGTTGGCGGCGGCACCGGGTAATCCAGATTTGGTTGTTTTTCCAGAAACGGCATATCCGTTTACAATTGTGGAAAATGATAAATTGCCAATCGCCACCATGTTGGGTAAAAGTACTATTATTGGGGCGACATCGTATATGAATGGCAATTTGTATAATTCAATGATTGTTGCATCGCCTGATGGGAAAATTCAAAATATTTACAATAAATCGCATTTGGTTCCATTTGGTGAATATCGGCCATTTGGTGATATTATTCCGACGCCTGGGATTTTAACTGCGGGAAATGGGGCGGAAATAATATCAGTGGATGGAATCAGATTTGCACCGGCAATATGTTATGAAATAATATTTTCTGATTCATTGGTGCCAGATGAAAAATCCCCAGATGTTATCATAAACATTACAAATGATACATGGTTTGGTAATACCCCCGGTACATATCAGCATTTGGACATGGTGCGCCGATATGCAATTGAATCAGGTTTGCCAATTGTGCGTGCAAATTATTCTGGAATCAGTGCGTTTGTTTTATCAGATGGCGGTGTTTTATCACAAATGCCGGTTGGATATGCGGGATATATGGATGGTATTGTATATGGTGCACATGTTACACCATATCGTTTAATTGGACGTGATGGGTGGATGATAATAATACTGGCCGTTGCCTGTATGTGCACTGTATTGGCGTATACAGCGCAAAAACGTGAATAAGAAAGTGCCACATATTGTGGCACTTTCTTATGTCGTTTTGCTTTTATCATTAATGATATAATATATATCGTCAAATATTTGACAACGGGATTCATAACCCGTGGGTGGTGTTCCCAGGTTGAACGAAAAAAAATCCTGCAATAAGAATGGGGCAGGAGAATTGCGTTATATTGAAGGCGCAATGCTATACCACTCAATAGTTATGAATATCCTGCTATCTGGTTTTCGGGTGGCTTGTTATTTTATTATTGTATTTATATTTTTTATTGGAATAAACAGGATTGTTTGCGTGGGGTTACATTCTGGATATATTCTGTAAAACCCAAATGCGAATTGCCGATGACAGGTTGGTTCCCGGGGTGCGGGTGGCGTCAATGTGTTCTATGATGGATGCAACGGATTCACCACGTTGTGATGCAATTTCACGCAGGGCGTTTATAAATTCCTGTTCCAATGAAATGCTGGTGTGGTGACCAGATAAAGATACAGACATTTTTTTCATTGTTTATATTTTCCCCGCGATTAAGCAATCTGACATGGCGTTAAAAATGTTATCGTATTTTCGCAATACGTTTAAGTTCAGATTGTCCAACATTGTAAATTCACCAAACGCATTGAATGCGAACCAAAATAAATCATTGCGTCCAAAAATAGTTTTCCCCCGAATGCCAGGCAGCCCCGATAATTCCATGTTTAACATGGTTATTGATGGAATGGGATATTTTGTTCCACGTGTAATTTCAGATGGACCAAAGATATATCCACTGCCCAGGTTAATTCCACCACATTGGACATAAAAATCAATTATTGATTGTGGCAGAATTGCTGCGTGTATTTGTTGTAATGCACTGTTGGCCAATGCGATTGATTGCTGGGTTGCGGCCGGCGCAAACATTGCGCCATGTTTTTGCATCAAATTTATAAATTCTGTGTAATTCATTATTATTCCATTCCACGTGATGCCGCAATTTGGGCCGCCATTTGGCTTAATCTGTCGGCGGTGGCATTTCCGCCGTCACCACCAGCTGTGTCGTGTGCAGATATATATACCTTTTGGGTCGGATTAGGCAACCAGACCGTTTGGGCACCAGATTGTTCAAGTATAAATTTATCCAATCGTTGTGATTGCGGAAATGTCCAACACATAAACAGGTTGTCGGTACTTAACGCGCCACCCCATACCAATGGTATACGAAATCGTATTGATGTATTTTGGGGCATGCTGTGACCTGATATTAGTGCCATAAATTCATCCTGGGTTAGGTTCATAAACGCCAGTTCCTGAATTGAATCTGTCAATGATAGCATGAATTCGTGACACAGTTTTTTATATTTAACAAACCAATCTGAATCAACACGTGTTGGAACAGGACGAATTTCTAGTACCGGCATATCGCCCATATTCATATCAGTTAAACGTCGTTGTGCGGATTCCTGGTTCAGTTGCATACTATACCTTTCCCATGTGTGTTATAACCGCATCTATGTATTGTGAATATGCGTCAAACATTCCGTCATCGTCCGCAGGTAACGGCGGATTAGGATTTTGTTGCATGTATTTACGCAATTCATCAATTGTATTAAACATCAATATGTCTTGAAATTCTGATGTGGCGGCGTCAGGTGCAGATATTACAAAACCGTTGATGCCAATGTATGTTTCGTCCAATGTGTCTGAAAATATTTGTTCAAATTTTTCCAATATTGCACGTACGTCCGTTGTTTTTACACCAACACAACCCACCCACATGGTTTCGTTTGTGCCAATTGCAATCAATGATGTTGTTATGCCGTTAACCCGTACGTTTGGTTTTATTGTATATCCACTGGCGGTAAATATTTCCGCCATTTGGTCAACATTATAGTTATTATTTTGCTGGCGTGGCTGTGGCGTGGTCATCATGTTTGAATTGTATTGATGACTGGATACGGGGATGTTTAATCTGGGCGGTCTGGCGGACGGTGGCGGTGTGGGGGCGGTTGGTATTTGGGTTGGACGCATTTCTGCGGGTGGGGTATCCAATGTTGATGCGTCTGTGTTCTGAACAGGGGGGGTGCTGTTTTTCTGCTTTTTCTGTTGCGATGGTTGCGTGGTTGCCTGATTAGATATTTTTAATATAGGCAGACGTATATGCCGTTTGCGTGGGCGCACAATCAGGTACAAACCAAATATTGTGATAAATATAGATACGGCCATTGATACGTAAAATCCAGCCTTTATCGGTGTTTGTGCCGCCTGTAATGATGAAACGTATTGCCAATGCGTGGCGGAAAATATGTCAAACCCAAAAATTGTGTTGAACCAAAAAGCCGTTCCCAGCGTTACGGCCAGTAACCATAATATGCATAATAAAATATTGTCCAGACGAATTCTCATTTGGTTTAAATTATATCATATTTATGATAAAGTAAAAAGAGCAATGATTGATATTGAAAATATTCTTGGGCGATTAAGTAATACTGCTTTATGGTGCGGGGCCGGAATGGAATCAGTGGATTTGGCCGGGGCCGCATCTGTTGCAATAGATAAAAGTTTGGATACGGTTTCTGTTTCGCCTGAATCTGTGCCTGTGATATGGCCGTGGTTGGAAAATAAAAAAATCAAGATTTTGGCGCGTTTTTATGTGTCTGGTGGTGGTGGTGACGATGTAAGCGCGTTGTCTGAAAATGTAAACAGGGCTTTTAAACAGGGGGCTGATGGTGTGCAAATTTTTGTGCCCATGAATAATTTGGATGATTTTGTTACAAATATCTTTGCCATTCGTGATGACCTGTTTTTTAACAAGGGGTTATTTATTGGTTTTGATATAAATGAAATAGGGCCGTTTGATTGGCAACATCTGTATGCTGTGTTGAAAAAAATTCGTGTGGATGGGGTGGTGTTGGCATTGCCACGTGATGATGGAAATAAGTCTGATTTTGTTGGACGGGTGTATGCAGCATTGGATGCGTGGAATATGGATAACAGGTGTGAAATTAATTTTGTCGTTGGCAACAGTATAGAAAGAATAGAACAGGCCGGTCGTCTGGTTAATATAATGCAACCACAATTACAACACAGTGTAAGGTTTTTTATTAATTTCTAGTTTGTCAGTATCATATATTTTGGGGCGATTGTGTTGGCTTTGTTTTTTTGCTGATAACGTGTGTGAATTGTCTGTATGTCAGGGATATGTGCACATAGCGCGGTTTTTGAAACTTCTGTTTTTATCCAGTCGAAATATTCCCAGTGGTCTGTGCCGATTATAATTTCGCCGTTTTGTGCCAGATGTGTGGCCAGCATATTTAAAAAATCAGCGTGTAATAAACGGCGTTTTTCATGTCGTGCCTTGGGCCAGGGGTCGGGATGCAGAATCCAAATTTGTTCAAATTGCGAATCGGTTTGGCGCAAAAAATCACGTACATCATCGGCAAAAACGCGAATGTTTTTATATTCATCGCGAACAGTATTCGATTCGTTTGTAATTGCCGATAGTAATGATGCAACGCCATTCATAAATGGTTCTGCGCCAATTACTGTTTTATCCGGGTTTTGCCGGGCAATTTCACGCAAGTGTTCACCCGCACCAAAGCCGATTTCTAAAATCAATCCAGTTTTTGGCAGATTTGACGGCGCAATTGCCGGCAATACCGTTTCAATTAACATATTTTGTCGTGCGGACAATTTTTTGCCGTGACGACGCCCAAAAGTTCTTATTTCTTGTTTTTCCATATATTTAGTATAAAATTCAAAAGTTGATAAAACAAGGATTTATAAAATGACCGATTTTCCAAAAACAATAGACTGTGGTGATTTCCGTTTGGAAAAAGTCGCGCCAACGTTCGATACGGCGCGTTATCTGTTTGAATTGGTGGATTCCCAACGTGAGTATATGGCCCAGTGGTTGGGATGGGTTGATAAGTCAAATTGCCCAGAAGATATGTATCCGCATTTGTTGAGTGCATCTAAGATAACGCATCCTGGATATTACATTATTATGGATAAAAAAATTGTTGGGGCGGTTGATTTGGTCAGGGTGGACGAAACCCACAAAACGGTTGAAATTGGATATTGGTTGTCGCGCGATTATAATGGACGCGGAATTATGACGCGTGCGGTGCATGCGATGGAAAAATTGGCGTTTGATATGTTGGAAATGCGCCGGGTGGAAATTCGCGCAGATGTGCGTAATAAAAAATCATGTGCGGTGGCCGAACGCGCCGGATACGTGTATGAAGGTGTCTTGCGTGGCGCGTATATTTTGCGTGGCGTGTCGACTGATATCGCTGTGCGTTCAAAATTAAAATCAGAATGGGAAAAGGAAAATAAAAATGCGTAATGGTTTATCGGCTGATTTAATTGCGCGTGTGTTGGGCGACGCGCCAAAATATACTTTGGCGGAACTGGAGGAAAAATTCCCGCCACGCAATTTGCCGGATGGTGCGTTTGTAACGCGCTTTGCACCCAGTCCCACGGGTTATATGCATATTGGTGGCCTGTACCAGGCATTGATTGATTGCAAATTGGCATATGATACGGGTGGTGTTTTTATGCTGCGCATCGAAGATACAGATACCAAGCGCGAGGTTGCAGATGCCGTAGAAATAATCAAAAATTCAATGCAACGATTCGGGTTGAAGTATAATGATATGCCTGAATATGGGCCGTATTATCAGTCCCAGCGGCGCGATATTTATCACAGTGTGGCGGCCGATTTATTGGCGCGTGGGTTGGCGTATCCGTGCTTTTTAACCGCGGACGAGATGGCGCGTATTCGTGAAAATCAAAAGGCTGCGGGCTTTGCCACCGGTATATACGGCGAATTTGCGCGCGACCGTGATATTACTGATGATGAAATAATTCGTCGTTTGGACGCCGGCGAAGTGCCATCTGTTCGTTTGTATTCAACTGGTAACCCCGAACAACGTATTTTCTGCAAGGATGCCGTTCGTGGTTCAATTGGTTTCCCAGAAAATAACGAAGATATTGTTTTGATTAAATCAAATGACGGTTTGCCAACGTATCATTTCGCGCACCTGTGCGATGACCATTTTATGCGCACAACACATGTTGTGCGTGGGGCAGAATGGCTGCCGTCATTCCCGTTGCATATTCAATTGTTTCGCATGATGGGGTGGGCACCGCCGATGTATATTCATACATCAACAATTGATAAAATTGATGCGGATACTGGCAAGCAACGCAAATTGTCCAAGCGTCATGACCCCGAGGCAAATGTTGCATTCTTTCTGGCCGATGGTTGGCCGGTCGAGGCTGTGTTGGAATATTTATTCAATATTGCGGCATCTGGATATGAAGAGGCAAAAAACAAAGGACAGGTTAAAAATATTTGGGAATACCAATTGCGACCCAAAAAAATTCCGATGTCGGGCGCGTTGTTTGATATGAAAAAGTTAGAATGGTGGGCGCGTGAATTTATCGGGACGTTGCCGGTTGATGAATTGGCGCGGCGCGTTCGTGATTGGGCAAATGAATATGACCCGGTGTGGGCGGCGCGAATCGGTGATAAACCGGAATATCTGAAAAATATTTTGGCAATTGAACGTGATAATCCAAAACGTATTCGTAAAGATTTTATTACATGGAAACAGACTTTGGACGAAGTGTCTTATTTTTGGGACGATTTATTCGCGCCGAATACCGAATATGCGTTTAATTATGATTTGTTGCGCGCGTTTTTGGATGGGTTTGACATTTGTGATGACAAAGATACTTGGTGGAATAAAATTGTTGCGATTGCCGCAAATGCGGGTGTTAAAAATGGTGATGTTGCCATGAATCTGCGTGTGGCGGTGACGGGGCGCACAAATACCCCGGATTTGTATTCAATTATGCAGGTTATGGGTGCGGATATGGTTAAATCACGTATAGAGAGAATTATAAAATGACCAAGACAAAACAAATTACACGTCAACAGTTACGAACGGTCAAGTCTGATTCGCGGGCGAATCGGTTGCTGAAATTTTTGCGTGCGACGGGGCTGTTTCGTTGGGAACGCCCCAGCACCCATGCCGAAGAGGTTTTGAACATTTTAACCCATGGTATTGGGGTTGGGTTGGCAATTGCAGGATTGACTTTGTTGGTTGTGTTTGCGGCATTGGCGCATAATCCGTGGGCGGTTGTGTCGTGTGCAATATTTGGCGTTACAATGATAACACTGTATTTTGGTTCGACCATGTGTCACGCGACAATCGGTCGGCGCGGGGAATGCTTTTTTGAGGTTTGGGACAGTGTTGCCATTTATGCGCTGATTGCCGGTACATACACACCGTTTTTACTGGTAAATTTGCGTGGGGGCCTGGGGTGGACTGTATTTGGGATATTGTGGGCGATTGTAATCCTGGGCGCGATTATGAAAATGCGTAACCCGCACAATCAGCCGAAATGGGTTGTTGTGTTGTATCTGATTATGGGGTGGACATTGTTGTTTATATTGCCGGCAATGCTGCGTAATATTCCGTCACGTGGGTTATGGTTTATATTGGCGGGCGGGTTGTCTTATTCGCTGGGGGTAATATTTTACCTGTGGCGGCGTATGAAGTATTCACATGCAATTTGGCACTTGTTTGTAATAGGGGGCAGTGTGTGCTTCTTTTTCGCCGTGTTGTTCGGGTGTATAATTGATTTATAGTATGTTGACATTTGTTCAAAATAGTACTATGATTTACAGGGTTATGAATAAATATTTTATGTTCTTTACAACAACTACAACAACCCCTGCGGGGGTGTAGATTCTGTTTGCGGTTTTATCCGCGCAATGCAATAATTAATAATAACTCTATTTTTATTTATAAATTACCAAGGGATTTATATTATGTCATATCCAATTGAAACGATTCGGCATTCACTGGCGCACGTTATGGCGGCGGCGGTTCAGAAACTGTATCCAGATGTTAAATTTGCGGGCGGTCCCGCGATTGAAAATGGGTTCTATTACGATTTTGATACTGAACACAGATTTTCCGAAGAGGATTTTGAAAAAATCGAACGTGAAATGCGCGATTTAATCAAATCAAATGGCCGATTCGAACAACGGTTTGTATCATTGGACGAAGCAAAACAGATTTTTGCAAATCAACCATATAAAATGGAATGGTTGAACGAATATGATGCGGCCGGGGAACAGTTGTCTGTGTATACTTTTCGTGATTTTGTTGACCTGTGTCGTGGACCGCACGTGGAAAGTTCCAAGGATTTACCGCGTGACGCGTTCAAAATTCGCAATGTTGCCGGTGCATACTGGAAGGGCGATGCAAAAAACAAAATGCTGCAACGCATTTATGTCGATGCCTTTGCATCCAAAGAAGAATTGGACGAATTTCTGAAAATGCAGGAAGAGGCCGCCGCGCGTGATAATCGCAAATTGGGCAAGGATATGGATTTGTTCCATTTTGAACCGGACTATGCGCCGGGTGCGGTGTTTTGGCATGACAAGGGGTATAAAATTTATCGCAAACTGATTGAATATATTCGTCATCGCCAGGAACGCGC
>CALXZM010000002.1 GCA_944393245.1 uncultured Alphaproteobacteria bacterium
TTAAAATAGAACTGAGAGTTTCTAACTACTGGCATGCCTTCACCCTTTTTCCCAGAATTTGTTTTAAGAAAACGGACAAAAAAATTGCGCCAATATTTTTTATGATTATTTTTTATTATAGAAGGAAAGTACAACCATAAGAGTCAAAAAATGATATACGGTTACATCAGAGTAAGTACAGATAAACAAACAACAGAAAATCAACGTTATGAAATAAATAAGTTTTGCAAAAGCAAAAATATTATAATAGATAAGTGGATAGAAGAAACCATTAGCGCCACAAAAGATATAAACAAACGTAAACTCGGAAAACTAATAAAACATCTTGTCCCCGATGATATAATCATAGCTAGCGAATTATCACGTTTAGGTCGTAAACTCTTAGAGGTTATGGCGATACTAAACCAATGCACAAACTCCGGTGCAAAAGTCTGGACTATCAAAGATAACTTTCAGCTAAACACTGATATTCAATCAAAGGTGTTAGCTTTTGCATTTGGTTTAGCGGCCGAAATAGAGCGTAATTTAATATCCCAGCGCACAAAAGAAGCATTGGAAGCCCGTAGAGCCGCCGGGGTTGTTTTAGGTCGTCCCAAAGGCCGTCTTAGTACACATCTCAAATTAGATTCAAAACACCATCAAGTTTTCGTCTTGATAAACAAGGGGGTAAGCCAACGCAAAATAGCACAGATATTACACGTAAGCAGAAACACTCTCTCATTGTTTCTGAGCAGAACACAGAGCTCGACCAATATGTTGGTTAAATAACGACCATTTTCTACATCGAATAAATACATAAAGATTGATTCGAACATTATCTTAACTATAATCATATGCATGAACAAGGGAATCTGTCATTTTTGCGGCTTAGAAAAAGAACTTATAAAATCTCATATTATGCCTAAATGTTTTTATAAGCTTGATGAATATGGCCCTATAACATTGTACAAACCAAATTCAAAAGAATCATTTATTGGTAAATATCAAAACGGTCTGACGGAACCCTTGTTATGTGCAAGCTGCGATACTCGTATTGGCAAATACGATGGATACGCAAATAAATTGTTTTACAAAAAACTTCCAGAATTAAAGCCTGTGGTAAAGGATGGGAAAATTCTATATTTATTTACCCCAAAAAACTTTGATTATCAAAAACTAAGATTATTCTTTGTGTCATTGGTTTGGCGGGCCTCTATCAGCTCAGAAAGATTTTCACTAGGTAAAAAATACGAGCCTATGGCATTAAAATTTCTAAAACAGGGGTTTATGGAAAACGATAATTTATTTTTTCCTATTATATTTAGAAAAAATACCGGCACAGGCTTGGATTTTATGTCATCTATGTACGGACGTAAGCTTTATGGCCAAAAAGCTTGTGTTTTTCGAAGTCCTAACTATGAATTTATAATAGTTACCAACCTAGAAAAATGTACAGATAATAATGCGATAGCAGAAATTAAAACGAGATGTTCTGAAAAATGTTTGATAGTTGAGGAGCAAAATACATTAGATAGGTATGATTTTAAGCTAAAAAACGTCTTACTACAATGTACAGCAACAAAAAACTAAAAATATTATCATTTACAAAACTTATGAAAGTTTTTCAACAGAGACAATGTGATATTTTTACAAAATGTATTTTCCTAATTCTGAAATAATTTCAGTTGCATGGCGTTCTGGAATTCCGACCTTAGCGGCAAGCGCCAGCATATCATCGGGGGTGATATTTTGCCCCCTGCTGTTCACAGATGTTGCGTGTTCCCATGTACCGACCGTTTGTGTCAAGTCAAATGCTGGCGCCACATGCCAATTCCCGTCGTACAAAAATGCAAAATTCTTTGCATGGTCATCTGTGTTATTTATAAAGACATTAAACACCATAAGGCGGAATATCTTTTCAACCTCGACCATATTTCGTGTCAATTTTGCAGTTAGCGCTAACAAATCTGAATAATCAAGCACAGGTTGATTGTAATCCGCATCCAATAACCCAGACGCAGAAACCATAAATATCTTTTCCCCGTCAGCCTTGCGGTCAAACCGTTTAACCCCAAAATATTTATCATTAAACAGTTTATGCGCTGGCACATCTAAGCCCGCCTTTTGTGCCAAGTTCATTATATTAAATTCTTGCTTTCCGATATCATCGGGGTCAACATTGGCTTTAAATTTTATAATCCAATCTTCACCGTCAATATTTTTGAATATCTTTGGTCTTGTGCCACCAGAAGAACCACCCATACGGAACAATTCTTCGGTAATCTTATCGTCAGTATGGCCAGAATTAATAATATTATTTATCTGCCCCGCAATCACATCAAAGTCTATGTCGGCAACTTCTGCACTTATTTCTTCTGCAGGTTCGTATTCCAAAGCTCCCGGTCCGTTCTTACCAACTATTGCCAATCTGTCTAAAACAGATATGCTGTTTGGTGCGATTCCACGTCTTTGCAATTCACGATTAACCAGCAACTGTCCCCATGCATCAGGCAAGCTGTCATTAAACACGCCAAACACGCCGTCAAACGGATTACGTTTTGCAATGAATACTCGCTTTTCCAAAGGCAATTTGAACGGAGATATACTGAAGCCATTCTGCAACCAGCTGGCGTCATATTCAAACGCCATAAGATTATCTGGCGTCAAGGCCAAGCGACCGACGACCATACCGTGGTATTTTACAACAAGCATCTTATTCTGCATTTGGCTTACCTTCGTTCACAACTTCAAATATAGACTGGTAATTCTTGCGACGGAATAAATCATTAAAATCTTCTTCGTACCCCAACACCATCGCAAGCTTTATCAATGATGATAATGATATTTCGCCCGTCTGTTCGAAACGCTTTATACTGCCTAATGATACCCCAGAACGTTCCGCCATTGTCATCTGAGAGATTTTGGCCGCACGTCTGACATTACGAAAGCGCTCTACAACCCCATCTTTAATAGATAATATATTGTCTATATTTATCATATTTTACCATTTTTAGATATTATTTTATCCATTTCATTGTAGTATATGCTTATTATAAAGTCAAAGATTATTTATTTTTTTATAAGCTCTAACATCTTGTCTGCGGCACGCTGGATAGAATCACAGATTAGTTCCATTGCTGCAACATCTGTTCCCTTATAATCCCACACTACATGCCACAGAAGAGCAAATGCATTGTGCAAATGCTTAAAAAACATTGTTTAACATGCTGTTCTTTAGGTATTAATAAAACCTATTAGTAAAAATTATAATATGTGGTTTCGCCTAATTCGTATGAGGATGTATCAACTCTATCATCACCTATGCTACCAGTTGTGTATACTGTTCCGCCCAATTCATATGACGATGTATCTATTCTGTCATCACCTATGCTACCAGTTGTGTATGTAGTACCTCCCAATTCATATGATGATGTATCAATTCTGTCATCACCTATGCTACCAGTCGTGTATGCAGTTCCACCTAATTCATATGACGACGTATCAATTCTGTCATCACCTATGCTACCAGTCGTGTATGTAGTACCTCCCAAGGTATATGATGATGTACTAATATAATTTCCATCTGAATCAGAGCCACTACAATATGTTGTACCCCCAAGTTCATAGCAAGATATACTTCCCATACAAATAGTTGGCACAAAACACATCACAAAAGGAAATATTTTATAAAAATTCATCACACACTCCTTAACATAATTGAAGTCTACAAAATATAGTTATTTTTTACCAGACAAAAAACTAACTTCTAGTTGTCAACAAATTCCAGCATCTTGTCTGCGGCACGCTGGATAGATTCTCTGACTGGGTCTACCGTAAGGCGACTATATACTAATGTCGCACTTTGAGACTTGTCACCAAGCGCCTTGCCTATTATTTGTAAACTTGAACCTGTTATCGCCTGATAACTGCCGAACGTTCTGCGCAAGTCATGTATTCGGAAATTTTCTATACCTGCCCGTTTTAAAAGTGCATACCATGGCCTATGAAAATCTTCTACGTGACCACTTTTACTGCCAGCACGGCTTGAAAACACCCAGTCATCAGTTGCGTATTGCCGCATGTCACTTAATATTGCCTGCGCCTGTTCTATTAAAGGTATGCGTTGTGGCTCGCCATTTTTAGAATCCGGAAACAACACAAAACCTAGATTTAAATCAACGTTAGACCAGCGCATAGACAACATATTCTGACGCCTTTGACCTATGAATAAAGACAACAGTATATAATTCTTGAATTGCTCGTTAGACTCCTCTTCCAGCGCTGTCCAAAACCGTTTCAATTCATCCGGTTGCAAAAACCTGTCACGAGACTGTTCTTTGAACATCTTTATGCCCTGCGCTGGATTTTCATAGCGTTTAGGATAGCCCCAATCAAACGCCTTGTTATACATGTGCTTTACCAGTCCCAAAGAACGATTGGCAGTATATAAACTGACTTGCTTTCTTATGCTTTCGTGAAGTTGTTCCAGGTCCTTGCGAGTTATGCTTATCATTTTGCGATTATGCAAAGGCGCCAGATAATTGCGAAACATAGACTCATCTTTAACCTGTGACTTAGGTCGCTTATATACCTGTGAATATTGCGGGAAGTACACCTCATAGAAAAACTGCTTTAAAGTAATGTCTTTCATGGCGTCACGACGTTCTTCAGACGGGTCAGTACCCTTGTCCGCAGTCGCCTTTAATTCACGCGCTTTTACACGAGCCTCGACCAATTTTGTAACACCTACCCTGCCAATTTTTATACGCTTTGGCGTGCCTTGGAACTTCATATAAGCGTAGTAAGTTTTGGCACCACCATATGTCACAATAACACAAAGTCCCGCCTGACCGTCATCATAGTATGTAACAGGTTTCTTATCAGTTGGCACAGGCAACGCCGCCAACGCTTTTTCAGTAAAATTAAAGCGGTTAGTCTGCATTGCGAATAACTTCTTTCAATTTACCTAAATCTGCTGGGTCTTCCAATCTATGAATCATCCTATGACAGTTAGAACAAAGCACCATAAAATCTGCTGGGTCTACTTTTCTTTTTTCGCCTTCTTTCATATCTGCATACGGTATTTTATGATGGCACTCTATAAAACCATCCCCTAACCCCGGATAATTCTTAGCGAAAGACATGCCACAGGCTTCACATGTGTACCCCTTTTCTACTTTTATCCTTTTTATCTGGTTTTGGCTTAGTCGCCCCTCATACTTATAGTGGTATTTTTTTAGTTTCACTTCCTCCATATCAGAAAGTTGTTTACCATCTTCAGCCATAGCCAAATTGTCTTCTTCTGCCCCCAATTCAATTGGCGCTATTTCTTTTATGTCTTTCTGGTTTTCTATAGGACTTTCACCAAATGTTTTTGCATATTTATATGTATTTCTAAGTCCCCAATGACCCTTATCTATCTTTGTAAACACATCTATTCCTTTGAAGCCCTGAGAGTCACTAGAATGGTCTTGTATACACCTTCTGACAGTTTCTTCAAATGTAGGCGGTATAGATAGCCCTCTGGAGCGTCTAATATCCTTTACCAAAGGATACAAATCACTATAATGAGCATCTCCCCCCAAAATCTGCATAGCTTCAACTATGCTATCAACCCAACTTTCATTATTCATCTTACCCTCTTTTTGCATAAATTGGTTAGTCCGTACGTCTGTTTTTGCTACCTATTTGCTACCAACGGCGTTTTTTGCTACCAATTTCCATTAATCTTCATCAAGTGTAACATAGCCTATAACCCGCAGAAAATCAAGAAAAATTAAACTTTATCAATTTCTATCAATCTTATTAAAAACGGACTGTTAATCCGTATGTCACTGGTTCGAGTCCAGTTGTCCGAGCCAAAGATTTCCGCAGATTTCTGCGGATTTTTTTACGTTTATTAAAAATCATGCTTTTTAACAAAAGTGCTTTAAAGTTCCTAAAACTGCCCCTAGATGCGTTATAAAAACATATATTTACATACGGGATATACGTATGTTTTTCTAATTTAATAGTTTTATCTTGTTAACCGTACTCGTCGTGTGCTAATATCAGTAATATAACAAAAAGAATATTTCATGTCACATTCTGAAGATATTATTGATGTAGATATAGAATTGCTTACTGCCTGTTCAAACAGCAAAATATCTAGTAAAGAAATACAAAAATTCATATCGCTAGGTGCAGATGTAAATTGCGAAACAAAAAATGGTTCCACACCCCTTATTATAGCTGTTAAATCCGGAGCATGCCTAGATGTTATTAAGACTTTAGTAGAGGCTGGGGCCGACATAAATGCCGAAACAAAAGACTACTTTGGTTTCTTAGTAAGATGTGTCATGAAAAAAAAGAATTATGCTGCAAAA
The DNA here is from genome assembly GCA_944393245.1 of uncultured Alphaproteobacteria bacterium. Taxonomy (GTDB): domain Bacteria; phylum Pseudomonadota; class Alphaproteobacteria; order Rs-D84; family Rs-D84; genus Enterousia. The sequence goes on from CALXZM010000002.1 coordinate 6,345, forward strand.
ATAAAGGACCCTGACAACATACCGAAATCCGTACTAAATTCGATAGTAAACGAGGCACAGAAGTTGTTCTTATCTGATGAACGTGATGATTATGGCGAAGATAGCATTGTTGCAGGCAGTGCCTTGCTTTACGCAGCAAAATTTAACCAAAATGTTGAAATTATTGATTATCTCTTACATAACGGTGCTGATATGTCCGCCTGCGATGAAGAAGACCGTAGTGCATTGATTATCGCCGCACAATGCAACCCTAATCCGTTGATTATAAAATCATTGTTTGATAATGGGATGCCCAAAGACGAGCTAGACGTAGCTTTATATGTAGCATGTAGAGACAACCCATCATTAGAGGTTGTTGATTATCTGATCTCAGCCGGTGCTAATTTAGGGGTTTCTATCAACGAAGATGGTGGGATTTTTGCTGGTCCCGAAAATCAAACCTTGCTGAATGCCGCTACACACAATCCTAACCCGGACATGATTGAAAAGATTTATAAACTGCTCAACAAAAAGGGATTGGTGGACAAACAAGACATCACTCTAGTTTTGTGCGATTTGATCGATAGCTTTGAATATACTGCAAATTCAGTAAAAAAACTTGTCGACCTAGGTGCCGATGTGAATGCCAAAATAGACGGAGAACCAATTATAGAATGTATTGTTAGAAACACAAGCGCACGCAAAGAAGAACGAGAACAAGATTTAGAAATTCTTCGCCTTTTTGTTGATAAAGGGGCAGTTATTTCTTCTCGGATGATTTCCTGGGAAAAAGGTTTAGAAGAAGTATTAACACCAGCTAGCGATGACAAGGTAAAAGCATTTGTACATTTAATACAAAATTCTGGTAACGCTAAACAAGTTGAAGAATTGCTAAAAAAAGGAATAGATCCTAATTCTGTTGAAGTAGTACACAAATTGCCTAAAGAAGTATTAAAGCATGCAATAAGACCAATTAAATTGGAAAAAACAGAAAAAATTATTCCTCTGATGGAAGCTTCGACGTACAACACAAACCCAGAAATTTTTGCTGTATTAGTTAAATACGGTGCCGATCCTAATTATGCGACAAAAACAGGACGCACAGTTTTAATGAATGCTGTTGCAAACAATTCAAATCCTAAAGTAATAGAGAAACTTATAGAACTTGGTGCGGATGTTAATGCCGACACATACACGTCTACAGCTCTCATTTACGCTATAAATCGTAAGCTTTATCCTAATTCAAAGTTTGATAAGAAGGCTAAACTTGAATTGATAACTGTTCTATTGGATGCTGGTGCAGATGTCAATATGGCCGACACGTCTGGCTATACACCCCTCAAACATGCCAAGAAAAACTCTGATAAAGATATTGCTAAATTATTGATCTCGTACGGTGCAAAATAAACGGTTTGATCTATTATGAATAAGCCACTCTTTTGGGTGGCTTATCTTGTTGTAGTGATCTGGCTTGCATTTTTTTTCAAATGATTTACAATATGGATCAGTAAAGGTGGATTTAACCTGACTTGTCCTACCTCTAAATGGACTAAACAAGGAGTTGTTATATGCAAATTTTCCTATACTTTATGCCGCATTTTGCACAGTGCTTTTGCACCTGTGTTGGTAGCTACATGAATCCACCTTTGGTTCTTACTGCAAAAACCAAAGGAGTATATTATGCAAAGAACAGCAGAAGCGGTGTCTTTGGGACATCCGGATAAAATCGCCGATTACATTTCAAGTTATATCTTAGATCGGTTAATTGAGCAAGATCCACAGGTCAAATATGCCGTTGAAGTCTTAATAAAAGACAACAATGTCGTCCTTGGTGGCGAAGTTACCACCTCTGCCCCACTTGGTAATTTGACCGACTATGTTAAGGCCGCCATTGCCGAAATCGGGTACAATGACCGATACGCATCAATATGGGGCGATTTGGCCATTAAGCATTCGCAAATAAAGGTTACCAATTTAATTGGCGTACAATCGGCAGATATCAATCGTGGTGTTGTTGCCGATGGCTGGGGCGATCAAGGTGTGTTTGTTGGCTATGCCTGCCAAGGCGAAGGTAAGATAAATCGGGAATTATATTTGGCCCGAAAGCTGAACAAAGCCCTGTACGATAAAGCCCGTCAATCTGATAATCTCGGCATAGATATCAAGACACAAATCACATTGAACGACGACAAGATTGAAACCACTATTGTGGCAATCCCGATGTTAAAGGACGAAGACCTGACCGACTTTATCATTGAAACATTGGGCGAAAAGCCAGCGCACATTATCATAAATGGTACTGGACGTTATACATATCATGGTTCCATAGCAGACTGTGGCATTACAGGACGAAAATTGGCATGTGACTTTTATTCAACCGCATGTCCGATTGGTGGTGGCTCACCTTGGACAAAGGATGCTAGCAAGGCAGACTTGACCCTTAATGTGTATGCTCGTATCCTGGCGTGCGAAAATCTGGCCGACAACGACGAATGTTTTGTTTACCTGTCTTCGTGCATTGGGCGTGCCGAACTGCCAAGCGGCCTGATAAAAACGATTAAAAACGGCATTGTTTCCTATCGTGATCTGTGGTGCAATCAAAAACCAAGTAACTTGATAAAAGCATACGGTTTAGATAAACCGATCTATGCAAAATTATGCGACAAAAGTATATCTGGAATACAGAATTAAAAAAAAGGTGCCATTTGGCACCCTTGTTTTCAACAGCATCGCTGCCCAGACAATTTACCTGTTTGCTGTTAAAAAGCGGGACGGGGCGCCATGGTAAATCTGATAGATATTTCTGAAAAGATGTTGTATACTTTGCGATAAAGGAATGCGATATGTCGGGAATTATACAACAAAAACAGTTGAAAAAATTAAATCGTATAACAGACGCTGATTTTCATTTTGTTCCTGCGAATAAAAATAAGTTTGGGGTAAAATATTACGAACACGCATGTGCAAATGATGAAGAGTTTCAGCGAATTGCCGGCGATTTAAACCAGCGTCAAAATGTTTTCTATACATGCCTGGAATATCCGGGGGGTAATATCTCGATTGCCGTTGTGCAAAACGAACTGGATAAAAATCGCATAGAAAATATTATGTGGGGACGCGTACCAGACCTGGCGGACACCAAACCAATTGGCAAGATTCATGGTAACGATGTTTATCTGGAATTAATCACGACCCAGTCTGGCAAAGCCTCGGGCGTTGTCATGCGCCACGGTCGTGCAATTGCTGTTGTTGTTATTAATGGTCATCGTTTGCCTTTTTATGTATCGTCTGGACTGACCGGCAAGGAAGCGGAATACGGTATTGCATCTGGTAAATGGTACCCATTGCAGGGAATTTCTGACAGTGGTTGGTTGAACAAAATGCCGGACATGAACAAAAATCCATATCCAGAACTGGATCAGGTTTGTGCAATGCTAGAGAAAAAATATCCCGCGGCGATATTGAAACAACGCGCATTGAATAATGAATTGCCCGCCGCGGATAGAGATGCGTTGTTAAAAACTGCCAACAGCGAATTTGTCGAAGGAACCCCGTACAATGAACGCAGCCTATATCAGTATTACAGAAATCATATAATATATTTGCCGGCGGTAATTGATGCGTGGCGGACCGCACCAAAAGATTTTCTGGAAATTGCGGGCGGGGCATTACAGATTCACGAACTTAATACATTAGAAAAAATTCGAAAAACGGATTTAATGGCTAATTCAACCCTAGAAGATAATATCGTTTGGCTTACCCCTGTCCCCAGCCAGCTAGCGACCCAAACCGGTGCAGAAACAACCCAGGGAATACAAAGACAGCTGGATAAACTTGGTCTAGGCGGTGCGTTTTTTTATTCGGATAATAATGACGGGATTGGCCTGCCTGTTGAAACATTTGATAATTATTTCTATGCCAACCAGGTACAAAACCTGGTCGCGGCAACAAAAAGAATCAATGCCCAGCCACGAAAGCAAGGTAAACAAGACTCTGTTATACAAATCGCCCTGGACAAGGTAAAAAAGATGTTTAACGGCTAACCCGGCATATTTGCGGCACAAGAAATTAGAAAAGCACAAGCAGTTCAATCAATGGTTGAATTTTGTTGTAAATATAACATAATTATGCGAATTTTGAATAAAATACAACTTATACCAGAATCTAATCTTGATTTTCAGGGCTTTATCAACATAACCCCAACACACCCGAAACCAGAAATACAACCTGCGGTTGAATTTGGGCTTAATTTTTTGATACTTGTAACGCCTTGAATGCAAGCCATATCACAATTCGAGTCTGTCTTGGGCGCGGCGTTTTGATTTTTTTCCACGGATGTTAATATTTTATTTTTATTCTGATTTGTTATTCAGTGACGCGCCATGTTGCCAATCCTTAATAAAATTATTGACAATCTGTTTTTTTTTTCTAGGATTACAAAAAAACTGATACAAAAGGTGTAATATGTTTTTGCGATTAAGATATTATTTCAAAACAGACCGCAAAATACGCGTCCAGGACAAACAAGAATATGCCGACCAGCGTAAAAAGTTAAAAAATTTAGACGACATACTGGAATACCGGTGCGAAGAGATAACGTTCCCATTTGATGATCCGGCTTTCTACAGTTGGTGGGGATGTATTAAACGTTCTACGACCGGGGCAGAATACTATTGTCCTGGGTTTAGTTTTGATGTTCCTTGCGAACATGAACGCAGTTGTGTACGAGGACCTGATAATAGTAAATTTGTTAGGGCGCGACAAGAATATTTTAGACAAAAGCAACTTGTTCGTGATTTTTGGCGCAATCGTATGCGCGAACGCGTAAAAGGGTAAGTCGCACGTGGCGTATCCGAAAAATATTTATAGGTCAAGGTACTTATTCAACTTATACTTGAATTATGTCTGTGTTATCAACTATTGTATTTGGTGTGATTGCGGGTAGATGTTTGATTTTTATTTCCAACACAATATAAGATCTCATTGGGCTTGGTTGTTGTTTTCTGTCACAGGTTGAATTATGCCATAGTTTCTGATATTGCGTTTGTGTATTAAAAGTTTTATAAGGATTGCTGCTCTATTTTATGGAATGTGTTCAAGTAAAAGTTGAATTTGTCTTTGTATCCGTGCGTATTGTCTTATAAATTGTGTTTTCTATAAGAGTTATATTTTGCATGGCGATTTCAATGAATTTTCCGACGCAAAAATGTGCAAAAAAAAGAGTGCTTCTTCGTGTATTTTTGTGGGCTTGATTTTTTGTGTGCGGGGGTGGATAATGTTTGCATGCAGAAATACTTTGATGCGCATTGTCATTTACAAAATGCGTCCCGTGTGGCGGATGTAATGGCGCGCGCCGCTGATGCCGGCGTATGTGCTGTGTATCGCGCGTAATGTTCCAGGCATTTATAGTGCAATTGGTGTTCATCCGTGGTATGTTCAAAATACAGTATCCGATTGGGCAACACGTATGCGCGAAATTTTGACCGATTGCCCCGACATTATGGTTGGTGAAATCGGTTTGGATAAATATCGCCCTGCCCCAGAATTACAGGAAAATATTTTTATCGATTGTTTGGATATGGCGGCTGAATTTTCACGCCCCGCGTTTATACACTGCGTTGGCGCGTGGAATCGTGTATTGCAAATATTAAAATCGCGCCGCAACCGATTGCCGCGCGCGATGGTTGCGCATGCGTTTGCAGGCTCGGTCGATATTATGCGCACTTTGGCGGATGGGTACGATTTTTATTTTTCTTATTCGCCGATGATTATGGACGGTCGCCGTGGCCGTTTAATCGACACAGTTCGTCAAACGCCAATGTCGCGCATTTTAATCGAAAGTGACGATGCCGATCCAACCAAAGTGATTTCTGTGGCGCGACGCGTGGCCGAAATAAAATCTGTTGATTTGGATGAAGTTGCCGATACAATTTACAAAAACACAACCGAGATTTTGAAATGAGTGACAGATTACACAGAACCCGTTTATTATTTGGCGATACCGGCATAGAAAAATTGCAGAAGGCAACCGTTATGATTGTCGGATGCGGTGCGGTCGGTTCTTTTGCCGTCGAGGCACTGGCCCGCACAGGCGTCGGCAAATTAATAATAATTGATTCAGATGTAATCGAAGAATCAAATATCAATCGGCAAATTTTTGCGGAATGCAAATTTATTCGTGCCTAATTCAAAGGAACGTTTGCATTCCCACAAAAGCATCATTGACAACCCAGGAAAATTGTGGCTACACTGCATAAAAATATGCCGAATGCAAACGTTGGTTTATTTTCGGCACATTGACAACATAAAAGGGATTTGTTATGCAACATATTGCAAACATACCAAATATAACCGCGGATTATTTTATTCCACTGGGTGCCGCATGTCGGCCAGCATACTGGTTACAGCGGTTGGGCCTGCGCCAGTGTGCATTGCCGTTTGATTGGTTGGAATTATATGGTTTTGATTTAATTATACAAACACTGCGCGATGGGTGTCATTTTTGGTTTAAGAAATACGACGAATACCCATACAGTGCACATACTAAAAAAGTTATTGATTCTGTAATTCCATTACAATCTATTCACGCGTTCCCGGCGAACCAAAATGTCGCGGAATATTTGCCAACTTTTTATAATATATTTGAACGTCGTGTTCAGCGTATGCGGGATATATTGACCAATTCAAAACACGTATGTTTTGTTTGCAACAGACATGAAATAATTGATGATTTTATCAGTTTTGCAAAAAATTTACACGCAATGTATCCAAATGTATATTTGACTTTTATTGCTGTATACAATAAAGAAAACACTTTTGAAATTACGAAATACAATCCAAATGATTTCTGTACCATATATGCCGTAACTGCAAATGATGTTCATCCAAATGGCGCGACCAAGGATGTAAATCCTTTCTTTTGGCATGGGAATCCGAATTTGTGGGCCACCATTTTATCAGGTTGTCGTTTATCCAATGGCACGCAAAATGCTGTTACGCCGGTGGCAATGCGATGTGATATAAAAAATTGTGGCACCACGGGTAATAACGTCCGGGTCACAGAATCATCAATGCCAATTAAAACACCCGCATGGTTACAGGGTGACGATGGTGGTGGCGTCATGTTAAGTGGCAAATCACGCAATGCACGCATTACATTCCAGGTAATCGGTAACGGTATATTAAAATTCATCTTTCGTGGTCCAGACGAACGTGCAAATGGGGCACGCTTTCCCGTATGGGTTGATTATTCGTCAATAAAAATTGACGGCACGGAAATATTATCCGCACCAATACAGACATGGCATAATCAACCATACGTATTTGAAAAAAATGTTACAGACGGCCAAATCGTAACCATGGAATGCGTGCAAATTCCACATAACTATACAGATACAGAACTGGAAACCCTGATAAACAATTTAAGCCAAACGCCATATTTTATTGATGCGGATATCGCTGTATTACGCAAATATTACAGCAATACAAATTAAATTTCACCACGGGCATACACAAATTTCAACCACCGCGTTTGCCCATCGGCAGTACCCCAAATTTCTATGCTGTCGCCCTGGGCGCACATCAACGTCATGGTCAAAGACTGGTTCGCAACGGAACTGTACATAATCACGTCATAGCCAGATGTAGAATTTTTTAATTCAGCATATTGCCCTGGTGCGGTGGCTGTTTTGCGATACATAATATATCCAGCCGCCGGGGCAGTATATGTGGTTCCAGTGCCATTATCTGTGATATTAACTGACTGATTGCTGGGCATAATCATATTGGTTATCGCTGAACGTCCCGTGGCATCCAAATTATTCAGGCCAATGTTGGCCTTTTGCAATAAATCTGATTTATGCGCAATTGTACCAATATCTAGTTCTGAGATAGCGTCCTGGACAGCAGACATCAATTGCATAAATTCTGCCAATTGGGGCATGTTCGTCAAATCTGAATATTTTTCATCGTAATCTGTTAATGATTGGGAAAAATCTTTTAATGCCTCTATGGTAAAATTTATGTCTTGGTTCAATGCAACGGGGTCAATCTGTACAGTTGGTTGATAATCAACAATTCTGGTTAATTGTATTTTTCGATATATTTTTACAGACGATAATTTCGCCGGCGCAACATCAAATTTAACATACGTCCCAATATATGGAATATCTGCATTTTCCGCCTGGGGGGTATACATCACGGTAAAACCGTCTGTTTGTTCCACATTATTGACGACAACACGGACGTCAGATATATCAAAAAACGGAAAATTAAATGCGAATTCAGTCGTTGTTCCATCAGATATATATTCAACCTTGGTCATGAAAAGTCCTTTGTTTTAAGTTTATGGAAAATAAAAAACCGCCAACGGCGGTAAAAATAACAGGTGACGAAATTCGCCACCCACTGTGTTTATATATAATACCACAAAATCCGATAAAAATCAATAATGATTTATTTTCGTTCAGAATTACACTTGAATTGCATATCATACAGGGTTTTATATGCCCCACATTCATGTTGCATTAATTCATCATGTGTGCCAGATTCAACAATTTCACCCTGGTTCACAACAACAATTTTTGATGCATTTCGAATGGTGGATAAACGATGGGCAATCACAAACACTGTTTTATCACGCATTAAATTTTCTATGGCACGCTGAACGACGGCTTCGGATTTATTATCCAGTGCGGATGTGGCTTCATCCAGTATCAAAATCGGGGCATTTTTCAAAAATGCACGTGCGATTGCAACACGCTGTTTTTGGCCACCAGATAACAATATTCCGCGTTCGCCGATTTGTGTGTCCAATCCATCTTTCAAACTGTTCACAAAATCACCCAAACAAGCCATTTCAATGGCCGTATTTAATTGTTCGGGGGTTGCGTCTTTGTTACCAATCAATATATTTTCACGAATTGTTCCAGCAAACAGGAAATTATCCTGGAACACAACACCAATATGACGGCGCAATGATTCCAACGTGAAATCACGTATATCCGTACCATCAATCAATATTGCACCGGCGGTCGGATCATAAAATCGTGGCAACAGACTGACCAATGTGGTTTTTCCACCACCAGAATTTCCAACCAGTGCGATAATTTGGCCCTGGGTCACGGTTAAATTTATATTTTTTAATATTGGGGTTCCCCTGTTGTATTCAAAGCATAAATTACGAAATTCTATGGTATGATGTTCTGACGGCATTTCCACTGCGTTTGGTCGGTCTGCAATGGCGGGCGTACTGTCCATAATTCCAAAAACCCGTTCAATTGCCATAAACGACATTAACACAGAATTATAATTAGATCCCAAACTTTTCATCGGGTTATATAACATTATCAATGCAGTCAAAAATGATACAAATCCGCCACTGGTAATATAATTATTTAATACTAAATATGACCCAAACCATATTGCGGCACCAATCCCAATTGACAGAATAATATGCATCACAGGCGTCAACCAACGCGTCTTTTGAACCATTTTTATTTGCAGATTAAATACACTGTCCAAAATATTTTTAAATTTGTTTTGTTGGTATTCAGCCAAGTTATATGATGTAATCGTTTTATTTCCAGCATACGTTTCATTATACGCCGTCATCATTGTGGAATCGGCAATCAATGTACTGTTAAATACAGATTGAATCTTTTTTTTCAGCGTTGTCATCGGCAGAAAAGCAACGAATAAAATTGTAACGCATACCGCCGCCAATTGCCATGAATTATAAAACAACACAAATATCAGCGATAATGCTGTAAAAATCTTTTGAACAAAATTTTTTAAATTCGTCAATAACCCAGCGCACGCCATATCAGCATTATTATTAAACATCATCAAAATATCGCCGGAATTTCTGCGATTAAAAAAGTTTGTGTCAAAGCTTAACATTTTTTTATACAAATCCAGCTTTAACAAATTGGTGATTTTGGCCCCAACCCAGGTATTTAAATAATTCGCGGCATATGTTAAACCACCCTGTAATGAAGTAAATAAAACAATTGCCAATGGAATATACCATGCGGCCTGTAATGATTTATCTATCATCACTAAATCCATATATGGTTTCAGCGACATGGCAATGACGCCCTCTAAGGCACCAATTGGTATCGCCAATAATATGGATAATAAACCCTGGAACCAGTATGGTTTTACATACGGCCACATGCGTTTATAATTTTTAACAATTGCATTTCTGGCCAAAAAACTGGCACTTTGCTTTTTATCACCTGACATGATTATCCCCACATTACATCCATATATCATCTGTAACCGGTGCTGTATCATATACCTGCTGTGTGCCACCACCGATTATATTTTCCTTTATCCACACACCTATTTTTCGCTTTGTTTTGGCCCCAACAATGCGTTCCAGCCGAATGTTTTTAACGGCCATACTTAATTTTCGTTTGTCCCCGGGTGGACTGTATGGTTTTTCCGCGTCAAAGCGTAATACCAATGTGTTTGTTGGCATTGCACTTTCTGGAATATTTGCAACAAACGGCCCATCGTGACCGACATTCCATGTCGTGATATGTTTATCATTTGCATAAACATTTACAGTCTGAAAACCGTCCGACGGATTATAAACCCCAAACGCATCAACAACCAACCGTATGCCTGTACCGGCACCATTTGGAATGTATAATCGCATAATTGTTTTTGCCCCAACCGCACAACGATGCTTTGGTTCATGCGCACCCCAACCGTCCGCAACATTTATAAAATCGTCGCTGTTACCACCGTTGGCAAAAACAATATCAGTTCCCAAAACATACGGGCGAAAAACTGTTTTGTCAACCGTTGTCGTTGCTATATCAGACGATAATGCGTTATTGTATTCACGACAAAATACAAACCACCCAACCAGCACCATCGCCGCCAATGTTCCAAAAACAAGTAAAATTCTGACAAGTTTTTTCATGACGCCCTTTATAATGTTGCAAAAAATGCTAAATCCATCGAGCATAACACCCCGACGGTTTTATCACTGGTGTATCGGGCCTCTATAAACCCCAGGCCACGTTCATTTAATTTATTTATCAACATTTGCCATGTTTCCTGTTCACCAATACGGTTCATGTCATCCAACATAATTACAAATGAATCATCCAGATTATCGACTATATCCAATATTTCCGGCCGTGAATAATGTTCACTGCCACGCGGACCGTCAATCAAAACCAAATTATATTTTGTTTTACCAATAAACTGTTTAAAACCACGATATGTTCTGGATTCATATTGCGGAACAATGTGCGCCATTTCTGTATCCAGTATATGGGTATATTGTTGCGCATCAGGCATTTGTTTGGCAAAAAATTTTAACCAATCAGACCTGTTTTCTATTATCGTTAACTGTGCATTGTGTGCACGTGCATATTGTATGGTCAGTTTAGATGATTGGCCCAACCCGCATTCCAGGATATTACCAGGACGCATTTCGTCCAGCACACGATATAACACGTATAAAACAATATACGATACAGCCCAACGTCCCGGCGAAACACTTTTATTTGTTAACCACGAACTGTTGATTGTTGTATCATGGTAAACGTGTGCCCAATACTGTTCAGCACCGCATCGTATCAATTCAGATTGTAATGCCTGAATATCGTCCCCCAGTGACTTTGATATGTTTTCGCCCATATTTGCCACTTTGTCCATTTTGGCATTGACGTCCGAACGCAGTCTGGATATTTGTGTTTGTAATTCATCACAACGTTTGCTTAACATCAATATTGTATCATTACGATTTTTTTTCTTGCGCCGTAATCGCAATACTGGTAATGCGCACAAATACCATACAAAGAATACATATGATGATAATTTGTATGCAAAACTGGTATCATTTATTAAACTGTATAATTTATATTTTTTAAACAAAGCATGTACACGTCGCGAATATTGCAAACGTTCCGTCACGGGTAATCTGTTGTATTTGTTTTTAATATCAGAACACCTGGCCATGGCCATTTCATCCAAAACCTTGCGCGGGATACCAACGCTTTTCAGGTATTTTAATACCATCGCAACTATTTCCAACCAATCAGAAAAATTACGCATCCAATTTTGGGTAATTGATGCACCATGTATACGACGCCGGTATAGTTTGTTTTCTATAATACCACAGCGTTGCGCGTTTATAATCGCCTTGGTAAAAAATATATTATCTTCGTAACACAACCCGTCTGGAAAGGTCAATTTATTACGTGATATAAAATCCGCACTGTACATTGTCAGGCATGATGACACCGCCATCTTTGGCAAGAAATCCCAGCAATCTTTGACAGAAAACACATCTTTGTTAAAACCCTGGGGTAAATATGTAAAATTCCAATATACGTTCGGAATCATTACATCAGAACCATCATTAAAATTAGTTCCGCTGAAACTAAGCATATCTAAATCATATAACTTAGCCTGGGTATACAAAATTTCCAGGGCATTTGCGTCCAACCAATCATCGGAATCTAAAAAATCTATGTATTCCCCGGTTGCGATTTTCAGCGCGTTATTTCTGGAACACGACAAGCCCTGGTTCGATTGATTTATTATTTTTATTCGATTATCACGGGCGGCATATTGTTTTAATATTTCCAGCGAGCCGTCCGTTGAACCATCATTTACACATATTATTTCTATATCCCGCAGCGTTTGGTTTATAACACTGTCCAAACACTGGGCCAAATATTTTTCAACGTTGTACACCGGGATTATAACAGAAACCCTTGCCCCGTTGTGGTTATCCCATATCTTTGATTTATTTTGCAAAAAATGCAAAACTGCGGGCTTTACCCAACTGCCGCCCCACCAGTGTACTGTATGCGTATCGGGTTCAATGCAATCATCGGTATATTTACTGCGAAATCTGTACGGAATGAAATAACGTTCCGGATATAATGTTATTTCAGGCAGATGTATAATTTCTTGATTTTGTTTTTCTGGGAATGGGAATATATCATACCGACGTAAAAAATAATTAAATATTTGTGGCATGGTATAAATCGGTTCTGTCCAAATTTTTTCATTATAAAAATCAACAATCTGGCCAAACAATTTATTCCCACGACGCGCACCACAAATGGCCGGTTCAACCCAATCACCGGTACCATCAATGGAACTCATTTGAATGCCGACAAAGGCCTGGTCGTTCAAAAATTTATCCATATTTTTTAATACAGATACATCTGTATCAAAATATATGCCACCATTGTCATACAATGCCTTTATACGAATATAATCCGCAACATAGGCCCACATTTTACGGTTATATACCGTTCTGAACCAACGATTAGATTTTAATTCCGTTTGAAAATTAAAATAGTTTGTACTGTTTTCATTTATTTCAACAATTTCATAGTACGGCAAATATTTCAACCATGAATTTATACACCGTTGCACTTCGGGGCGTTTCGGTTCATTTGCACCCCATACGTAAAATACACGGCGTGGTATTTCATGAAATACACCGCCATCCACCAGAATATTACGCAAAACAATATATTTCTGATTCAATGTGTCGGAATCAAATGGCAATACTGTATCAAATATCTGGGCGTAATTATCTGATAAATATTTTGTAAATTGTGAATATAATGATGCGTCATTCACAAATGCATTTCTGGACCAGTATACATGTTCAGTCATAACGCGCATATATGAATTTTTCAGCGTATTATACACACCAATTTCGCATAATTTATTATAAATATCCGCAAAACATTTTAATAAATCAGTCGGAAAAGTTTGCCTGAACTTAACCGATGTTACATTTTGCTTACCCGCCTGTTTGGTTCTGTAATGAATTAAGCGTCGGTCCAATATCGCAATACGTTTTGCTGTGGCGGTGGCAATACATGAAAAATACGTATCGTTGGCCACCCCCAGATTTTGAAAGCGTATATCATTTTCCATTATAAAACTGCGTCGGTACATACGATTCCACACCCAACAATTACTGAGTGAAAATATGTCATTCGGCAAATCAGTATATGAAAACACATCTGGGGCCAAATCAGATCGCAATGTCCACGGCACGCATTCATCACGCTGTTCTGAATCATTATACAGGAAACAATTGCACATGACCATATCTGCATTTGTTTTGGTCATTTTTGATACCATGGATTCCAACATGTCTGATTCAAAAAAATCATCAGAATCTAAAAAAGATAAATATTCACCACGGGCAACCGCCAACCCAGCATTGCGCGCCGCCCCAGCACGCAGGTTTTCCTGGTGCAATATTGTTATACGATTGTCATGCGCGGCATATTCGCGCAATATTTCCAAACTGTCATCCGTGGAATTGTCATCAACACAAATTATTTCAATGTCACGCAGGGTTTGATTTACCACTGAATCCATGCATTGACGCAAATAAGGGGCCACATTATAAACCGGCATAATTACCGATACTGTCGGATTGTGCGATATTTTATTACGAACAATAACCTGGGCAATTGTATCTTGACCGGAATCAGCACTTTTTACATGTATAATATTACTTTTTTTCATTACCAGAACCCCTGTTTTCTGTTGGACGCAATTCCCGTCGTAATTGTTCATATTCGTCACGCACACGTATTGGATATCGTAAAGCGTGCATTATACGTTGGCCAAATGATGGTTTTGCATCTGACGGTATCGTCACATTACCACCAATGGCGCGAATATGGCGTCCTTCGTCACGCCCATTCATTATATAATGTACCAACGGACAAACACCAGCCGCCGCAACGTCTGGATTGTCCGCCAAATACGCATTGTTATCAAAACCAGATGATGGATTGCGCCCTTCGCGCCAACCAAATTCCAGATAATGCGATATTGCATCTGCACCCGCGGCGGCGACATCCGGGTATGTTGTCAAATACCATTTGACATCAAATAAACCCGACGATTTTATATTCGCGCGCATTTTCAGCCGATTATATTTATCACCGTGAATAACACGACAAAAACGTGCAAATTTTAACCAAAACATTTTTCTGTCCCCTGTTGATATTCTGGTATGTTTTATTTTGTGTTTGCGTTCTATGTACCGTTTGGCGGCCCCCAGTTCCACACTGTTTGATATACGTGTGCGGGTGTTGGTATCATCATACAACAACACGCACGAATTCACAAAGTGCGGGGTCGATTTTTTAGTATACAAAAGAATTATATCCCAATCAACCAACCTGTGTAATTTTTCATCAAACCCACCATATCGCTTATACAACGATATGTTATGCACAAAAACACCCAAATCTATATAATTTCCGCGCGCCAGGCTGGCCCAACTGAAATTATCCACCCCAAACACACAGCCGTTACTTTTTCGCATCATTTTTGCATAAAAGCACAGTTTTTCTGGATTTGAATGTATCGCGTCGGCAAATGCAGATAAATATCCATCAAACCATTTGTTATCCGTATCACAATACGCAATCCAATCATTTTTAGCATTACGCAACCCAATATTTCTGGCAACGCACACGCCAGAATGAATATCCAGGCGAATATACCGTAACCGTCCAGATTTTAATTCATGCAAATATCGGGTGCGAATTATGTTTTCAGTATTATCACACGAACAATCATCTACTATTATTAATTCAAAATCATAACCAGACTGACTTAACACGGAATCAACCGCCGTGCATATACAATCACGGCGATTACAGGTTGGCATTATTATCGAAAAACGCACCGAATTGTTCATTTATCTTCTGGACAAAATTTTCATCAACGGAATAAAGTCAAACAAATATACTTTATAACAAGTTAATTGCGTTGTGTCGTGCCGTTGCCGATATACAGTGACAATTGGAATTGAAAATAGTGTTAAACGATAATTTTTCTTGTACCGCGGACGTTCATATTGCAACGGCATTGATGCGATTCTGATTCCTGTACGCGTGGCGTTATGGAATATTTCATCCACCAGCACTTCTGTTGCAAAAGGATACAAATATTGCATTCCCAATAAATTATATAATCCCTGCTTTTTCAAAAATGGCATGCCGCGTTTCAGCATTTCCAACGGTTGTTCATACATACTGTGACATACATCGCCGTTTTCACCACTGATAAGCGTGGACATTTTAAAACCGTGACGCATAACGATTTGCGACAGTCCAACTTCATATTTCAAAACAATCAGTTGTTTATTTTCCTGGGCACGTATACCGGCCATAAAATCGCGAATAAAATCACTGGTGGCGACCCGACGACTTAACCCCACGAACCATGATTGAACCTGGACCGGGGTTAATTTATTTTGAAAATCAATCATTCCAGTTAAATCAACACCACGCGATTCCAAATCTTCTAAGATTCCACTGATATCAAAAAACGGGCCATAAACACTGTCATTAACCAAATATATCCAATCATACTGATTTAATATGCCATTTTTATCGGCCCATTGATACGCACGTTTGTACGATCCAAAATCATATTCACCATGACGTCGCGCCACCGCATATAAAACATGTGGTAAACGCTTTACCGGTGCCAATTCCGCATCCAATGTGTCGTTATCCATAACAAACACAATGTCCCCACAATCAGACAACGCACGCAAGTAATGCAGCAAAGTTTCATCTATGATTCCCTGCTTGTCATATCCTGCGAATAAAAACAAACGTTTTTTAGCCATATTTTAACCCATTATTTGCACACACATGCCCAATCTGTGGCGAAATATTAACATCATGGAAAAACAAACGCCAAAAACACGCCACAAATATTTACCCGACATATTTAGGATTTTTATCTTATACGTTGGACACGTTTCTGACCACACACTGTTAGCACCCCCAGTTAATAAACCCATATTTACGTTGTTCATTTTGTCCCCTGCATACAGTTATAAGTTCCGTGGTCCGCATCTGAACAATCCAACGGTGGTTAAAATGTTCATTTGCCCCTAGGAATATATAATAGTAAAAATAATACTGGAATCAAGTAATATTTTATTGCAAACTGTTGACCGTCAGAAAGTTTAATTTTGTGTATCTAACCCCTTGAAAAATCGATATATTGTCGTTACAGAAACACCCAATTTTTTAGATATTTTTAATTTAGAATATCCCATATCATACATATGCAAAATATGGTCGTGACGACCATCCAATTTATGCCGTTTATTACGACTGCCACGGGCACGCCCCAATTTTTGTCCACGCGCACGGCGCAGTGCCAATGCCTCTTTGGTACGACGTGATATTAAATCCCGTTCTATTTCTGCACTTAATCCGAATGCAAATGCCAAAACCTTGCTTTGAATATTATCGCCCAATTCATAATCGTCTTTTACAGTATACAACCGCGCCCCAACATTCATACAATGTTCCAAAATGCGCATTATCATAAATAATTTACGCCCCAACCGTGATAATTCAGAACATATCAAAACGTCGCCCGCGCATAAATTACGTAAACACTTTCCCAATTCACGTTGGGACGGTTCACTGGTACCCGAAACGCCGGAATCATTAATATATCGTTCTATTATCAGGCCTAAATTGCGGGCTTTATTTTCTATACCAACCTTTTGATTTTCACAATCCTGGTGATCTGTGCTGACACGAATGTATCCGTATACCATATTAATTCTCCTGATTTTTGGTTATACGAATTGATTATGTAAAAAAACAAAACCAGAAAAATAAAAAACGCCCCGAATGGGGGCGAATTGACATGAAAATACTGATTTTATATCAGCGTTCGTCACGATGTGCCGGTCTGTCGATAAACATCCAAATAACCCAAACCAACGCAGCAATACCAATTATGCTGTAAACAATGCTGCTGGCGATGGTGGCCGGCCCAAAGATAAACGCAACTAAGTCAAAACCAAAGATTCCAATCAATCCCCAGTTAAGGGCACCAATAATGGTCAATGGCATTAAAACAAAGGTTGTCAGTCCTCTCATCTGTTTTTTCTCCTTTTCAAGGTTCGTTACTTGTCTTGTATTAAGACACTGATTATTATATATGCTTTTATTAACGCATGCAATCGCAATACTGCATTTGGGAAAACGTTCTTAATCCATAAAAACCGTGGCCCACAGACATACACACGGTTGCGAATTGCCGCAATTACATTGTTAATTTATAATATGTTTTATCGCATAATCAGCCATCATTAATCCAAAAATTCCAGTGACCGTTATTGCAGAACCAAATACGCGACCAGGCAAAACAGTTTCAGACGGAACCTGGGCCGAATAAACAACATCAAAATCTGGCAAATGTTCCATACGAACCAATTTACGAATTTTCGCCGCCAATGGACAAACGGATGTTTTTGATATTTTTGAAACCCTGATTTGCGTGGGGTCGGTCTTGCGGGCCGCGCCCATACTGGATATAAATGGGATATTTCGGGTGTTACACCATTTATATAACGCAATCTTTGACGGAACTGAATCTATGGCATCCAATACAAAATCTGGTGTTATATTCAGAATTGTTTTGTCGTCAAAAAACAAATTCAGGGCCGTAACGCAAATATTCGGGTTTATGTCGCGAATACGCGCCATTGCAACATCAACCTTTGGTTGACCAACTGTTGAATCCAGTGCAAACAATTGGCGATTTATATTTGATTCATCGATACTGTCAAAATCTATCAAAATCAAATTGCCAACGCCACTGCGGGCCAATGCTTCAACCGCAAACGAACCAACCGCCCCACACCCAACAACCATAACAGTTGATTGTTGCAATTTATTAATTGCATCATTTCCAAACAGTAAACGCGTTCTGTGCAGTCTGTCCATTTTCTAATATCCCGATTGTATTTTTATACACTATATCAGCCATATCATTCATCGCAATTGATTTTATTTCCGCAATACGACGTATAACATCCACAACCACGGCGGGATTTGAATTATCACTTTCAACCAAAATCCTGTTGGGTGGGGTCATACGAATACATTCGGCCACACGTACGCGACCTGTATCCATAACCACAGGCGAATAAGAAAAATAAAAATCATATTCAGATGCCAACCGTTGCATTATTTCAACAGAACCTGTAAAAGAATGCGCAATCATAACAGGCGGTAAATTTCTGCGATTTAATTTCAAAATATGCAGCATACGTTCCCACGCCCCAACACAATGAATAAATATCGGCCGCGCCATATCACACGCGATTTTCATCTGTGAAATAAAGACTGATTCCTGGGTCGGCATATTTGGGTGGTTTTTATCTAAACCAACTTCGCCCACCATCAGGGTTGGAAATCGACGCAATATTTCGCGCATTTTGTCGTTCCACCCCGGTATCAGCCCCGCAATATGCCACGGATGAACCCCAATACACCCATATACACATGAATATTTTTGTGACAAATCAACAACAATATCCCAATCCGTCGGCGACGTGGCATTACATATCGCACCAACAACCCCCGCCGCCGTCATGCGCGATATTGCGGAATTTATATCCGTACAATCCTGTAAATGACAATGTGAATCAATATATTTTGGCATGGCGTTACAGTTTTATATTCATTATAAATATGATATTTTTTTGTAATAAAAAAGCAAAAATTATTATACATCGTATTTTTTCTTGATTTTTGTTTTTTTCTGTGGCAAAATTAGGCCCGAACTTTGGAAAAGGTGACGCTTGCGTCCCTTTCCGGTTCAGTTTTGGGAACATAGCTCAGTTGGTAGAGCAAATGACTTTTAATCATTGGGTCCAGGGTTCGAGTCCCTGTGTTCCCACCACAATAAACCCGCGGATTTCCGCGGGATTTTTATTTTGCATTTTGTACGGTATTTTCAGTCATTGCATCGCCCAATAATTGCTGAAAATGCATGGACGCAAATGCGTCTGAATCCATCCAATCGGTTATATGGCCGGTAATATTTTTTATATATTTGGCAGCGATACGTTTATTTTTTCTGAAACTGTGTTCATTTATTAACTGTGATATTTCACGTATTATTGATGACAAAGACTGTATTTCATCTGCGGATAAAACGCCAGTATTTGTGTTTTTGTATATAACAGTATCTAAATCATCGCGTATTTCCCGCAATGCGTTCACAGAATTGTCTGTTATTTTCAGATGCGATGCGATATGCGAAATACTTAAATCCCCCATATTATTCAATGATGTAAATGTTAATTTACCGCGTTGGCCGGTCATTTGTCGAATAACCATCGTTAATTTTAACAATAATACACTGATTTTATCCCCCAGATTATCCGACAATGTTTTTTTCAAACGTCTGGAAACTAAAAAATTAGAATAATCATACAACAAAAACACCAGCGGTATTGATAACAGTGACGCAGAAATATTATTTATTAAATCTGTTACGTTGGGATTATGTACTTCATCCTTGGTAACGACAAACAATATCAGTCCGCCCGCCACAGACAATACGTACGGTATCATTTTTAAAAATATATCACGAATATTTATTGCCATGCTGTAATTTTACAGCAAACAAAAATTCACGGGTACAGGAACCTATGCCTTGCCAGTGGGATGAGTGTTTTTTATAGCCATTGCACCGGGCATGGCGGCAATCGCGCACTTATCACGTACAAACAATAACGCCCATAATCCCACCATAATTAATATCATTCCCAATATCATTACGCTGTAACGCCAACTGCCCAGCATACCGCCCAGGCCGATTATCAGGCATGTTCCAATATAAATTATATTATCACCAATACTGTATAATGACAGTATGACAGAACGATATTTTGTGGGGACAAAATCCTGAAAACGTGAATACAACAATATATTTAATCCGCTGAATAAAACATACGCCAATCCCAATGCCAACAATCCAGACAATGAATAAAATACTGAAAATAAAACAAATGCAGCCCCGCCAGCACATATTAACAAATATAAAAACCAATCACGTACGCGCGAAAAGCGATATGCGAATGTTTGCCCCAATACCGCACATCCCAAAATAAAGAATTGAACAAATCCGACAAATTCCACCGGCAAACCTATTTCTGTGCCGATGGGACTTAAAAAATCATCCAGATATGCGACATTGGCCACCAATAAACTTAACATCAGCATCATCCAAATACATGGTGTTTTTGCACAAATGCGCACGCCTGTTTTAAACAGTTTCATAAATTGAGTCTTTTTAACATTACGCTTTGCATTGGAATGCGATTTTATATCTATACGTGCAATACACAATGCCGACAATGCCAAAGACACCAATGATGCAAAGGTAATCCACCCGTATCCTGCAAACATCAATAATGACCCAAATGCCGACAGTGCGGTTCCAATCGCCTGAACATTGTATCGGATTCCCAAAACCTTGGAATAAATCTTTTGATGACGACGGGCACGCAGTTCATCGTATACCATGCCTTCGAAAGAAACGTTAAAGAAAGCCCATTCCATTCCCCATAAAAACATGCCGATTGCAAATCCCCAGAATGTCGGCCATATTAACCATAAAACAAACGCGATTGCCTTTAACAATTGCCCCAGTATAATTGCAGGCTTTGTCCCCAGTTTATTTGTTATCCATGTGACTGGTATCTGGGTTAAAAATGTACCGGCAGACAAAATCACAAACATTAACGATAATTGTAAATCAGTCAGACCGTTTTCCTGCATAAACACGGCATAAACAGGTGTCAATAATATTAATTTATTAAAAAATGAATAACCATAAACATTGCGCAAAAAACGGCGCAATTCAGACTTTTTATTCATGACGTGGCCCCTGTGACTTAACGCCCCGGAATTATAGCGTAAATATTGATTTTTGTCAAAAAAAGCACTATAATAATATGGGTAAAATGGGGTGCGATTTATGGCAATGAAAATGAACGATTTTATATTGGAATATTACAAGCGGTTGATTTTCCGCAGTATGCCAATTGAACAATTTGTTCATTTTTGCGATTTTGTTAAATCTGGGGAAACGGCTGGCCATATGAAAGAATGGTCAGATAATCTGCTAGAAAAAGATTCCAGTGGGAAATTGGTTGAATATGCCGGTCTGTATGTTCGCAAAGATTTGCCTGATGCCGATACAGAATTGGATGATACCGAGTGGGAAAAGTTTTTCCGCGCATTTCAAAATGCGTTTCAGTCAATGGACGCAAATAAAAAAAGTTTCAAATATGAAAAAAAGCCGAACGATTTCCTGAATAAATATTTTGGTACATCGGGGCAATTGTTTTCATATACAACAGCGAACCCAGCAGCAGAAACGAAAATTTTGGAATTACTAAATTTACTGGAAACATATTCTGATAAATTAAAACCCATGTTGCGGAACTATTTCAATGATGATTTTTCATGGGATGATTTAATTGACGGTATAAAAAGTAAAAAATACAATGCAGACCCTAAATTTCGCGATCGAATGACCAGCATTGCCGAAGCATTGGCATACGATACGCAAATACCGCAAAATTCGGTTGTATATTCTTTGATAGGTCGCAAATTGGATTTCAGTGCTATTTCAGATGGGTTTACCGGTCAGAAAATCAGTGGCGCAAAAATGACCCAATTTAAGTTGGTATACAACGATTTATTGAATGAATTGTATACTAATTCCAAGGCATTTGAATTCTTTTCCGCCAGCGACCCAACTAAAATATCTAAATCATTGAATGAGGCCAAGGGACGTCTGGAATACAATGACCCCAACAGCAAGGATTACATTTCCCCCAAACGCCAAGACAAATTGACTTTGCCACAAAGAGTTTCGGAATGGTGGGATAAAACATATTCAAATTACTTACGAAAATATGTTTCTTTACGCCCTGATGTTTTATTTTTTACCCCCCAGGCCAACGCCATTTTCAAAGAAATTGATAAATTACACTTAAACCCAGCCGATGGTTTGGACAAAGTACTGGAAAATGCAGATAAAATTTCAGGCGCGTTAAAAAAGAAATATAAAAAAGCCCCAGATCATTTTGATTGGTTTGTAAAAACATTAACTGAAATGCGTGACACAATGGGTGGGGGTAAAGCCTTTGCCAAGGCACTGTCAAATGGTCATTCCATGCATATATTAGTTGAACAAATAATTATCAAGGCCGTACGCGAAAACAAAGTTGATGAAGCAAAAACCACATTGGAAATGTTACCAGTATTAAGATATGCGTACACAACCAGTAAAATTATGGACGCATTTAATAAATCTGATTTAACAATTTTTTCAGACAAAGACCTGTCGTGGAATAAAAATGAAGCAATGAAATTTATAACCAATGCAATGGACAAAGGAATAAAAAAGGCATTGCAGTTATTTGGGTATACACTTACCATAGCGGGCAATATTATAAAACGTCGCGGGACAAAATTTAATGGACATATGGGCAAGGAATTAAAGAAAGCCCGCGATGCAACATTACAAACACAGAATTCTCAATTACAACATACAAAAGATTCATTAGACAAGTATAAATCCGAACATGATGTCAAAGAAACTGAATTAGCCAGTCTGCGCGCCGCTGGTGATGAAACGTATTGGGACAACGAAATCAGCATATATACCCCATTAAATGATACCGCAAAAATCAACTTTGATACATCTGTTCAATCAGCAACTCTACATTTATCCACAGTATTAGGGTCAGGAATGCCCATTAGTCCAGATGTAAACAAATTAGATAATATATTAAACAAATTGTCTTCTGACGAATTTGCCGATATTACTGGCGACGTATCTGGAATTGCCCCAGGAACACCGGAACGCACACTGGCAGATAAGATATTGGCCGACCAATCAACATATAAAACAAACTTTACAGGATTGGAAAATGCCCGCACAAAGCGCCAGGAACTGACCGATGCAACAAATGAATTAAACATTTATAACGATTTAATAACAAAAACAGAACAAACTGTTGCCGACTGGGACAAAAATCATACTGATAAATATCGGGAATTAATGGCATACTGGGATATATGTAA
This sequence comes from uncultured Alphaproteobacteria bacterium, assembly GCA_944393245.1. Taxonomy (GTDB): domain Bacteria; phylum Pseudomonadota; class Alphaproteobacteria; order Rs-D84; family Rs-D84; genus Enterousia. The sequence goes on from CALXZM010000002.1 coordinate 30,275, forward strand.
TTCTGGTTTTAACAAATCATGGTTCGGCAGTCGTGACAAACAACAAAAGAAATTTGTCAAAAATTCCCAGACAGCATTTAATACATACTTGAATAACTATTCAATTTCTATGTAACATTTCACCGCCAATGGCGGTAATTTTTTATGCTTTTTACGGTTGAAACATTATGCGCCGTGTGTTATGCTGACGCCATAGAAAAAGGGGTTATTTATGTACATACTTGCATTGAACTGTGGTTCGTCTTCTTTAAAATATCAGGTTTTTGACGCCGATTCAAAAAAATATGTGGTTGGCGGAAATGTTGAAAAAATCGGTTTACCGGATTCTTTCATTACTCAAAAATATCCAGACGGTACCAAGCAGCGCAAGGATACCGAAATGAAAAACCATAACGAAGCACTGAATGTTGTGCTGTTTATGTTACGCGAAGCATCAATTGATATGAATGAAATCGGTGGCGTTGGTCATCGTGTGGTTATGGGTGGGGATAAATTTGCATCTTCTGTTGAAATTAATGACGAAGTAATGCGCACCATCGATGAATTATCACAAATTGCACCGTTACACAATCCGGCCGCATTGATGGGGATTGTAACCGCAAAACAATTATTGCCTAATGCAACCCAGGTTGCCGTTTTCGATACCGCATTTCATCAAACCATGCCGGATTATGCGTATCGTTATGCCGTACCCAGTGCATGGTATACAGAATTGGGTGTGCGTAAATATGGGTTCCACGGAACATCACATTTATATGTATCCAAACGCGCGGCAAAAATGTTGGGCAAACCGGCATCTGAATGCAATTTGGTAACATTACATATTGGTTCGGGGGCATCCGCGACCGCAATACGCAATGGCGTGTCGGTTGATACTTCGTTGGGTATGACACCATTGGCGGGACTGACCATGGGTACGCGTCCGGGCGATTTGGATCCGGGTGTTGTTTTGTACGTTATGCAACGGTTAAACTTGACCGCGGATCAAATGCAAATGCATTTGAACAAAGATTCGGGTCTGTTGGGATTAACAGAATGTTTTGTTGACCGCCGCGATGTGGAACAAAATCGCGAAACAAACGACAAATGCCGTTTGGCCATTGAAATGGAGGCGCACAATGTAAAAAAATACATCGGCGCATTTATGGCGGAACTGGGACATACCGACGCATTGGTGTTCACCGCGGGCGTTGGTGAAAATGACGATTTCCTGCGCGAAAAATTCTGTGCCGGACTGGAGGAATTTGGCGTAAAATTGGACAAAGAAAAAAATGCCGCCGCATTGGCACGCAAGGGTGTTGATGAAATGGAAATTTCCACCCCAGACAGCCGTGTAAAAATTTTCATGGTTGCCACAAACGAAGAATTGGTCATCGTCGAAGATACCATCGCAATTATGAATGGCACATATAATCCAAACCATTTGGAAATGGATTATTCATTTGCAAAATAAAAAACGCCCCATTGGGGCGTTTTTTTGATATATAATGTCATCCCGTGGGGATGACAAAAAAGAATACACCAAAAATACAAAACACAAACTATCGGCGGCGGAATGACAGCAATGAAAACGCCGATTGCATTAAACGCATATATACATCGCGGGGCATTACCGCACGACCGCGTTCATATTTTCGGTATTCTTTGCGACCAATCTTTAATATCTTTGCCGCGGTATCGGAATCTATCTTTAGCCATTTCCTGGCCTGGCGCATTATGTCACCATAATATCGCGCATCAACTAATACAACTGTCATGTTTTACCCCCATTGGTTTGTTATGTGTTAACAAAAATACCGCCGTGATTATATAGGCGGTTGGAGGTTAGTAACTATCAATAGAAATAGTGCCGTTTATTTAAATATATCACAGCCCTCCAACCGATGTTGGAGTTTTTTTCTACTGTTGGGTTACTACACCCCGCATTGGTAATCGGCCAATGCGGTATATATTATACAATGCACATATTTATTTTTCCAGAAAAATTATTCCAATATATCGCCAGACTTAATATATTCGGGCGTATTTGGGCGCAATGATTTTTGTGCCCGACGCGCATATTCGCGCGCCTTTTTATCATTTCCAATCATATGATAATATTCCGCACGCGCCCAATCCGCACGCCCATCATCGTTGTCATACGCACGCGCCAAAACCCAATATGTCAGCGGCATCGGTTCCACCAACAATGCACGTTTGCACATTTCAATTGCGCGGGCACGATCGCCCGGCTTGTTCCGTTCGGTTAACACCAATGCCAATGCTGTTTCAATTTGTGGCGCATTTTCTGTTAATTCCAATGATTTTTCATATGCATCAACACTGTCGTCATAATGCCCCAATTGGTATTCTATATCGCCCAACAGTTCATAAAAATACGGATTTTGTGGATTGTGTGATATTAATGTCATTGTTCCAACACGGGCATCGTCTAAATTGCCAGCACGCATTCGTGCAATTGCGCGCGCATACAATGCCGCATCCGATGTGTCCGAATTTGGATATGCCGTGGCGACATTTTCCGCACTATCCAAATAACCAATTAATTTTGCACGCACCAGTTCGTATTCTGCGCGCTGTTTGTCAGTCGGTGCATTTGTGGGGCGATATGTGGAATCTATTTCTGATATGTGTGCGCGAACATTTCCCAAACGTTCGGCCGTTAATGGATGATTAATACGATTGGGGTTTATGCGCGATTCCAGCGCACCAGTCATATGTTCCATTTGTTCAAAAACCTGAATAAAACCATCAGGGTTTAATTTTGCACGCAACATTAATTTCAGCCCCATGTCATCAGCAATGCGTTCTTCGTCCCGGGTGAATGCCAACATTGATTGTTGGGCAATGCCACTGGACCCGGCCAACACCCCCGCCCCCAACGACGGATCGCCACCCAATGCCATTAAACCAACACCCAACGCCTGAATCAGCATTGTGCGCGTCATTTCAGCATTCATTCGATCGGCCATTTGCGCCATGTGACCACCCAATGTGTGCCCCAGTTCATGCGCAATTACCGCCTGTAACGCATCAGGCGATTTTATTTGTGTCAACAGGCCGGTGTATACATAAACATCTTCGCCCCCCATAACAAAGGCGTTGAATTCATTACTGCCGATTATATGCACACGCAAACGCCCCGCCGGAATGTCGGCCGCCGTCGCCAATGGTGCAATCAATTCCGTTAAAACCCGTTCTGTTTCTGTATCATTAATAATTGATGCCGCATGCGCAGACCAAACAGAAAAAGCACATAATAAAATTACAAATATTTTACGCACCAATCGTAACCCCACGGTCAAATATAAACATCAAATCACGCGACCATGTATCAAATTCAACCATATCACGTGCCGCAGATGCCGCCAATTTGAATAAATCCCTGTGACGAACATAATCAACAAAATGATAATTTATCCACCCACTTTGCCGGGTGCCCAATAATTCCCCGGTGCCGCGCATGATTAAGTCCTGTTCTGCGATGGCAAAGCCGTCATCTGTTTCAGTTAACACATCCAAACGTTTCAGTCCATCTTCACTGATATTGCGCCCGTACAGCAATATACAATAAGATTGCAAATTTCCACGCCCAACACGTCCGCGCAGTTGATGCAGGGCCGCCAAACCAAAACGTTCTGCATTTTCAATAACAATTATTGTCGCACGTGGGACATCGATGCCAACCTCTATGACAGTGGTGGCAACCAATATTTTCATATCTGAATTATCATCTGCAAATTGCGCCATTACAACATCACGTTGCTTTTTATCCATTTGGCCATGAACCAACCCGGCATGTGGAAATATTTTCCGCAACGCATCATATCGCGCATTTACAGCCGTCAAATCCGATACATCTGATTCATCCACCAATGGACATACCCAAAATACTTTGGCACCGTTATTTATCTGAACCTGTAACCGCGCAACCAATTCATTAATACGCGCAACCGGCAATTTAGTCGTTATTATCGGTAATCGCCCGGCTGGCTTTTCATTTATAATCGATACATCCATATCGCCATATATGGTCATTGATAAAGTTCGCGGAATTGGTGTTGCCGATAACGCCAATAAATCAGGATTTGGACCCTTGGCACGTAATGCTTCGCGTTGTGAAACCCCAAAACGATGTTGTTCATCAACAATTACCAGCCCCAAATCTTTGTATTCAACATCATCAGAAAACAGTGCGTGTGTACCAACAACTATTTTTGTTCGCCCAGAACGCAGGGATACCAATTTTTCACGACGTGATGCACCCTTGTCCCGGCCAGTCAATATGTCACATACAATCCCCATTTCATCACACATGGGCTTTATTTTTGCATAATGTTGCTGGGCCAATGTATCGGTTGGTGCCAACAATGCGGTTTGTGCACCAGATTCCGTCATTTTTACCGCCGCAGCCAACGCAACAATTGTTTTACCACTGCCCACATCGCCCTGAACCAGGCGCATCATTGGCACGTCGCGCGACATATCATCAAATATTTCACGCAATGTACGTGTTTGGGCCCCAGTCATTGAAAATGGCAATACCGCATAAAATTTACCCATCAAATCATATTTTTTGGGGCGCACCGTTCGACGATTACGCACATCAGCACGCGCACGACGACTGATTACAATCGCCGTTTGGTGCGCCAATAATTCCCAATATGCCAATTTAACCATATATGTCGAATTCGGATATAAATCATCCGCTGATTCTGGATAATGCACATGACGCAGTGCATCAAAAAATTCACGCGTATTATCATCTGGTTCGCCCGCAATCTTGTCGGGCAGGATATTAAATATTTGGTCACGAACGTTGGCAAATGTTTTTTGGGTTAATCCTTCGCCTGCTGGATAAATCGCCTGAATAGACGGTATTTTATCCGCATTCTGCATTTCTTCGATAAAATCAGGGTGATTAATTGTGGGACGGGTTGCGCGTTCCAATTTGCCACTGACCATGCGCCATGCGCCAATTGGTAACTTTTTTAACCAATAGTCTAAAAAATTAACATTAAAAAACTGCAACACGACCGTATTGCCCATTTTATCAGCACATATTATTTGCGTCGGCCGACGATGACCGCGAAATGTCCCGCCCTGTTTATGCGATTTTATCAATAAAGGTATTGTTATAACGTCACCTGGCAATGCACTGGCCACATTTTCTGTGATTCCACGCGCACGGATATATGCCGGCGTATGCAGCATGAAATCCAACACACGTCGCCCACCCAAAACATCATTGAACCGGGACGCCAAAACTGGACCAACGCCCTTTATAAACTGTAAATCAGTATTTAAAAAATCAAACAGTTCACGTTTCATAATCAATATAAAATTAGTCAAAATACACGAATTTATCAACATCAAATTATACCACATATTATAATTAGCAAACAAAAATTATTGACAACACGTGTTTTTGTACTATTATTTAATCAAAATGCACAAAAAACCAAGGATACAATATGACAGACACAAAATCTTTATTGGGACAAATAGAGTTTTTAAAAGAATGCAATGCCAGATTGAACGATAAAAATAACAGCATACGTTTCAAGAACGGTATTTTGACACGCACAAACGCGCAATTGGTCGCACAAATAGAAAGCCAAATGGCGGAAATTGCGCGTTTAAATACAATACTGGAAACCAAGAATGCAGAAATTCGTAAATTACATCAATCATTGGAAGTTATTCGTGAATACAATCATCGATTAAATGATAAAGTCAATGTATTACGTAATTCCAACGTAAAAGAACATTAAAAAATCGCCCATTTGGGCGATTTTTTTATCCAACCAATTTTTGCCAAATTGTCTTTTTCTTTGCTGGGCCCTTCTTGCGCCGACGACGTGGTGCCGTCATTGTTGTTTTTTTCGCGTCAACATGTTGGGCGTTTTTCTTTTTCGCATCTGTTGATGGGGCATAAGCATTCAGCAAATCTTCTGTTTTATTTTGTTCGGGGGCGACACGTTGGATTGAATACTGATCAATATTCATCAAACTGTCGTCACCAACAATTACAATTTCCGTATCAAATTCACTTTCCATTGCGGCCAATTCCGCACGTTTATGATTTAACAGGTATATTGCCACATCGGTCGGAACGGTCATAATGATTTTCTGTGCACTTTTCGCCAATAATTTTTCCTGTAAATGACGGAACAAAATTATCGCAGCCGTTTGAATTGATGGAACCACCCCTGCCCCCATACAGTGCGGACACTGAACATATGATGATTCCATAAAACTGCTGCGCAGACGTTGGCGGGACAGCATCAATACCCCAAAATTATTGATTTTGGCAACCTGGGTCCGTGCACGGTCACGTTTCATAACTTCGCGCATTTTGGATTCCAGTTTGCGATTGTTCTTTTCTTCTTCCATATCAATAAAGTCAATCGCGATTATCCCAGCCAAATCACGCAGACGTAATTGTAACGCGATTTCTTCGGCGGCCTCTAAATTAGTATTTAATGCCGTTTGTTCAATATCTTTTTCCTTTATCGCGCGTGACGAATTAACGTCAATTGTAACCATCGCTTCGGTTTGATTGATAACCAACGAACCACCAGACGGCAATTGAACATATGGGCCATGCATACCCTCTAGCTGTTTTTCAACGCCGGCCTTGACCATTAATGGAACAGCGGCATCACGGTATTGAACCAATTGCTTGCGCGGGACACGGCCATACATTTGCTGAAAATACTGCTTTGCGGCATCGTATGCCTCTTCGCCTTGGATAATCAGAACGTCATCCTTGTCCGACAGAAAATCACGCACAACGCGGCGTAACAGTGAATCTTCGGTATGAATCGTTACCGGCGCAATTGATTCCAATGTGGTTTTGCGAATTTCATTCCATAAATTCACCAGATAATCGTAATCTTTTGCAATATCAACCGCGTTTGCCCCCATGGCCGCCGTACGTAAAACAACGGTCATGCCCTTGGGAATTTTTAATTCATGCAATATTTCACGCAGACGCGCACGTTCGGCCTTGTCAGAAATCTTTTTTGAAATACCATAACTGTTACGTTTGCGCGAATTCGGCATCAATACCGCAAAACGCCCCGCCAACGACAAATACGTCGTCATTGACGCACCCTTTTGGCCACGTTCTTCTTTGACGCCCTGAATTAACAGAATTTGTTTCGGTTTTATAACGTCCTGAATTTTAAATTCGTGCGAACGTTTAATCAGTTCTTTATTATCCTCGCCCGCGCTGTGATCGTCATATTCGGCGACTTCGTCCGTTTCATCATCAGGATCGTCATCATCATCAACGATATTGGCATGCGCCAATTCCAACAGTTTCTTTTTCTGTTCCGGTGTTACCTGGTAATAATCTGGATGAATTTCCGAAAACGGTAAAAAACCATTCTTGCCCGACCCATAATCAACAAACGCCGCCTGCAAGGAAGGTTCGACGCGAATAACCTTGGCCAGATAAATGTTGCCCTTTATCTGGGGTTTTGTGGTTGTTTCAACGTCAAAATCAGAAACACGGTTTGTGGCAGAATCCACCACCACCACACGTGTTTCTTCTGGGTGGACCGCGTCCACATAAATCTTCTTTGACATTTGGTAATCCTTTTATGTTATATGCGTATGCAATGGCAATAACCCGTCCCCGTGGGGCGCCCACGCCCATGCCAAGAGAGTGCGCCACGATAATAATCAGCGCGTATCGAATTAAAAACAGCAGTGATAATACAAACACTTACATAAACCCCATTTCATACGTTGACATTCAGCATAGCATACCGTGCCCACGCAAGCAAGGCATTTATTTTTTTCTGTGTTTTGTATTTTTTACAGTGTGGGGAATGTGCGGAATTTTTTCTTTTGCTTCGGCCAACCAACGCTTCATTCGTGTGCGTAACCAATTTTCGTATATAAAAAACAATCCGCCAACCCCAATTAACGGCAAAACATAGTATATTATTCTGTATGCCAATAATGCACCGAAAATGTCGGCCTTGTCCACGCCGTCCGGTAACGCCAATAAAAAGATACTTTCAAATACCCCAATGCCGCCAGGGACCTGGCTGAATACGCCAGTGGCCTGGGCAATTACAAACAGACCGATATACGTTCCAAACGGTATGTGCACAAATGGCAACAGACAAAAATACAAAACCAGTCCAGCCAAAATGCTGTCCATTGCACCCAAAACCATTTGATAAAACGCTGTTTTTGTTGTTGGAATATTAAACTTTATTTTCCCAATTTTTATACTTTTTTTACTAAAAAATATTGTTGTGGCAAAATAAGCCAAAACCGTCGCCATGCATATTATAAACAGCGTATTTATCCCAACACTGGCACCAACAGACTGTTCCAAAATACGTGACGGAACCAACATATATCCAATAATTACAATCAGCGAACAACCCATGAAAAATGTCAGCCCTGAAAAAGTTATCATTTTCACAATGTCGCCACCATTAATTCGCCACCTGGTGTACAATCTGTACCGTATGGCACCACCACTGACAACCGCATTTCCAGCATTATTACTGATTGCAAATCCCAACATCCCGGCCAACATCCATTTCCACCATGAAACGCGCGCACCGATATATCGCAATGCCAAATAGTCGTACAATGACAAACAAATATACCCCGCCAGGCACGCAATGCATGCCGCCAATAAATTTACAAATGGAATATTTACCAACGCATGAAAAATATCAGATAAACTGTATTCACGTAATTGCCACCACAACATAAACGCGGCCAATATAAAGAAAAAAATGCCCGAATAACTAACTAACTTTTTTAACAGGCGTTTTGCCTTGGCTGACATAAAAATTCCTTTGATGTTGCACAGCATACAAGCATATGAATTAAAAATCAAATATAAAAAAATTGCAATTGCACATCATTGTTATATAGTGATAGTCCAAATTACAAAATAAAAAGGATTTATTATGATGCGGCCATCAATGCGCAAAAATGACCAAATTCGACCTGTATCCATGGAAACAGGCGTAAACAAATGGGCCGAAGGTTCATGTTTAATAAAAATCGGCGGGACCCAGGTTTTATGTACCGCATCTGTTGAAATGAACCAACCACTGTGGAAAAGATTACAAAATAAAACTGGTGGATGGGTGACCGCAGAATATTCAATGTTGCCACGCGCAAATGGCACGCGCAAGGGGCGCGATGCTTTGATGCGCGACCATCGCAGCGCGGAAATTTCACGGCTGATTGGCCGGGCACTGCGCAGTGTTGTTGATATGGAAAAACTGGGGCGCCACACAATAACAATTGACTGTGACGTAATTCAGGCCGATGGCGGAACACGATGCGCATCAATTACGGGCGGATATGTGGCGTTGGTGTTGGCCGTACGCAAATTAATTGATATGGGACGCATACACGACAACCCTGTACAGGATTATGTTGCCGCAATTTCAGCAGGACTGTGGAATGGTGAATTGATATTAGATTTGGATTATGACGAAGACTGCATGGCTGAAATAGATTCAAATTTTGTTGTATCTGGTAATGGCAATTTCATAGAAATTCAGGCCACAGGTGAACAACATCCATTTAATCGCGACCAAATTTTAAACCTGATGGATATGGCATCGGCTGGATGCCAAAAACTGATAGAATTGCAAAAACGGGTACTGGAATAGTTACTGGTTACCCGCGGTTCGAACCCGGACCCGTCCAGAGTTATTAAAACACCCGCTAAACGCGGGTATTTTAATAACTGGGGCGGATGACCGGATTACTTCGTCACCTTGCAAAATTTGCTGGCGCAAACCGGCGCACTTCCGTTCGCCTTTTTGCGGCGGTTCGAACGGCTTTTTCGCCGGTTCTTATCCGCATCCTTGCACAGAAATAAAAAACGCCCGTTGGGCGTTTTTTATTTCTGGGGCGGATGACCGGTCACCTGCGTTGGGCAATAATTTGCCCAACTTCGTATTGTTCGCGACTACGCGCTCACCACTCGTTATAACTCGCCTGCACTTACGTTTGGCTCGTTTACTCGTATGCGAACCGCGGTTCGAACCCGGACCCGTCCAGAGTTATTAAAATACCCGCTAAACGCGGGTATTTTAATAACTGGGGCGGATGACCGGATTCGAACCGGCGACATTTGGTACCACAAACCAACGCTCTAACCAGCTGAGCTACATCCGCCATACTTAATCTTTCTGGTGGAGCTGATCGGACTCGAACCGACGACCCCTTGCATGCCATGCAAGTGCTCTACCAACTGAGCTACAACCCCATGTATTGCGATATTCTATATTTCTTCTTGCCAAAAGTCAAATCAATTTGCTAACATTTTTTACCAAGAAGGAGTTTTATTATGGACTATCAATCACTGAAAGCCGAAGTTGAACAGAAAACACAACAAACACTGGACGTATTACAAAATGAATATGCCGGATTACGCACAGGACGCGCATCTGTACATTTACTGGACGGAATTCGTGTGCCGGTATATGGTTCTGATATGCCAATTAATCAGGTCGCAACCATTGCAACCCCAGATACACAAACACTGTCTGTGACTGTGTGGGATATAAATAATGCCGCCGCTGTGGAAAAGGCTATCCGTGATTCAGGATTGGGGTTAAATCCAATGACTGCCGGTGGGGTTATTCGTTTGAATATGCCGCCACTGACCGAAGAACGCAGAAAAGAATTAACCAAGGTCGCCGGTAAATACGCAGAAGAAGCAAAGATTTCTATGCGTAATATTCGTCAGGACGCAATGGGAAAAATCAAGCGCGCCGTCACGGACAAAGAAATTTCCGAAGACGACCAACGTAAATTCGAAGATGATTTACAAAAAGTATTTGATAAACGCGCCGACCAGGTCGATGAAATGGCAAAACAAAAAGAAGCTGATATCATGGCAGTATAAAATATAAATTTATACAACCAATCAACATTTAAAATCGGAATAAAATATGTTTAAATTATTCAAAAAAAATAAAGCCAATCAACCTGTCGTTACACCAAAAGTACCAAAGCATATCGCATTCATTTGCGACGGAAATCGTCGTTGGGCCGAAGCACGTGGCCTGCCCCCGTTGGCAGGACACCAGGCCGGTATAACAAATTTTGAAAACTTGGTTGATTGGTTCATATCACACGGCGTAACAACAATTACTTTCTTTCTGTTTTCCACAGAAAACTGGAACCGTTCCGATGAAGAGGTTAATTTCCTGATGAATCTGTTCTATACGGAACTGGATAAAAATATGAAGCATGCGTTGGAAAAAAATCTGCGCTATCGCGTGATTGGTTCACGTGACCGATTGCCCGCAAAGTTAGCAAAAAAGTGCGACGAATTGGAACGCGCATCTGCCGAAGGAACCGCCGGCACCGTGGTGTTTGCGTTAAATTATGGCGGCCAGGATGAAATTGTCGCAGCGGTAAACGATGCAATCGCAGCCGGCGAACCCGTTACAAAGGAAACTTTTGAAACATTCATGGATACTGGCGAATTGTTGCCAATTGATTTGATGGTACGCACCAGTAACGAATACAGAATTTCTAATTTCCTGTTATGGAAACTGGCGTATGCCGAATTATTATTCGTGCCGGAACATTGGCCTGATTTAGTGCGCAGTGAAAAATTGTGGCAATATACATTGGACGAATATGCAAAAAGAAATCGGCGGTTCGGTGGTGGAAAGAAAGCAAACTATTCCGGTCGCAAAAAATAAGGGGTTAAGTAAATGTCAAATACTGCAAAGCGTATCATTGTCGGCGCAATTATGGCATTAATCGTTGCATTTGCTGCAATCGGTGAATATTTTGGTATCCCAGCGGTCAGATATTTAAGTATCGTGGTCGTGATTGGAATGATTGCCGAAATGATTATCTGTGTTGTGCGCACACCACATGATGTACTGAAAAAGAACTGGATTTCATTCGGGGCATTTTTGTTGTGGCTGTGTGTAATGTTGGCCGCCGCAAATTCAGTCGGTGCACGTCCATGGATTATGTTGTTATTACTGCTGATTATATGCTGTGCGGATATTGGGGCATGGTTCTTTGGGCGCATGATTGGTGGTGACAAAATGTGGGAAAGATTATCCGCCAACAAAACGTGGGCTGGACAAATTGCCGGTATTTTATGCGGAACATTCGCGTCAATTATGTATGGTCTGTTGGGGGCTGATGTATTTATGCCACAATTAATGTGGATTGGTATCAGCATTTCCCTGTTATCACAATATGGCGATTTAACCGCCAGTTGGATTAAACGCAAAATGGGACTGAAAGATTTCGGGCGCATATTGCCGGGGCACGGTGGACTGTTGGACAGATTTGACGGTTGGATTTATGCGCTGCCGTTGATATGGTTTGTTTTGTTATAATTTTTGCACAGGATAAGGAAAGATTGTCATGCAAATAATTTTAGCCATTGTCGCATTATTGATTGTTTTGGGCATCGTGGTTTTTATACACGAATTGGGACATTTTTTGGCCGCGCGTTGGGCGGGTGTTCGTGTCGATACTTTTTCCATTGGATTTGGTCCGGCAATAATAAAATGGCATGACAAGCATGGAACTGTGTGGAAAATTGCCTGTTTGCCACTGGGGGGATATGTTTCCATTTATGGTCAAGAAGACATGTTTGACCGTAAAAAATATGCCGAATTATCACCCGAACAGAAAAAGGGACATTATCTGTCTGCACCCGCGTGGAAGCAATTTATTATTGTTGCGGCCGGGGTTACAATGAATTTTATTCTGGCATGGTTAATATATTCCGGAATATTCATGTTCCAACCCAAACAAGTACAATTACCAGTTGTTGGCCAGGTTATCCAGGAAAGCGTTGCATTCAACGCGGGTGTAAAGCCTGGTGACATTGTCGTCAGAATTGATGATGAAAAAATTACAAACTGGGGGGAATTGGTTATTGCAAAAGAATTGGCATCTAATCGCGATGCGGACGTTTTGTTGTTGCGCGACACGGAATTGGTGCGCGTACAACTGTCCCCGGCCGAACGTTGGGGATTGATTGCAGACGGCAGTAAAACTGAACTGCGCAAAAAGGGATTTTTTGACGGTTTATATGCCGGCGCACGCGAAACGTATTATCAATCAAAAACTTTATTGGTTGTATTAAAACAGATTGTAACGGGTGAACGTTCATCAAAGCAACTGGGGTCATTTATTACCATTGCAGAAGTTTCCGGCCAGGCATTGTCAATGGGAATCGTTGCGCTGTTATCAATTATTGCGTTGCTATCGGTGAATCTTGGTGTTATAAATTTGTTGCCACTGCCCGTGTTGGATGGTGGATATTTGCTGATATTGATTATAGAGGCAATAACCAGGCGCAAACTGGGCGGGCGCGGAATGGAAATCGCGATTTTAGTCGGTTGGTTGTTTATAATCGGGCTGTTCGCGCTGACCATGTGGAATGATTTGGCACGTGTATTTGGATTGAACTGATATGAACAGAAAAAAATTATTATTTACAACAACTGCGATATTAATTGCGCCAATTGCAAATGCCGCAACTGTTTCACGAATTGACGTGTCTGGTAACCAACGTATGGATGCTGAATCCATTCGGATTTTATCTGATGTAAAGGTCGGCGACAATGTCAATTCTGAAACAGCAAATCAAATTGCAAAGCGGTTACAGGAAAGTGGGTATTTTTCACGTGTCAGTGTGCGTATGTCTGGTAATGTGCTGAAAATCGATATTGCCGAAGCCCCAACCGTAAACATGGTCACAATCGAAGGTAATGATGAAATTTCCACCGATGATTTAAAAAAAGAATTGCGATTGAAATCACGCGATTCGTACGACGAATCTGTAATTGGGGCCGATGTTCAACGCATGTTGACACTGTACCAGCGCAAGGGTTTTTTTGGTACAACAATTGAACCACAAAAAATAGAACTGGACGATAATCGGGTTAATGTTGTCTATGAAATTGATGAAGGGCATCCAACATATATTCGCAGAATAGATTTTGAAGGTAACAAAGTTTTTCGCGATTCAGAACTGCGCGACCAGATTTTATCACGCGAACATGCCTGGTGGCGGTTTATGACACAATTCGACGTATTTGACGAAGACCGTATTTTATACGATCAGCAAATGATACGTCAATTTTATATGCGCAACGGATACGTCGATATCCAGGTTACTGATGCAAATGGTGTTTTTACGCCAGACCGTCAATATTATTCTGTGACCTTTACCGTTGACGAGGGTGAAAAATACAAATTCGGAAAACTGACAATAAAAAATCCGTTCCCGGACGTGCCAGACAGCGAACTGTATGATGTAATCGCAATGGACGACGGTGACGTGTACAACATAGATTTGGTTGATGAAACAATTTCAAATCTGCGTGGTGCGGTGGCCGACCACGGGTATGCGTTTATAAATGTAAATCCCGTACCGAAAAAAAATGACGACACAAAAACAATAGATTTGGAATTTGATATCGAAAAGACAAACCGCATTTATCTGAACAACATAAACATTTTGGGTAATGTGCGCACGTTTGATTCTGTTATTGAACAGTTGATTCCAATGCGTTCGGGCGACCCGTTTTCATTACAAACGATTGAAGAAGGACGCCAAAACCTGATGCGGACACGCTATTTCAAAGACGTGAAAATGGTGCCAAACCGCATTGCTGACGCAAATATGATAAACCTGGACATCCAGGTTGAAGAACAACCAACTGGCGAACTGTCCGGTGGATTTGGTTGGTCGAACATAAACGGATTTATGGTCGACGCCGGGATTACCGAAACCAACTTTATGGGGCGTGGCCAGGTTGTACAACTGCGCGGTTCAATCGCACAATATCAAAAACAGGCGTTGTTCAGTTTTACCGAACCATATCTGTTTGGACGCCCCCTGTCCGCGGGATTTGATGTTTCGTACACTATGTATGATTATTCATCATTGGGCGGATTTGGATACGACCGTGATTCATTGACGGTGGCCGGACGTTTGGGTTGGAAACTGACCGACCATTGGTCACAGACGGTGCGACTGTCCGCATCATTTGACCAGAATTACGATATTCAATCTGCAACCGGGGGGCGTGACGCAAACTTGTTCACACTGGGGACATATTTGCGCTATTACAATCTGGATACGAATTTTGAACAAAATACTCATACCGGTATTGTGGGTAATATCGGAATTGCATACACCGGGTTCGGCGGTTCTGAAACATATATGCGTTACAACGCCGATATCATAGGTATGGTGAAATTCTGGGATGACCGTTGGCAGTTGCGTTCATCGTTGGAATTTGGACTGTTACAGCCGATTGACGGTGATTATATATCGCGTGTGTATCGTTACTTCCTGGGTGGGGAATCGTTGCGTGGATTTGATATTGCGGGCGTGGGTTCACGTAACTGGGCAGATACCACCTATTCATTGGGCGGAATGTGGAAAATCAATGGTTCAACGCAGTTGAATTTCCCGATATTTATCCCAGATGAATATCAGATAAAGGGATTTGTATTCTTTGATTATGGTATTTTGGGCAAACCACCAAAAGAAGAATATACTTATCTGGGCTATCCAAATTATATCGACAGTGATATACGCACGTCCGTTGGTGTTGGTATATACTGGAACACGCCGATGGGGCCGATGAATTTCAGTTGGGGGTGGCCGTTAAAGATGAACAAGTACGACCGCGAACAACGATTCTTGCTGTCGTTTGAAACCCAGTTCTGATTTACGGTTGGCAAATTTGCCAACCGTTTGTTTTATATCTTGACCGGGACGCTGGATTTTTCTTATAATTCAAAAACAAGGGGGAAAGATTATGAAGAAAGTTGTATTGGGATTATTCGTGGCGCTGGTACTGGCGGGATGCGGCCAGATTTATGATCGCGAACCGGTCGGCGTCGGATATGATAACAACGAATTGAAATTGAGCCCGTGCGCCTGTATCATGGTTTTCCAGGCATAATCGCCTGAAATTTTCGGGGGGACGCAATTGGATTATCCAGACGATTTTAATACACCCGCTTTCCCGGCGGGGCCAAGTATTGCCATATCGCGATTTATGGCAATTGCGTCGTCTGTATTATTTGTTGTGATAATATTTGTTTGTATAATACTGCTGTGGACAATGCGTTCCCAACGGATTGACCCATTTATTGTGTCTGTAAACGAATTCACCGGGCAATGGGTTGTGATGCATCATTCGCACGGAAATAATCCATTCCAATTTGAATATACCGCAATAAAATCTATGCAGGAATCAGTCGTTGGAAATTTTACTGCAAACTGGTTTACTATTTCTGAAAATGTGGCCGACAACGACGCAATGTGGCAAACATGCAACCGAACCCAGGAATGCGGTAATGAAAGCAATTTAAAATATGGTGATAAAACATGTGCTTTGTTCTGTGCATCTGGTGAAGATTTATTTTCACGTTTTATATACAACGTTGTACCCGATTATCAAAAACGCGTTGCAGCGGGCGAACGTTGGATTGTCGATAAAACACAAATTCAAATTGAACCAGCCGCAGAAATTACTGAATCTGGGGGAACGTGGAATATTTTGGTTACTGTACAGTCCAATATCAATGGCGAAATGCAGGTACTGGGGTTTGTAAAGGTTGCACGCAATACAGGATTATATCCACAAACGTTGGGGTATTACGTGGCTGATTTTAATACATACCGGATAAATTAATGAAAAAACTGATGGGGATTTTGTTTGGATTAATATTACTGGCGATGACCGGGGTGGGCCTGTATTTGACCGGCGGAATATTTGACGCGGGAATGAACCAAAATATATTTCCATACTTTTTTCAGCCAAATAATCTGTCGGAACGACGGCCGGGGGTACCGCAAACCGCGGAATACATGGGTGATTCACAATTTTTAAATCTGTTGGTGCGCAAATACGTTGCTGAATATTTCTATGCCGCGCCAGATTCTGAAAATATCGCGCGCCGGACCAGTCCGAATGGCGTGTTGGCACGAATGTCTGCGGCAACCGTATTTGATGAATGGTTGGCCAACGAAGGTAAACGTATACAGGATTTAGCCGCAGATAAAGCAATGCGCATCGCACACGTAATTGACCAAATTTATCAACCGCACGACAGTAAATATTGGGTTGTAAACTATGAATTAATAACATGGGAAAAGCCCAACGATTTTAGTATTCAACCAACCGTTACACATGGTACCATGTATATGGATATAACATACCAAATGGGCATGCGAACCGGGGTGGAAATGGATGTATTACATGAATATTTAGAAAATGGTGGCGATCCGGCGGCGGTGTTTAATTTTCGGGTAAATCAAATAATTCAGGGTTAATGGCATATGCGTACTAAATTTGGAATTTTGGCCGTTATGATGATAACATACGTTGGTGTGGCAATGGCCGCAACAGACGAATTTGATTTCAGCAACTTTGCAATCACAGAATCAGGGAATGCGGATTTAAACGCTGATGCAGTAACACTGAATCCGGGTGCAAAACCGATAACGGTAAATAATTTTGATATTGCGGGGATTATGCTGGGGATGTCTTTTGACGATGTTGAAACGCTGTTTTTTAAGGCCAAGGGACTGTATTCACCCCGTAAAAAGGACAGTATTGTATATTCCATACAAAAAGAATGGAAATACAATTTGGATTATGAATGTCGGCAACAGGGAATCGTTATCCCGGCTGAATTGGAACAATGCGTAAACACATTGGCAAAAAATCGTGGGCTGATGTATGCGGCCGAATTACATTTGGAACGGGAAAACACGGGTGAAACAATTGTCGTTTATTTCACCAGTAACGCTGATGATAATGCCGTGTGGCGGGTTTTATACAATAACGATGTTAATGAAATAGAAGGCGACCATGAAAAATTCGCCGACCAGCGCGAGAAAAAAATTCTGGCGTTCTGGCAGGCCGTATTGGACAAATATGGTGCGCCAAATTCAGGGACTGATAAATGGATTTCAACAAATAATGCGTATGACCCAATGATGACCGCATATTATGGTTCGTTGGATTTGGTTGATATGGGACGTTATACGTCTGATATAGCCGAAAATATCCGCGCCGCGCGTGAAAATTTTCAGGCAAAACCATACGCGTTTTAAATAAAACAAAAAACTTTACAACAATATATACTGTTTATAAAATGTGCTAGCATAATTAAAGGAGCAGTCGTGCCACGCGTATCTGTTTTAACCCCTGTTTACAATACTAATCCCGAACATTTGGGGCAATGTATTGAATCAATATTAAATCAGACATTTACTGATTTTGAATTTCTGATTTTAAATGACAGTCCAGACAACCTGGATTTGGACCGGTTGGTTGAATCGTATGCAAAACGCGATTCACGTATTCGTTATATGAAAAATGAAAAAAACATGGGAATTTCTGCAACGCGCAATAAATTATTAAAAATGGCGCGCGGGGAATATTTGGCTATATTTGACCATGACGATATTTCTGTCCCAACCAGATTACAGCAAGAGGTAGAATACCTGGACGCTAATCCAGATGTGGGGGTGGTGTCGGGATGGTTACAGTGTTTCGGGGTTGAACATAATATATTTAACAATCCTGAAAGTGATATTGATATAAAAACCCATCTGATGCATAACTGTTTCGTTGCGCACACGGCGTCAATGATACGTAAATCCGTATTGGATGAAAATAATATAGAATACGAAGCATTCTATTCCCCAGCCGAAGATTACCGTTTGTGGGCGCGATTAATGGATGTAACCAGATTTCACAATATTCAACAGGTATTGGTTCTGTACAGAACACATGACAATATGACAACAATTCGCCAACAAAAACAAATGAATGATGCATGGCGGGCAATTTCATTGGATTTGGGCAATAAATACCCCGCGTATTATCGCGAAATGTTGGAATCTATGAAGCACGGAACACAATTTAGACTGCGCCTGTTCGGGATTATCCCATTGTTAAAAATCAAAAATAATTGGGTGCAATTGTTTGAATGTATACCGTTGTTTAAACTAAAATGGAAATAAAAATATGCCAAAAATCAGCGTTATTATACCGGTATATAATACAGAACAGTATCTGGCCCAATGTTTGGATTCTGTGTTGGGGCAAACATTTCATGATATTGAAATCATTTGCGTAAACGACGGCAGTACTGATAACAGTTTACAAATACTGGCGCAATATGCCAAACGTGACAATCGGATAATGGTAATAAACCAACAAAATTCAGGTGTCGTTGCCGCACGAAATAATGCAATTGCGGTTGCAAAATCTGATTTAATTTTCCCATTGGACAGTGATGATTTTATTGCCCCAAATGCGTTGGAAAAAATGTATGAATGTTTTAAATCAGGTTGTGGCGACATAATAACATGCCGCGTAATGTTGTGCGGAAACCAAAGCGGCGAAATGCGTTTACACAAACCAACAAAATTTAATATGGCGCGTGACAATTGCCTGGTTAATGTGGCATTGTTCAGAAAATCTGATTTTGTGGCGTGTGGTGGTTATTCGCCAAAATATTACACCGCATTGGAAGATTATGATTTATGGCTAAATTTGATATTTAATCATAATAAACAGATTTATCGGGTGCCTGAAATATTGTTTTATTATCGTATAAAAAACAAGGCTGATTCCAGAAATTGGCAACACCGTACAGAACATGGGGAACTGGTTCGCCAAATGTACCGGCAATATAATAAAATGCGCCCTTTTATTATATTAAACAAAATCCGTAATCATATTATCAAGTTCGGACATTTTCTGTTCAGAATTCAAAACGGCAAAATAAAAATTTTTAAAATCCCGGTTTATACTTTGCGCAAATACGATACTGTTATTTCCGTTGGGGCGGCGTGTTTTGTGCCTGATGCATTAAAACATGTGAAACTGCGTGATTTTAGTGGCCCGTTTGATTGGATGTATGGTTCCGATGTTATTACGCGTTTGAAATGTATTTATGATGAATTTAATCATTATTTTGATTATTCTGATTTTGAATATGTTGCGGAAAACCCTGATAATGGTAAATCTATTTATAAAAACAACCGCACAGGCATTATTTACAACCACGATTTTTATCCCGGTGATTTCGAAAAAACTTTCCCGCCAGTGGCAGAAAAATATGCGCGACGCACAAACCGAATGTTGGAACATTTAAACGATGACAAACGTGTGTTGTTGGTGTTTTCTGAATTCGGCCAAACTGGTAATGTTGATGAAATTATTGCAATGATTGATAAAATAAATAAAAAATTTGCTGCAAATATTGATTTGTTGTATGTAAATCACAATCCTGAAATGCATCCAGGCGAATACACAAAACCCAAACGTGTTTCCAAAAATCTAATTTATTGCGAATATTATTATCAGACTTTTCCAGATGAAACATCCATGGCACGCAAAACATTGGAAAAAATATTACGGAAAATCGCCAAATGAATAATTACAGGGCCGGTATTTTTGCGGAATGTATTGCATGCATTTATTTAATATTTCATGGTTTCCGCATATTGCGTCGGCGATATAAAACCGGTCGATATACAAATCGTGCCGAAATAGATATTATTGCAAAACGAAAAAATTTAATGGTTTTCATAGAGGTTAAACACCGGCATGATGTCACCACTGGATTAAATGCTGTGACCAGTGCCCAGGCGACGCGCCTGCGCAGGGCCGCTGAAACATATATTGCACAAACGGGTTGGACGGGCGATGCACGCTTTGACATTATGGTCGTCACAAA
This sequence comes from uncultured Alphaproteobacteria bacterium, assembly GCA_944393245.1. Classification (GTDB taxonomy): domain Bacteria; phylum Pseudomonadota; class Alphaproteobacteria; order Rs-D84; family Rs-D84; genus Enterousia. Next base: position 51,047 of record CALXZM010000002.1, read on the forward strand.
TTGCAATATTCGTTGGATTCAGGGGGCCGTATAGTTTTCTTGCGCGGGTAAATATATTTCTGTATAATCGCAATGTACTTTTACGTAAAAGGAGAAAACATGAAAAAAGTTATGTTGGCTTTGTTTGCCGTTTTGACTTTGTCCGCATGCATGGGGCACTATAAACAGGGTAATTGCGAATACGATTTCCTGTTACACAAAGATATTTCCATTTCCAAATGGATTGGTGCCGCAACAGGTTGCTAAAAACAAACATAAAAATCCCGCAGTCGCGGGATTTTTTTATTCATCAATCGCAACAATAAATATTTTTAATTCATTTGCACGTTTTATAACCGCATCCCTGTCAACAATAAAGCAAGTTTTTGTATTTACAATTATCCCACGCAGTTTGGCCGCTGCAACCGCATTGACAGTGTCAACGCCAATTGCAGGGATGTCGATCCTTAAATCTTGGCCTGGTTTTGTCATTTTGGCAAAAACACCACTGGGGGTTTTATGATTTTTACGCATTTCAATTACGCGTTCCAACATGTTGGCGGTGCCCTCGGCTGCCTCTACGGCGATGACCTGTTTGTCCACAACAACAGATGCCCCAATGTCCGCCGCACCAATTGTATGCGAAACATCAATTGCGCGTTCTATATCACGTGTATCACGTTTTGTCGGTTTGGTTTTTGTTTGCACCCCAGCCGTTTGAAATGCTAATTCTGGGGCCACATCCTGGGCCGCAACAATTTCAAAACCACGACGTTCCAATGCCTTGTTCAATGCAACTGCCATCGAATCATACCCCCGTTGATGTCTTAAAATGCTGAATAATAATCCAATTGACCATAAATCTGGCCGAATGTCAGACAAATTTGGATGCCCCAATGCACCGACAAATGTTAATTTTTTTATTCCACGTCGGTGAAACTGTCGCACAGCCGGCCAACCACCACCCGGACGAACGGCAATGTCTGGATTAAGACGCGGATCATAAAAAGGCTTTAACCCAACGACATACACGTCCCATCCCGCACGACGCAATGCGTCACGTGTCAAAAATGGCAAATCCAATGCACCGGCAATTAATGCTATCTTTTTATCTGATTTTTTTATACTTTTCTTCATGTTTCATATATGGTACGAATAAAACGCGCTGGAATCAAGTTGCAATTTATGATAAAATTTGTTTGATAAATTATATTGGGTGAATAAATATGAAAAAAATATCATATCTGGGGATTTTTGCCGTATTGATATCCACGCCGGCTGTTGCTGAATATACTGATGAAATGTTTCGGGCCGAAGTGATTGAGGGGCTGGACCTGATTAGTGCCCGCGCAAATGTTGATAAACCAGACGCCGCACCCGGCGAATTGGGATTGGATGTTTATCAAACGGCCGATGCGGGTTACGACGACGAAATTCAAATGTTTATTCCAACATCAATGTATATGCGGGCTGGGGGCGGTCTTAATTTGCCATTCGCAACAGATGCCGCACAATTAAACGGTGTAAAGCACGACAGTTCAGGCAGTTGGACCACTCAAATTGGATTGGGGTGGAATTTATCGTCGTACGTACGCACAGAAATAGATTTTCAAGAATCTGTATTTGAATTTTCCGATATTGACAATATGGGGGCAACATATCAAACAATTGGTGGTATGCTGTATTTTGATTTTGCACGACGTTATGTCCAATCGGGGGATATTACATATCGGCGGCGTTTTGTCCCATTTATGGGAATTGGGGCGGCCGCGGGTATATATAAATTTGATGGCGCCGGTGGCGCAGACGGGTTCGTTATCGCCGCACCACGCGCAACGTTGGGAATTAACGTTATGCTGAACGATTTAATTGGTATTGACATTATGTATCAGTACCAGATGATGATTGGAAATGGTTTTGGTTGGAATGTACGTGCCGGCGGCGTTGATAATATCAGTAATGTTATGGCGTCTTTCCGTGTGAATTTCTAAACAAGGGACGGGGAATATGAAAAAGAAATCTGCTGTTTTATTCACAATGTTGGCGATGTTGCCGGGTATGGCGTTCGCATCAATTCCCTATCGCGTGGAACAAATCGACACGCCAGTCGAACAAAGCATATCTGGCCAGGATGACCAGGCTTTGGCCCGGTTGCGTCGTTTTTACGTCGGGGGGGCGTACAATTTTTCAATTTGGAACAATGGTGCAGATGATATGGTCAGTATTTCTGGCGATAATACATCTTCTTTTGATGTTGTGGCCGGGGTGCGTGCATTTGATATTTTTAGGATAGAGGCAAACTATATCCGCACATCCGCAAAATGGAATGCATTTGAACTGACCGGCGATACCGCAATGATAAATGCGATTTTAGACGCACGAATTGGGAATTTATATCGCTTATTCTATAAACAACGTTTGGTACCGTATGTTGGAATTGGTGCGGGCGTTTCATGGAATTCAGTTGACGGCACCAGCATAGAAAATAAAATTACACCGGTTATATCTGCAATGGCTGGATTGTCCGTGGAATTAGGACAATATTTTGCATTGGATTTTGGATATAAATATATTTATATGTTTTCACCAAAATTTGATGCCATATCCGATTTCGCGCCAATCGCACATCAATTCCGGGTCGGTGCACGAATACATTTTTAAAAACAAAAAATGAAAACATGTCCTTTCTTTGGCGTATGTGGCGGATGTAAATATGATTTTACAGCCGCGGATTATCGTGAACAGAAATTGTCTGAATTGGCCGCCCTGCCCGTGACAAATGCGCCTGTGTGGACGGATGCAGGCACACGCAGACGCGCTGATTTTGCATTTTCAGGTGGCATGTTTGGTTTTTATCAGCATCGTTCGAAAAACATTGTTCCAGTACGCCATTGCCCATTATTACGAAATGAAATAAACGAATTAATACCGTCGCTGGCCAAATTGCCGTGGGGCGGAATGGGATCTTGTTTGGTTACCATATGTGATAATGGCATAGATGTAAGTATAAATTCAACCGTTCCGTATTTTTCATCAGAATTTAAATCTGGGGCGGAAAAATTACCAAATGTTATACGTGTAACATGGAATGAACGTACGGTTTTCCAACGCGCTGTGCCTGTTATTAATTTTGATGGCCATATTGTCGAATACCCGGCCGGTGCGTTTTTACAACCAACAATCCCCAGTGAAAACACTTTGCGTGAAATGGTGATAAATGCCGCCAACGGTGCGTCACATGTGGCTGATTTATTTTGTGGATTGGGCAATTTTACATTCGCATTGAACGCAGACGGTTTTGACATCGCAGGCATTGGAATAAAACGCGATTTATTTTCACACCCATTAACCGTTGGAATGTTGGCCAAATATGACTGTGTCGTTATGGACCCGCCACGCGCAGGCGCATTTGCACAATGCAGGGAATTGATTAACAGCAATGTACCACGCATAATTTACGTTTCTTGTAATCCACAAACGTGGCAACGTGATGCCAATATTTTAACCAATGGCGGATATAAAATAACTAATCTGACCCCGGTTGACCAATTTATAGGCAGCGCGCACTGGGAACTGTTTTCCGTATTCGAAAAATAATCATTTAAAATATAAAAAAAACGCCGACGGTCGCCCGCCGGTGTTTCCGAATGCCCCGAAAGGAAGGAAAGGAGAAAAAGAAATTGGGCATTCTAAACTGTCAGGTGGGGTCCAGAGTCCAGAGGAGAGAGAATGTAGGAGGGAGTCTGAATCCCTGGGCCCCAATGGGTTTTCACCCCGTCGCCGGGGTTTCCCCCTTTGACGAATCGAAATGTAATACATTTTTCTATATTTGTCAAGTATTTTTGTCAAAAATATTTTTAGTATAAATTTTAGGAGGCAAATCCCCCTGTTTTCTGGGGTTTTAGGAAATAGCTCTTGTTGCCCGTGGGGTTGCGTTGGAATAAAATCAATATCAGGCATATGGCAAGTATGTCCAAACATTCGGATTTGTTCCGAACAGTAACCAGAGGAGAGAGAAAATGACGCATGAAGATGTTTGGCGGGCAATCGAACGCTTTGCAACAGAACACGGTATGTCGTGTTCAGGTTTGGCAAAATGCAGCGGATTGGACCCAACAACGTTTAATAAAAGCAAGCGGTGGTCCAAAGAAGGTCAACCACGGTGGCCATCAACAAACAGTATTTCTAAAATATTGTCGTCCACAGGCGCCAGCATCCAGGATTTTACAAAGTTTATTGAACCGGGCAATAAAGAACGCGAATAATCGTTTGTGAATATTTTGGATACAAATTGACCACAGGCTGCCCTGTGGTCTTTTTTATTGGACAACAGATAATCATTTTATTATTCTTGAATCAAGATGTTAAATGGTATCAAAATTTATTCTGCTGATGGGGTATGGCGTCAAATTCTGGCCGACATGGGTGCAACGGTGTGTGATACGCCCGAACCAACGTGCGTAAATTTTGACATGTTGGGTATAACAATGCCAGCAACCCCAATCGCTGTAAAAACAGCCGTGCAAAATGCCATTGATGGAAATATACAATTATTACGCGACATTATCGGACGTGATGTAAAATTACCATATATTCAGGCACAAATTATTATATCTTTGTATAAATCAGGGGGAATGTCGGCGGCTGAATTAAGAACTGCGTTGGGGTATTCGCCAAATGCAACAACGCATTCGGTTGATACCGCAATTTATCAATTACGCAAAACTTTTGGACGGGAATTTATAACAAACACCAACGGAATATATAAAATTGGCAGGATATAAATTAATTTCTTTTGATAAAATCCCCAGTACGCAAACCCATGCATTGCAAATGGTGGCAAACGGAACTGCGCGCGACCACACTGTTATAATGGCCGAAGCGCAATCTGCTGGACGCGGTCGTTACAGACGGACATGGGTTTCACATCATGGAAATTTGTATGTCAGTTTTATATTTGATGCATATGAACGTGACCCACGTTTGTCGTATGTTGTGGCCGTGGCCGTGGCGGAAACATTAACCGCGTTCGGAATTCACCCAAAAATAAAATGGCCAAACGATATACTGATTGATGGGAAAAAAGTATGTGGCATTTTAATTGAATATGCGGGACAATTTGTTATCGTGGGCATTGGCATAAATATCAAAACTAATCCGACCGTGCCAAATTATAAAACAACCAAATTGGATAACTATGCAACCATAGAAAAATCTGATTTGTTGAACAAATTGATGAAAAATTTAGATAAATGGCGCAGAATGGATTTTCCACTGGTGCGCGCACGTTGGATGGATTTGGCGACCGGATTGAATAAAAACGTTAAATACCGTGGCGACCAGGTTGAATTAATTGGAATAAATGAAAATGGTGCATTGGTATTGCGCAACGGTTCACGATATGTGTTGGCGTATGGTGATGAAATCACAATGTAGAACCCATATGCACAAATTATTATCTTGACTTTCATATCAAAATATGATATTATATGTGGCAAGTAAAAAGAAAAATTGTGTCCGCGGGAAACCGGCGGATTTTTTATTTGGCAATTTGGGCCGCACATTTTTGTGCGGCCGTTTTATTTTTGCAATCACGGGGGAATATACAAATATGAAATTACAATTAATAAAACGGCCGAACGACGCACAATCAATTCCATATAAAATAGCACGGGCGGTGTATGCCGAAACAAATGCAAAAACCCTGCGCGTTGTCGAAGCGTTAACGTCCATGATAAAAAACAACGCTGTTTCCACAGGCAACAATATCGAAGATATTATTTCAAATAACAATTTATTTATCGCACAAAATAATCAATCTATAAACGCAAATACTGTTGATAACGAAAATTCAAATCGCGGTTTTCAAATGTGTCTGCGTGTGGCACAGCGAATGTTGAATGGCGGCCTGCCCGATTGTTGTTATGGTGCAACATGTTTTCATCATGCAGATGTTATACCACAATGGGCAACCGCACGTGGATATATCGCAGACATAGACGGTTTACTGTTTTACATATAAAACATTGTACGGAACATAATATGAACAAAATAATTAATGGTGGTTTTCTGGCGGGACACAGAACTTACATAATTTCTGGCATTGGAATTATTTCAGCAATCGGCGCATATATGGTCGGCGATACAGATATATTTACAATGCTGCAATCAATTTTCACGCTGGGCGGAATTTATTTTCTGCGCAAATCCAGCGAAACAAAAAGGAAGCAAAATGGAAAAAATTCCCGAAAAATTTCTTAATGACGACGGAACACTAAATACAGATGCATTGTTAAAATCATATTCAGAACTGGAAAAGAAAATCGGCGGCATGATTTCAATACCTAATAATGATGCCGATGCCGCAACGCGCGCAAAATTTAACCGTGCAATTGGTGTTCCAGAAAGTGCGAATGATTATCCTGTGAATGATTTGTTTAGCGATGATTCGTTGCGCGAAAAATTTTTTGAAATTGGACTGACATCATCACAGGTTGAACAAATTTATAAACTGGCCGAAGATTTTTTAACACCAGTGTTATCAGAATTATTTGATATGCAAAATGAAACATCTGCGATGACTGAATTAAAAAATTTCTTTGGTGATGAAACAAAAATGTGTGATGCGTTACGCGCAATAAATACATTTGGTGAAAAATATTTACCACGTGATGCATTTGATGCGTTATGCGCCACACCCCAGGGAATCCGCAGCATGTACGCCATGATGCAATCAATGGAACCACATGTTCAAACAGATGATTTATCATCAAAAAATTTGACTGATTCTGAATTGCGTCGCATGATGCGTGATCCAAAATATTGGCGTGATCATGATCCTGAATACGTTCGCAAAATTGAAAATGGGTTTAAAAAATTATATTCGTAATAAAAAAATGCAGTTTCTTCTTTACTATTTTTCTTGTTTCATATAAAATATAAGTAAGAACAAAAAAGTTTGTTCTGTCCCAAAATAAAGAAGGAGAGAAGAATGGCATTCTTTTTAACAAAAAAGCCGGCAGCAAAAAAACCAGCCGCGAAGCCTGTGGCAAAAAAACCGGCGGCAAAGAAAGTTGCTGTTAAAAAACCAGTTGCTAAAAAAACAGTTGCGGCTAAAAAGCCTGTTGCTAAAAAAGCAGCAGTGAAAAAAGTTGCGGCTAAAAAGCCAGTTGCTAAAAAAGCAGCAGTAAAAAAAGTTGCAGCTAAAAAGCCTGTTGCTAAAAAAGTAGCAGTGAAAAAGGTTGCGGCTAAAAAACCAGTTGCTAAAAAAGCAGCAGTAAAAAAAGTTGCAGCTAAAAAGCCAGTTGCTAAAAAAGCATGTGCAAAAAGAAAATAATTAAATCCCCGAATGGTCGGGGATTTTTTTAAATTTATATTTACATCTGTTTGAAAATATTCAGTCAGATTTTTATTCATGTCTGACTGAATATTTTTATTTTGGACAATCCACGCGACCCAAAATAGTTTTACATATGGCGCATAATTATGTGCATAACCATAACGTAAAATAATTTGTGTAATGCAATGGCGTTACTGTTTTCATTTCTTATAACAAATAAAGGATTTAGATAATGTCTGTTTCAGTAGACCAGGTCTTTATAAAGCAATTCGAGGCCGACGTTCATTTGGCATATCAGCAAATGGGCACTAAACTGCGTGCAACAGTGCGCAGCAAATCTGGTGTGGTTGGTGCGTCCACAACGTTTCAAAAGGTTGGACGCGGTACCGCCAGTACAAAATCACGTCACGGAATCGTTCCTGTTATGAATTTGAATCACGAACCGGTTGAATGCATATTACAGGATTACTATGCCGGCGATTGGGTTGATGCATTGGATGAATTAAAAACAAACGTGGACGAACGACGCGTCGTGGCCAGTGCCGGGGCATATGCATTGGGGCGCAAAACAGATGAATTAATCGTTTCTGCCATGGCGCAATCAACAAAATCTGTGGGCGATTATTCAACCGGACTTAGCAAAGATTTAATATTGTCCGCATTGGAAGTTTTAAATCAAAACGACGTTCCAGACGATGGGCGCAGATTCGCAGTTGTTGGTGTACATCAGTGGAATGAATTATTGTCCATGGATGAATTTGTATCTGCTGATTATGTTGGCGATAATTTGCCATTGATTTCCGGTGGCGCATCAAAGCAATGGTTGGGAATAACATGGGTATTGTATAACGATTTGCCGGTAACAACCGCAAATCGCGACTGCTTTATGTATCACGCAACCAGTATCGGACACGCATGTGGCCAGGAAGTAAAAACAGATATTTCATGGCATGGCGAACGCGCCGCGCACTTTATCAGCAACAGTATGTCACAGGGTGCTGTTTTAATCGACGATGCAGGTATCGTACGTATTAAATGCAAAGACAACGATAACGAAGAATAAAAATATAAATATACAAAACAAAGGAACAAACAAATGGCATTCCAAAATAAAAATTTGTCTGTCATCGCATATGCAAACGGCTTTACACTGTGGCACTATGTGGCCAACGAAACAATTACTGCAATCAGTACCGCGGGATATTTCGACAGTGTTAAAACACTGATGAACACCGGTGATGTAATTATTATAAATGCATCTGATAATACAGCGATTAAAAAAATCACTGTCGGTGACAATATATCTGTTGCTGATTTGGCATAATGATACACAAACATCCGGGGCAAATACTGTTTGCCCCGGTTTTATTAATATACAAGGAGCAATTTCATGCAAACCAAAATAGATTTGTGTTCAATGGCATTGCTGAAACTGGGCGAACAACCCATACAGTCGTTGACCGCGGACAGTCCCGCCGCACAATTGGCACGGACACTGTTTGATTCTGTGACTGATACGTTATTGGCAATGCATCCGTGGAAATTCGCATGCAGCAAAACAGAACTGCATAAAACTGATAACGGGGATTTTATTATCCCGACAGATTGTCTGCGTATAGTGAAATGCGACGGCGAAATTATCGGCGATAAAATTATAGCACCAGCACATAAAATAATAATTACTGCGATTATGCGCAAACCACCTGAATCTTTCCCAGGATATTTTGTGTCATTACTGACAACCAAACTGGCAATGGAATTTTGCATTCCGTTGACGGCCGACCAAACAGTCTTTCGAATGTTGGCTGCATTGTATGAAACAGAAATGCAATCCGCGAAATTCATAGACAGTACCATGTCAACCACGCACAACGGAATAGATAATTTTTCCCTGGTCAGTGCGCGATTTTAAATTCGGGGGGAACAAATGTCAGACTTTATAAAAACACAAAACTCTTTTGCAGATGGTGAAGTCGCCCCAGAATTTTTTGCACGCGATAACTTAAATGGATTATCACGTTTGGAAAATATGGACGTACTGGCGGGTGGCGGATTACAGCGCAGACGCGGATTGGAAACAGTGGCGCAATTGGATTCTGCGGCCAGATTGATTCCTTTTTCAGTCAGTGAAACAGAAAACTATATATTGGTGTTTGACGATGGGCATTTATTAATTTACAACGGTACAAATCGCATTCGTGATATACTGGCCCCATGGGAAATCACAGATGTTCCAAAAATACAATACGCACAACGTTTCGGAACCATGATTTTTGTGCATCCTGAATATCAACCATATATATTACAAAAAACAGACGGACGATTTGAATTATCAACGTTTGAATTTGAACGAAATGATTCAAATATGAACGTCAACATACCGTTTATGAAATTTGATGATGCAAACGGCATAAAAATCACAGTAACAAAAAACGACGCCGGGAATAATTACGCCACATTTACAACCAACAAAGCTTTTTGGAATTCAAACTGCATAGGTGAACGGTTGGTGTTAATAAACAATCAATGGGAAATAACAGAATATGTCAGCCCAACTGTTGTTTATGCATACACAAACGGACAATATAATTTGCCAAGTGGTCCCGTGTCTGAATGGTACGAAGCAGCATTCAGCAAACGACGGGGATGGCCATGCAGTATTACTTTTCACCAGGACAGATTAGTGTTTGGTGGTTCAAAATCGTGGCCCAGTGGTCTGTGGATGTCAAAGGTTGGAAAGCATAATAATTTTGATTCCGGCACGGGTTTAGATGATGAAGCAATTTTCTTAACCCTGGTATCACAACAACGCCAGCAAATTTGCACCATTGTCAGCAGTGATAATCTGCAAATTTTGACTAATTCTGGTGAATGGGCTATTTCCAGCAAACCTTTAACCCCGTCGGTGGTTGATATAAAACAGCATACGTCTGTGGGCAGTGTTGCGACCAGATATTTACCACCACAAAAAATAGAGGGCGCAACTGTTTTTATTTCCAGCACTCAAAAAGATATTCGGGAATTGGCGTTGGATACATTGGGTGAAAATTATAACGCACGCGACCTGTGTACCCAGGCAAAGCATTTAATGCAAAATCCAGTGGATATGTCATATAATCCAGAAACGCGTCAATTATTCGTCGTTATGGCAAATGGTGACATGGCCGTATTAAACCAGAATTCCGCACTGGGGATTTCTGCGTGGGCACGCTATAAAACAAATGGGCAATTTAAATCTGTTGCAACCATAGACGGTGTAACACATGTTGTCGTCGCACGTGGAAATAATTTTTGGATGGAAAAGTTTTCATCCGATGCAATGTGTGACGCGGGACAATACGAATTTAATTATACCGCATCTGCAATGCCACTGCGGGCATCAGGGCATAACGCACAAAAATTACGCATAAAAAAAATTAACGCACGCGTATTAAACACAAAAACATTATTCATAAATAATGTGCGCGCAGCATTACCAAACGATATATACAACGAACAATCACCTGGGTACAGTGGTGATGTTTCCATTAATACATTTGGAACACAATATGACTGTATAAGCGCACCGTGGACAATTTCCAGCAACGAACAATTACCGACAACAGTTTTGTCAGTCGGTATATATGGGCGATACATTATATAAAAACAAAAGGAAAATAAAATGGGACAATTAATATCTGATGTTACATCTGTGCTAGATTCGCGCGATTCCAAAAAAGAGGCTGAAAACGAACGCCAAAAAATATTGGCCGATATGGCAGCCGATGAACGCGAAAAAACAAATCTGGTAAAAAAAACACTGGCCACACAGCGGGCAAAATACGGTGCATCTGGCGTAAACGGAAACAGTTTAAGCACAGGCGCGGTTTTAAAAAGGCTGAAATCCGAAACGGAACAACCATACAAAGAAAAACGACAGGCCAATGCAGAAAAACTGCGTAAAGTGAAATCGAATAAGCCTAATTTGTTACAATTACTGTTGGATAAATTTGATGATTTGGTCAGTTAGTTAAAATGCTGGACGATTTTTATAAATTCTTGGACATGTGGAACAGTGTGTTGGGATTCCACACACCGGCACATCATTATAAAATTATGGAATTTCTGGTTTCTGTGTGGCAAACACATCCAAAACGCGGGTTATTGACGGCATTTCGGCATTCAGGAAAATCAACCGTGGTCGGAATATTCGCCGCATGTGTTTTACATCTGTGTCCGGAAACCAGAATCCTGATTTTGTCCGCGGAAAGCGGCCTGGCGGCGCGAATGGTTTCGCACATTCGACACATATTGGAAAACCACCCAGATTGTATCGATTTGGTGCCTAAAACAAAAAAAGAATGGGCGCACGACAGAATTACTGTCAACCGCCCAATCGGTATACGCGAACCATCCGTAATTTGCCAGGGCATCCATGGAAATATAACTGGATTACGCGCAGATTTAATTATTTGTGATGACATAGAGGTTCCCAATACCAGCAACACCGCACAAAAACGTGAAACGCTGCGTGAACGACTGCGTGAATTGGATTTTATATTATCGCCTGATGGTGCAATGATTTATATCGGCACACCACACACGATGGATACCATTTACAGAACACATGATGATTAAAAATTCAGCCCGTCATTACCACTGTCATCCACGGGCTTCATCGTGGATATAAACGACCGCAACTTTTCCAACAGTTCGGTTCCAGCCTGGCCAAACATGGGCAAATATGTTTCATATTCGGGCATGTCCACCTGTAATTGTGCACGGGCCCGTTCAGACAGTGGCTGATTCAACATATCACTGGCGACTTTCCATAAATAATACGCACGATACGTTGTATTCACAACCGCCCATTTTTCCGCCAAATCAGGACGTTCAGACAATGCAGCACGAATTGCAACCAACCATTGGTCACCAAATTTTTTGACAACATTTAATTCCTGAATACGTTCCAGACCCGCCTGGTCCGGGGTAAAGGCATCTATGCCGGCCTCTAATTCAGCCCATTCGGATGTTGTCAATGGCACTGTTGCAACCGTTTCCGCCATCAGGCCACCATATGGTAATAATTCGCGGTCAATTGAATTCATCGGTGTTTTGCCACTGCGCAAATTTTCAATATGACGTATCAGATTTTTACCAGTGGGCAATTCACGTAATGCACGCAGAACATCATCGTCAGCCTCTGCAATAAAAACACGATTAACCGCGGCCCATCCGCCAAATATAACATGTTCCTGGCGATACAAGTTTAATAGTTTTTGTGCGACTGTGCTGGCCTTTGCTTTCATTGCCCCCCCCTGATTTGATAATAATTATTCCATAACAATCATCACAACCCTGTGCATTGTTTTGGCAAAAATCTTTTCTTCTGGTGATGAAACCTGGCCGTATATTCTGCCCTTGGAATCAGAACGAACAATGGCAATATGCGCCTTGACTATTTCACCAGCATCCAAAGAGTTAAAATCAGAATCAATACAAACAGCCAAATCCCCAACGGACGCAGGCATATCGGAATCCGCAAAAACATATGACCGTTCCGGAATAAAACCACCCAAACGCTTTGAATTCGGACGAATTGCGTAAATGCCCTTGTGCCCTTCTAGGGAAGTGGGGGCAACAATCATGGTTTTATCAGATTTTTTGAATGCTATTTCCTTGCCAGATGGGCCACCAAAAACCGGCACCAATTTTTTACGTGCACTGTCGTACAATTTGGCCCCGTACAGACTGCTGTGATCTATGCCAGACATTGGATTGCCAGGAACCAGCACAGATTTAACACGTTCTTTGACCTTGTTTATTTGTTTGGTTAATTCACCGGCCTTGTACAAATCGGCGATTTTATCCAACAGGGTTTGGGTAGTATATGAAAAAGATTCCGCCAACGGTTCTATTTCATTTTCATATATTTCACGTTGCCCAACCTCTATCTTGTGATATACAGATAAACTCATTCCGGCATCGGCGGCCGCCTGGGCAATTGTTTTGCCAGATTGCTGACGAATTTTGCGCAATCCACTGCCAAAAATTTTTAAACCGTTGTCTTCGTTATCATTCAGACGACGCTTTATTTCATTTTGCCATTGGGCCGCAACTGCATCAGATTCCTTGATAAAAATATCAGACAGTTTACATCCCAATATGTTACAGATGTTTAACAACTGTCTTTGATTCATGCGACGAACGCCCTTTTCTATTTTGGACACCGCCGATAAAGACAGGTTTGCCTGACGCGCCAATTCAGTCATTTTCATGCCATTGGCCAAACGAATATTTCTGATGTTATTGGGAAAAATTATTTCTTCTTGCGCCATAGTAAACCTCTTTCAAAATTCTTGACAAAAATGGTAGTCAATTTTTGTGGTTTTGGCAAGCATAAAATAAACTATAACGGCATATCATCCGGTATTGCATCGATGTCAACCGGTGTTGGTGATGCACCGTCACCATCAGCCCCAGGTACAGATTGTGGCATATCAACAAAATCATTTTCACCACGCGCATCGATTTCGTCCAAATTGTCAAACAGACTGTAATCGCCGAAAAACGCCATACGCACCGTTTCAGGACGACCATGACGGTTTTTACCGATTATAACATCGGCCTTGCCCCGGGCACGTTCCAAACGACGCTGGAAACTTTCGATGATTTTTTCATTCGTATTGCCAGAAATACGTTGGGACGGATCACGATTTTCCAAATAATATTCTTCGCGATATGTAAACATGACGATGTCGGCGTCCTGTTCAATAGATCCTGATTCACGCAAATCAGCCAACTGGGGACGTTTATCATCACGGTTTTCAACACTGCGCGACAACTGGGACAATGCAATGACAGGAACATCCAATTCCTTGGCCAACATTTTTAGACCACGTGTGATTTCAGAAATTTCCTGAACACGATTGTCGTTACGTTTGCCGCCGGGCGACGTCATCAATTGCAGATAGTCAATTACTATCAATGCGATTCCGCCACATTTACGTGCCAAGCGACGGGCACGTGTACGTATCATTGGCACCGACATACCAGGCGTATCATCAATAAACAATGGCACTTTGCTTATCGCGTCGGCATATTGTGACATTTTCAAAAAATCTTCGTCTGTCAATGAACCTTCACGCATGGCGGATGCAGGTATTTTTGACTGTGACGACAAAACACGGGCCGCCAACTGTGATTTAGACATTTCCAAACTGAAAAACACAACTGCGCCGTGATACCGTTCATTGGCACGCCCATACTGAATGGCATTTGCCGCATTAAACGCGATATTCATTGCCAATGTTGTTTTCCCCATGGCGGGACGTCCGGCAATAATTATCAAATCAGAATGATGCAGACCACTGATGGATTTGTCCAACGCGTTCAATCCAGTTGTTAAACCAGACAACTTGCCATCGGCCTTGTACGCGATTTCAGCCTCTTTCAATGCGTCCTGTAAAGCGGTGCCGATTGATGCAACTTCGCGTTCAGACACACCAGCAGATGCCATTTCAAACAATTTTTGTTCGGCGGTTTCAATCTGGGCAGATACAGGGTTATCTAAATCCTCTATAAACGCGGCATCAGTTATAGATTGGCCCAAATTTATCAATTCGCGGCGCATTGCGTTTTCATATACAATTCGCCCATATTGTTCAACGTTCACAACCGTCGCACCCGCAGACGCCAACTGGGTCAGATATTCCACACCACCCACGGATTCCAATACGCCCTGTTGGTCCAGATAATTTTTAGCAGTAATTATATCAAATGGTATTCCGGCCGCAAATTGTCGTTCGGCCAATTTATAAATTTCCTGGTGCGCAGGATGTGAAAAATGTTCAGGACGCAAAAATTCAGACACACGTTCCAACGCACGATTGTTCATCAGAACTGCTGCCAAAACGGCCTGTTCTGCTTCTAAATTCGTTGGCAATGTCTTAGGGGTAAAGTCCATGTCAGATATGGTATATAAAAATTTAAGTTTTTCAACGCCTTTTTTACGCGGGTACCGCGAATTAAAAATTCCGATAATTTCAGCGGATGGTGTGCCAACATGGCCCGAACTGTTTCCGGTCAGTCGTATTGATGAATTACGACAATCCGTTGGTATGCGATATTTTTCAGCCCAAATGATGTTGGATTTTATCGCCCCAGACCGGGCACGACTGGACCCAGATGCACTGCATTTGTATGATGATGATTATAATATACATACCGCCCGCATCGGCGACAGCGTTATCACCGGTGGCACTGTTTATTGGGATCCGTCCAGTGGACGAAAAAAATCTGATGGCAGTGTTTGTGTTTTGATATATCGTGATGACAAAGCACGTTTAATTTTTATTCACGATATAATTTATCTGATTGTCGCAGATTCAGAATTACATCCACTGGCACGACAGTGCGAAATGGTTATTGATTTTATGTTACGACATAATATGCGTCGCATAAACATTGAAACAAACGGTATTGGGAATGCGTTGCCTGAAATTATGCGCGATGTCGCAGGACGGCGTAACATTTCCATAAATATTCAAAAAATTATTAACCACACAAACAAAGAAACCAGAATTTTGGATGCGATTGAACCAATTTTATCGTCTGGCCGCATGTACGCGCACAGACGTGTTCAATCAACACCACTGATTGCGGAAATGTTGGGTTGGACACCAATCGGCGGCACAATGCACGACGACGGGTTGGACGCTGTTGCGGGCGCAATGTGCGCAGTGCCGATACCAATGCGACCGTTGGGGGGACATGCACAAACTTTTTCTGCAAATACAGATTTCAAAATATAACACACTTAAACCAAGGGAGTTTTCAACATGATAAAAAATCTGCAACAAATGTATCGCCGCGCATTGGATATGCGCACCCCATGGATAAACCGTTGGGACAGTGCCATGCGGTACACCATGCCAACCGCCGACGATGACGCAGCCACATTATTTGATGCAACTGCGGCTGATGCAGTGGATAATTTGGCGGCGTCTATTTATTCATTATTAACACCGCCCGAATCATTATGGATATCATTGGTACCAGAAAGTGATCAATCACCCGACGCAACCACTGCAACAGCAGCATTACGTGCAAATATTAATGATTCAAATTTTTATACAACAATACACCAATGTTATATGGATTTAATCATATTGGGCACGGCATGCCTGTTTATGGCGGAAAATCCAATTGGTGCGGAATCAGCATTTTCATTTACCGCGATACCAATGCGTGACATTGCGATATTACCAAACGCTGTGTTTCATACCGCAACAATGTCTGCACGTGAAGTCATGGAAAAATATCCATCATGGACACCACCAGCTGATTTACGCGAAATAATAAAAACAGACCCTGAAACGCCATTGAAACTGGTTCAATCATTAATCGGCACAGAATTTACCGCATGGTTGGATGTTGGCGGGGACATAGAAAACAATATCGTCGCACATGGAACATTTGAAACCAATCCGTATATTATATTCCGTTGGTCTGTGGCCAGTGGCGAAATATACGGTCGTGGGCCGGTGATGCGCGCCCTGCCCGATATAAAAACCGCGAACAAGGTTGTTGAATTAGTACTTAAAAATGCGACCATTGCCGTTTCTGGAATTTGGCAGGCCGACGATGACGGCGTTATTAATTTATCCAACATAAACTTAACACCTGGCGTAATTATTCCAAAAGCAGTCGGTTCATCTGGATTAACACCATTGGCATCAGGTGCAGATTTTGACGTATCACAGATAATCTTGAAAGATTTGCGTGAACGAATTCGCCATGCTTTATTGGCCGACAGATTGGGGTTATTAAGTGAAAAAGAAATGACCGCCACTGAAATTTTGGCACGAAATGCGGATATGATGCGTATTTTGGGTGCAACATATGGACGATTGTTACACGAATTTATTCGCCCATTGGTTGAACGTGGACTGCAAATTTTATCACGCCGCGGTGTCATAGACAAAATATCACTGCACAGCGATGCAGAATTAAAATACATCGCGCCAATTACCAAAATGGCTGTTGCTGAAAACATATTATAACAAGGAATGTAACAATGAAAGATTTAGAACAAAACTATACACGAACATTTTCCACCGCATCGGGCGTAATGGTTTTAAAACATTTACGTAAAATCACAATTGAACGGGTACTGGGCCCCAATGCCACAGATTCGGAATTGCGGGGTTTAGAGGCACAACGTGCATTAGTTCACCAAATAGAAACATTAATTGAACGGGGAAAATGATGACGCGACAACAGTCCCGTGGCGCAATCGGGATAATTGATTTTTTACGTAACAGTTGGTTTTTAATCGCATTTATCGCGGGTGTAATATACTGGGCCGCGCGCCAGGATTCATCATTGGCAGATTTGGCGCGTGCAAACACACGTATAACCGCATTGGAAAATCGTACAACAATATTGGAAACCGGATTGGGCCAAATACAAATTAAAATAGATACTATACGTGAAGATATTGCATTAATAAAAAGTGCAGTTATAAAAACAAATTAAAAAAATCCCCCGCATAACGCGGGGGATTAAATTTTATTTTTTTACAATTTCATTAACAGTAACGGTGAAAACAACATCCTTGCCCGCCAATTCAGGATAATAATTATCCGGGAATGTTATATTAATATCACGGGTTTCGCCCTGTTCCATACCAACCAATTGTTCTTCAAACCCGGGAACAAACTGGCCACTGCCCAATACCAATGGGAAATTTGTCGCCGTGCCACCGTCAAACGCAACACCATCCAAATACCCGGCAAAATCAATTACAACCGTATCACCATTTTTGGCACCAGCATTACTGTCACATGCGGTTAAAAATGCCGCACCACAAACCGCAACCACAGATAAAATTTTTTTCATATTTCCCCCATTTTTTTGTAATCAGTTGATTAATTGTTATATACGCATCTGAAACCGTATTCACGCATGGTTGTGCCTTCGGCCTCTACACGATAATCAAAATATGGCGTCGGGCGCATAACGTCAAATGATGGACGATCGTAAACCATGACAATGCTGTCCGCGTTACGCCCACAAACACGTTTCATTTCGTAATCTGCAACCTTGGCCAAAATGGTGCGGGCATCGCCATCAATATCCATTCCGTCCGCATTCTGGACCAGGCGCAGGCGCATTTCACGCAAATCTGTATTACCCAACAATATTTGAACCCGTACCATTGTGCCACGATATTCCTGCCAACGGGTTTCCATACGGGCAGTGTTCCAACGGTTGTTGCTGGCCTCTTTCTCTGCATCCGTTTTGGGTTTATATGAATCAATGTTTGAATACTGATTTTCCGCCTGCATAAATGTACTGGTACGTTCGTTATACAACGGCGCATCCGCACCACCGGTGGCAAAATCATCCGCGTTATACGGCGTGTCATTCCCAGTATTGCATGCACCCAATGCCAACACAGAACATAACATAATCAGTACAGATTTTTTCATATCTTAATCTCTCTTTTTCTTAATTTTATCAAATAAAGCATTTTGATTCAAGTCACGATTTATGATAAAATTAATTTGATGTCAAATGTTGTTCTGGATTCTTTGTTAAAACCGTTGGAAGAATTCTATAAACCCACGTTTGTAGAAGAAATTGCCATAAATCACGCAGGTGAAGTATGGATGCGGCTGCATGGCGCCCGTGTCCCGTGGGTGGCATATAATGCAGAGGTTTTAACCAAACAATATCTGGTTGATTTAATCCATACGGTTGCGAATATTTACGAACGACCATTTGACCCGATTCATGGAATGCCCGTTGTATATGCCACACTGCCCGGCAATCACAGATTTACCGCAATTGCAGGTCCAAACGTCCAATATGACGAACGTGATGTCACCGGTGGGGTCGCACTGAATATTCGTGGAACATCTGCACCGGAAACATCGTTTGAAAATTACCATTTAAAACGTGGGGAAAAATTGTTAAAGGTTAAACCACGTCAATCCGCACGCCCTGATGACCCGTATGACCGATTGATGACCGCCATAAACGATGGCAGTCCTATCTTAATCAGTGGTGCAACCGCAACTGGGAAAACAACTTTTTTAAATCACATGTTAACACTGATTGATAAAAACAGTCGGGTTATCACGGTCGAAGATGCACGGGAAATCAGTGTACCACAACCCAATCATGTACACTTTATATTGTCACGTACCGAACAAACAAATGATTTTAACTATGCCCGGTTGTTGGATTTGGTTGTTCGAATGACCCCAGATGTAATCATTGGCGGCGAAATTTCAACCGATAATGCGGCTGTTTTATGGGAAATGCTGGGGACCGGCCATGACCATTTTTATACGACCATTCATGCGGAAAGTGCAGAAGCAGCATATGCCGCATTCGCAGACAGAATCCTGCATACACAACCCGCATATGACAGAACTGATTTAATCGCAGAAATGAAGAAAAAAATCCGGGTCGTGCAATTATCGCGCGATGGGGCCTTGCGCGCGGTAACAGAAGTGGTATAATATACGAACATTTAATAATATGTTCATTATTTATGGGGGTAATTATGTCAAAAGAACAATTGTGCATCACTGATAATACAACAAGAATTTTAACGCCAGATATAGACAGACAATTAAAACAATTGGCACAACAAAAACTGCAACAGGCGGAACAACGCGAAAAAGAACTGTTAAACAAATCAACCATGATGGATGTATTCATAGATTTAATACTAAAAATTAAATCAGGCATTCATAACAAACAAAAAACAAAATAATAAACGCCCGCTTAACGGGCGTTTTTATTATTCAAATTCTGTTCTTATTCATTTAATAATTTTGATTTCATCCGTTCATATTCGGCCTTTGTAATTACTTTATCTTTATACAGACGGGCCAATTTTTCCAATTTATCTAAATTATCCCCGCCCAGGCAATCGCCACACCATACCAACGACAGTACCAGCGCAACAATCCATGTTAATCCAAAAAATATGCCCAAAATAGACAGGACAACAATTATCGTTTTTTCCGTACCACAAATACCGCGCGCATTCGCAATCATTACCGGGATTGCCAAAAATGCAACACAGATAACTGCAACACAAAACATTATTAAAAATGCCACAATAGCTTCGGCCATTATCCCCCCCTTGGTTTGTTATAATAATATTATAGTACAAACAAACGGTATATTCAATCACATAAAATTTTGTGGGTTTACATCTATCTTTACCCGAACGTTGGCGGGGGGGGTAACCTTGGCCAACCAATGCGCCACCAATGGTTGTAACATGGCACGCGCGTCACCCGCAACCAAAAAGCGCATGCGGTACCAATTGCGAACCTGGTATACCTGGGCCGCGATGGGTCCCATAATCCGCACCCCGGGCGCAGACGGCGCGGCCGCAGCCAATGCATCACAAAACTTTTTTAAGATGGGTTCTTTTTGGGCCTCTATCACCAGGGCGGTTAACTGGCCATACGGTGGCATTTTTGCCGCGCGACGTGCCGCCATGTCGGCCGCCATAAAAGAATCGCGGTCGCCGTTACAAATGGCCTGTAACACGGGATGATCTGGTTGATATGTTTGCATTAAAACACGTCCCGGCGCATCGCCACGACCGGCACGACCAGCAACCTGAAATAATTGCTGAAACGTATGTTCGGCCGCACGAAAATCAGTACCAAACAACCCCATATCCGCATCAACAACCCCAACCAATGTCAGATTTGGAAAATGATGACCCTTGGCCAGGATTTGGGTACCAATTACAATATCTATTTCACCATTTTCCATTTTATGCACCAAACGTTCCAATGCCTGGCGCGAAACAATTGTATCACTGGATACCAGGGCGGTTCGTGCCGACGGAAATTTGATGGCAACCTCTTCTTCTATCTTTTCAAGACCGGCACCGCGATATGACACCGCATCGCCACACGATGGGCATTTTTCAGGTACCGGCGCGGTACGCCCACACATATGGCATAATAACTTTCCAATACGCTTATGATACGTCATACCAACACTGCAATCAGGACATTGGGCAACCCAACCGCATTTTTTGCACTGAACAATCGGGGCAAAACCACGTCTGTTAATAAACAACATTATTTGATGCCCGGCGGACAATGTTTCACGCATCGCATCACACAACATTGGCGATAAACTGCCCGTATGGGGTGGCGTATCATCGTTATCCGTCGCCAATGTGTATTGTTCTGGACGATTTTGGCGCATATCAATCGTTTCAATCGTCGGCAATGATGCACCACCAAAGCGCGATGTTAACCTTAATTGCCTGTATTTTCCATCAGCCACATTTTGCAATGTTTCAGCCGACGGGGTCGCACTGGCCAACACGATTGGAAAACCAGCAATCTTTGCACGCAAAACAGCCATGTCCCGTGCGTGATAATTTCCCATATCATCCTGTTTATACGATGTATCGTGTTCTTCATCCACCACAATCAAGCCTAAATTCTGCCACGGTAAAAATAACGCACTGCGCGTGCCGACAACCATACGTATTTGACCACGCAAAACACCACGCCATATTTCACGCCGACGCGCAGCGGTTAAATTACTGTGCCATACAACAGGTCGCGCACCAAAGCGTTGTTCATAGCGCGACATAAACTGGGCCGTCAATGCAATTTCAGGCATCATCAGCAATACCGACGCACCACGGCTGTACGCGCGCCATGCCGCATCAAAATAAACCTGGGTTTTGCCACTGCCGGTAATGCCATCCAACAAATATGCAGAAAATCCGCCACGGTCAATCGCCGTTCCCAATTCATGCGCGGCCGCGGCCTGTTCCGTATTCAAATGGACATTACACATATCATGATATACATATTCTGAAAAGTCTGATTCATGTGCACGTGTTACAGACGGTGTTAATACACCGCGCGAAATCATACCACGAACAACCGCCGCACTGACGTGCGCAATGTTTTGAATGTCTGATACGCCCATGGCGTCATTATCGTTTGACGCAAACGCATCGGCAACAGCCTGGCGCGCATCAGTCATGCGAATATTTGTGTCATTATTGTAAATATATAACTGTTCCATGCGGGGGGGTGAAAAAGCGTCTGGAACATTTACTATTAATCGCAAAACCGCACCCGGTGTCATTAACGTCCATGTGGACATTTTTTGTATCCACTGTAAATCAGAAACAGACAAATGTTCGGGAAACACATCAACCGTGTCACGTATTTTATTGGGCGGCAAATTACTGTCACCAATGCCGTAAACAACCCCAATATACGGCCGGTTCATGACATGAACCCTTACAAAAGTTCCCAGGTCCGCCGACGCAGTCAGGCGATAATCGTAACCCGTATTTGCAACATTCGGTATTAAAACTTTTACAATATCCCCAGGGTTAAACATGTCTATAAATTACTTGTTTTTTTCATTTTTTTCAATACCATTTATAATCATATATAAAAGACAAAAGTATGTGGAAATTATTTTTTGAAATTTGTGATTTTTTATGCTGTCTGATTCCAAGCCCCAGGATTCGCAATCGTATACGCACACAAAAACTGTTCGATTGGAAAAATAAATACAGGGCATTACAAAAAAAGTTTCCTGACATGATATTCCGCCACACCCGCATGATAAAGGGGGGGTGGAACATCGGTTTTATCGTCGATAATAAATATGTTTTTAAAATCAGAAAATTTTATGATACGTCCATACCAACTGATAAAATCATGCGCGAAAAAAGAATAACTGACGCTTTTGCAAATATATCGCCATTGCGCATACCAAAAATAGAAATCGTGCGCGCGGGAAAATATACTTTTTATAAATATGACTTTATACCCGGGAAAAATTTAAATACATGTTCGCTGAAAACCATAACCAAGCATACAGATGTTTGGGGACAACAGTTGGCTGAATTTATTTATGCAATTCATACGGCACGGGTGCCTGAAATTGATGATTTACGTGGCAATACACCGGGCGATGGATGGAATCATAACGACATGTGCAACAATATGATTATAGACGGAAAAACAAAAAAAATCGTTGGTGTAATCGATTGGGAATATGCCAATTGGGGATTTGTGGAAAACGAATTTAACAACACAATCGCCTTTTCGTCAAAAATGAAAAAATCAGGCATTATAAAAAATATCACTGACGGTTACAGAAAAATTGCAAATAAAAAATAAAAACTAAACCCATTTGTTGACAAAGTGTGTTTTTGTACTATAATAAATACTGTTTATAGCAAGGATTTCATCATGACAAACGAACAAATGGAGGCGCAAAACAAAACTATGTTTTACAAATACACCAGATACATAACTGAAAAAGTTATGGATAAATATGGTGCGTCATATGAAAACATGGATACAATGGGTCATTATTGGCGGGATAATTTGCCATACAGCGCGGAAACAGAAAACTTTATAGTATTTGAAACTAAAATCTTTATACGTTTGTTTGTTACAACAAAAAACGGGTGGGCTTTGCGTCAATTCATTGACGGCATATCTGATTATTTGTCGGCATATGTAAAACGCGCCCCCGATACAGGTTCGCGTAATCGGGCACGAAAAAAGTTAAGAAATTTGCTGTACAATCAATCCGCACATATTCAATATATAATTGCTGAAAACAAACGCACCCAGGAAATCGCCGTCGCAAAAAAACAGGCCAGATTAGAACAGTCTTTAAAAGACCGGGCCGCGGCCGCAGCAAAAAAACAAGAATTGGAAAACAAAACAACCAAAAGACCACGTGTTTATATTCCAAAGCAAGAATTTGAAAACACACGCAACGCGTTAATAAATCAAAAAATAATTAATCTAAATACAAAATCACGCCAATAATTATTATGCTGCGTGATTTATTTCCAAATCGGCAACGAACTGTGTTCTGAACCATGTGCGTTGCCGTTTTGCATATTGGTTCGTTTTCGTTGTCCAATCTGTGATACATTGGTCGCGACTGATATCCCCACGAAAATATGCACATAATTGCGCCGCACCGATTGCACGACGAACATCCCAATTGGCGGCGATAATGGCGCGCGCTTCGTCCATGGCACCACCGGCAACCATTTTGGGGATTCGCGCCGCAATACGCGGACGTAATTCATCCATGTTCGGATTTATTAATATCCTGTATGGGGTCGGACTAATCGCGCCAATACGTGGTAATTTTTGCCAATCAGTCAATTGACGGCCCGTTTGTAATAAAACCTCTATCGCGCGGGCGACACGCTGGGGGTCGGTCGCCTTGAAATCAGGTGGCAACATTTCACGCGCCGCATCAATATCCGTTGCCACCATTTCACGCGCACGGGCACGATTTTCCGGTGATACATCAGGCATCGGTGATATCCCGTTTATAATCGCATTTATATAATATCCCGTTCCGCCAACGAATACAGGCACCATTCCCACCGCACGCGCCGCATCATATTCCCGACGCGCCATTTCCAGATAATCTGCAACACTGATTTGCATATTTAATGGCAAAACAGAAAACAAACGGTATGGTACCCCGTCTAATTCATCAGTAATATCACGACCTGCAAATGGACTGGCGGAAATGTTTTCTATACCACTGTAAATTTGAACACTGTCACAATTTATAATGACCCCGCCAATCTGTTTAGCCAATTTATGCGCGTATTCGGTTTTACCCGACGCGGTTGGTCCAGTAACTATAAAAGATTCATGTTTTTCAACCATTATGAAAAATTATATACGTACATCGGTATAAATTCAAGCCCACCACACAAATTTCAGATTGCACAAATTTCACATAATGATAAAATACCACCGTTCAACAAACAGAAAAACGAAAGGAAAAATAATGTCAAAATTAAGAGTTGCCGTTAATGGATTTGGGCGCATTGGTCGTTTGGTTTTACGCGCCGCATTAATGTCTGGACGTGACGATATTGAATTTGTCGCAGTAAACGATTTGGCACCCGCCGAACAAAATGCGTATCTGTTGCAATATGATTCTGTGCATGGGACTTTGCCAATGGATGTAAAACTGGACGGCGAATATATAATTGTTGGCAACCAGAAAATTAAATGTATTGCGGAAAAAGATCCGTCTAAATTGCCGTGGGGCGAAATGAATATTGACGTTGTAATGGAATGCACCGGCATATTCACCGCCGCGGACAAGGCGCGTGTTCACTTGGAATGTGGCGCAAAACGCGTATTGGTTTCAGCACCGTCCGCGGGCGCCGATAAAACAATCGTTTTCGGTGTGAACCAGGATACTTTGACCCCAGATGATTTAATTGTTTCCAATGCGTCATGCACAACAAACTGCCTGGCCCCGGTGGCCCAGGTTCTGGGCAACACGTTTGGCATTATATCTGGGTGGATGACAACCGTACACGCATATACCGGCGATCAACAATTACTGGATAAAAATCACAAGGATTTCCGCCGTGCCCGCGCAGCGGCACTGTCCATGATTCCGACCAGCACCGGCGCAGCCAAGGCAATCGGTTTGGTTTTGCCGAATTTGGCGGGGAAACTGGACGGAATGGCAATCCGCGTACCAACACCGGACGTATCGGTTGTTGAATTGGTTGTAAATCTGGAACGTGACGCGACCGTTGATGAAATCAACAACGCTATGCGCGCCGCAGAATCCAAAACATTTGGTTATAACGACAAACCGTTGGTTTCCGTTGATTTCAAGGGCAACGCCCACAGTTCAATATTCGACGCATCCCAGACCAAGGTCTTGGGCGATCGTCTGGTCCATGTAACGGCATGGTATGATAACGAATGGGGTTTTTCAAACCGCATGTGCGACACAGCCGTTGCGATGGGAAATGTGATTAAATAAAAAACCTCGGGCTTATGCCCGGGGTCTTACGTTTGCAAAGATAAAAATTCCATGTTTTTAATTTGCTATATGTCTGTCACTTTGCACCAAATGCCACATCAAGTTTTATACCAGATCCATTTTCTTGGAACTGAATTAATCCATTAGCCTCTGTTGGCCTGCCATTTTCTGGCTTTGGTGCATAATAATGTACATCCATATTGGCCCCGGACATAATAATATTTCCATTTATATCCGGTTGAATTTCAAACTTTACCAAATTTTCCTTGTTTTTATAATTACTAAACATAATTGTACCAGAATCATTATCTTGTACACTTATATCATACCAATTATCAAATACCGCCCCAAGGGTGCTGATACCATTTTCATCATTAAAGTTAAGAGTTACTTTACCATCTAACTTAATAGCAGCAGAATCTGAACTGGCTTGTCCAACAGCTTTACCCGTAAATTTTACATTACCGGCAATGTTTGAAGTTTCTATTCTATTTGCGGTATTAATATCTATAAATGGAATGTTTTCATTTATGATGGTTTGGTCATTGGCAACATATGATTTATCTATTTCATAGGTTCCAAAATTAGAATAAGATAATCCTAACTCTTTTCCCAAAGAAACATATTCTTTTACATCTGCTGTATTTATTTTATTCGTATACATCAAACCAGAAATTCTACGAGACGGTCTGCCCCCTGTGTTGTCTGAAGCCTCATATTCAGATGCATCACTATGATCATCATTTGGTGTATGATTTGAACTGTTTCCTCTACCATCACTGGGCACATAATTTTCATTATTTCCCCGTCCA
Organism: uncultured Alphaproteobacteria bacterium; assembly: GCA_944393245.1. Taxonomy (GTDB): domain Bacteria; phylum Pseudomonadota; class Alphaproteobacteria; order Rs-D84; family Rs-D84; genus Enterousia. The sequence continues at coordinate 78,023 of CALXZM010000002.1, forward strand.
CCAGCTGGATTGTGTCCGTCAGAATTACCACGATCATCTGCTGGTGTATTTGGCACTTCACCCCGATCATCGCTTGGTGTACGACCAGATGAATCGCCACGGTCATCAGTTGGAATATGTGGGCTACATCCTCTACCATTATCCACACAGGTTGGTGTATAACCTCCGCCCCCGCCACTGCAAGCACTCAACAATACAACTATTATCAAGCAAGTTATTTGTTTCACTTTTCTCTCCAATATAATTATTTTTGAGTCTATGATCATTTATTATAAGTATAACAAAAATATACAGTATAAAAAAGGGGTAAAAAAACGGTCAACCCAACAGCAGTCATTTTTATTATGGGAATGCTTGGTTGACCGTTTTTATATGTTTTTTTAGAACATTAGCGGACTTTTTGTTGCGCTTTTCTTAGTTGTTCCAGCTTAAGCAGCCAAACTGCACCATTTCCCCCGATACCACCAGCACCACCTTGACCATTGATACCTCTGCCGGCGGCTGTTGGATTCGTACCGTTTTGTCCTGACGTCCAAGCACCGCCACCACCGCCAGCGGCACCATCGTCACGTGTGGCTGGTCTATAATTATTAGCACTGGAAGTTCCACCTTTTGCACCATCACCCCCAGGTCCAATTAACTACAACCTTATAAGCACCAGCATCTAGTTCTACAGAATAAATTCCTGCTGATTCGAATTTATTGAATGCTTCCATGCTGTCCTCCTTTGTTATATGACTATGTATTATTTCATAGCCTTCATTTTTTATACTGTATTGTGTACAACGTTTTACAAATACTTTTACTTTAGAAATTACAATTTAATCAGTTGAAAAAGAAATACGTTGCAGCACCATTAATTAATAGATGTCGACTGCATTTTTGATTTATGTTATAATTTTGTTAAAGGAGACATAAATGAAAAATTTATATTGCCCTTTGCTTATACTATCATTAGCAGCATGTGCAACTGATAATACACTGGATAAATCTTACTCCTATACTGATAGATATGATCCGACTATAGAAATTCCGTATGCAAATTTAGCCCATGAAAGTAATAAAAAAGTTACGAGCATGATTTCTACTACAGCAGATCAATTAAACAGATATATTGCGGCCAAATTAGGGGGATATACAGGATATCCGCCAATCAATGCATATGACGATATTGCAAATATGGCTGTGTGGTTAACATCCCAAGAACCCGATGCAAGTGATATAGAAGATAAATATTATGAAAATATGGCTTTATTACATCAAGCAATGTACGTTATAAATAAAGACTTGGCGCGATGTGTAAACATAGGCAGTTCATATGGTAAAGACGCGGGTACCTGTTTTGTTAATTGGCGTAAAAATAACGAAAAACAATTTAATGAGGCCAAAAACAACATTCTTGAAAATGCTTATCTAATAGACATTCGTGATGCGCAGTTTGTTACTAATGATGACACTGTTCTAAAATTTACATTGGCCGAAGGTCAAGCATATGGTGGCGATGGAAAAATTACTGCAATAGTTGTTAATGATGAACAATATAATCGCATTGATGATACAAATAAATTTGAAAATGAAAATTCTATTTTAACATACAATTCTGTTGGCAAGGATTTAGGATTGTCGTTTTCTGATTTCGGTACATATGATATATTAACAAAAAACCAAGATACCGGTGATGTAACGCAACATATTGCAACCGATGTTCCTTTTGCCGGCGGATATGAATCACAGCAAATTGTTGACATTGCGAATGATGTGCAATTTACTGGGCGTGCGGTTGGGACTGCATCAAACGAAAATCAGGTTGTTGACCTGGCCGGAAATGCAACATTAAACTTTGATAAAGATTCCGGCATCAGTACACTGGGGGCACAGTTTGATAACTGGTATGACATCGTTGTAAAAAACGATGATACGGGCAGCATAACTTTTACAAATTACAAAAACGCCTATGACCAGGTAAAATTGGATAGCACCCCAGACGCCGACGGTGTAATTTCATCCACTGGTGCAAAAATGGATGCGCACTATTATGGATACGTTCCAGAATCAGGCATACCGACCGAGGCCGCGGGACTGGTTCAATGGACTGAATCGCCGGGTGGCGCAAAAATGGACATTGCATTTGGCGCAAAATAACAAACGGGGCACACGCCCCGTTTTCGTTACTGTATATTTAGCGAATGCGCTGTTTCTTTTTCAACTGCTGCAAAACTATATCCTTAATCCATATACAGCCAACGCCTCCGACCCCGCCTATACCACCATTACCGTTAACGCCAGCCCCTGTTCCACTGGCAGCGGTGCCGTCTGCCCCAGATGTCCAAGCACCACCACCGCCAGCACCAGCACTTCCAGCGATACCAGTTGCTGCCGGTCTAGATGCTGGCGCAGTTCCATCTGTTCCATTACCGCCGTTTATTTTTGCCGCAATATCGGATAATGTAACAGAAGCAAAGTTATCTGCAGTTATATCTAATCCGTTTTCCTGCGCTCCTATTCCTCCTCTACCTCCTTCTCTAATTTCAGAAGCGGGGTTATTTCCACCAACACCTCCTTTGGCCGCAGTATAACTGTTTACGGTATGAAGAGTACCAGGTATAGAATCTGCCCCGTTATAGAATTCTCCCTTGCCACCATCTGTCTTAACGGGTATAACAGTCGTTCCCCTTTTCCCCATTAAGCCACCAGCACCTCCACCACTAGTTCCGTGATAATTTTCTGCTGCTAATGAATTACCTGGTATAACACCATTAGCACTTTCGGCTTTAGGAAGTGATATACTCTTTAATATTTGAGAGCTATTCATAAAATCGGCAATTATTATTGAAGTTTCTTGTGCCGTTATTGTTATACCCACAGTAGCAATAGCTTCTAATGAGAATGTTTCCATATAAATATATGCTCCTGCGCCACCGCCTGCACCATCTGCCCCATCAACAGTACCATATTGAGCACCATTATCTCCGGTGGCCTTGTTACCATTTGCTCCATCCCCACCTGGTCCTATTGCAACTATTTTATAAGTTCCCGGCATTAATCCAAGTGTACCATTTGCAGTAAAATGAACCAAATCCATATCTTTCTCCCTTTGTTTATAATTGATAAAATATCAATTATCTGTTTTTAGAAATAACATTTTATATAGTACTTTCAATATAATATTGAATCAAATCTCAAAACTATTAAATTGACTATATATTCTACTATGATATACTAATATACATGCGCTTTATCTAAAAGGAGACCGATATGAAATGGAATCACATAATTGCGCTATTGTTCGCGCTAAGTGCGTGTGGTGGAAATACTGATTCGCGTTCCTATCCATATCAAGACAGACCACACAATCCAATGGGAACACCGCAAAATCCAACACAGCCATTTGAAAATCCGGCCAGCGAAAGTAATGCCAAAATAACATCAATGATATCACATAATGACGCGCAAATATCTGATTATATAAATTATCGGCTAAATGAATGGAATCTATACAATGGGGATAAAGGTAAAGATATTTCCAGAACAGATATTGCCGATGCCGTATTATTCTTATTGGATAAAAACAAATCTGTTTCAGATATAGAACAACATTTGGGCAAAAATTCAACGCTGTTTCATATGGCGGCGTATGTAATAAATAATCCGCTGAATTCGTGTTTTTCCGGCACTGGTAACCCCGCACAATGTTTTGTTGATTGGCGCGACAAAATGGCTGACGATTATTTTGACCAAAATATAGCAAGCCCCATTTATGAAAATATAATAAATCTGAATATTCAGGACGCAAAATTTGCATCAATTGATGGTACACAAATCAATTTTATAATAAATGACACTGGACAAATAACCAGCGCAAATATAACAAATGATGCAAATACTAATACATATCAAAATCACAATGGAAACAATTTTTATAACATAAAAATTGATGGCGATGAATTTATTCAGGATGTATTTACTTACAATTCTATTGGCAAGGATTTAGGATTGTCGTTTTCTGATTTCGGTACATATGATATATTAACAAAAAACCAAGATACTGGTGATGTAACGCAACATATTGCAACCGATGTTCCTTTTGCCGGCGGATATGAATCACAGCAAATTGTTGACATTGCGAATGATGTGCAATTTACTGGGCGTGCGGTTGGGACTGCATCAAACGAAAATCAGGTTGTTGACCTGGCCGGAAATGCAACATTAAACTTTGATAAAGATTCCGGCATCAGTACACTGGGGGCACAGTTTGATAACTGGTATGACATCGTTGTAAAAAACGATGATACGGGCAGCATAACTTTTACAAATTACAAAAACGCCTATGACCAGGTAAAATTGGATAGCACCCCAGACGCCGACGGTGTAATTTCATCCACTGGTGCAAAAATGGATGCGCACTATTATGGATACGTTCCAGAATCAGGCATACCGACCGAGGCCGCGGGACTGGTTCAATGGACTGAATCGCCGGGTGGCGCAAAAATGGACATTGCATTTGGCGCAAAATAACAAACGGGGCACACGCCCCGTTTTTGTTACTGGTTGCTGGTTAGTAGTTACTCGTTATTCGTGACTTGTATATACCCTGTCATTGCGAGCGTAGCGAAGCAATCCAGTAAATATATGCGACTTTGATTATAACTGGATTGCCACGCCACTGACGTGGCTCGCAATGACACAGTATGTAATAAATGACGTCGTATTTTCTGTCTGTGATTATCGGACATTTTACGCCCCCTGGTTAATAAAAACACCGCCGTGATGAAGGGCGGTTGGGGATTCATAATTACAAAGACAAGCAGTGTCACTTATTCAATATATTCCGCGCCCCAACCGCAAGAGTTGGAATTTGTGTTTTCTGGGTTACTATACCCCGCACCGGTAATCGTCCGATACGATGTAGATTATTGCATATAACTTGTTATATTCTAGCCTTTTTATGTGGTGCGGGGTTCCGGCAGTAAATTTTATAAAAAAACTTCTTGCATTTATTCCGGGAACAATATAATATATGCTTTGCTCTTTGGGGTTGTAGCTCAGCTGGTTTAGAGCGTCTGCCTGTCACGCAGAAGGTCGCGGGTTCGAGCCCCGTCAATCCCGCCAGTAATTAGCCACCATATCGGTGGCTGTTTTTTGTTATAAAATCAATGCGGAATAATATTCTGTTGCTATATTCGCGCGAATTGGTATACTTGTATTCAGTCACAAATAAAAAGGGGAAAATATGAATATTAAATCTTTCGCTGTGGTTGCAGGCGTGTTGGCATTGGCAGCATGCGGTGACAATACACCAAACCCTGAAATGTTAAAGGGCGCAAACTTTATCGCCGCCGGAACGGGCACAGATATCACACTGTCATTTGATGCAAATGAAATGCGCGTAAATGGCCAGGTTGTAAATCTGTATAACGGTTCATACGAAGTAAATGGCGACCAGATTAAATTCAGTCCGTTTGCATCAACAATGATGATGGGCCCAATGGACGCAATGCAGACCGAACAGGACTATTTCCAGTTTATGGCAACGGTTGAATCATATGACCTGACAGACGGCCGTTTGACACTGAAAAACGCCGACGGCAAAGAAATCGTATTTCAGCAGGTTGAACCAGCCGCCGAAGTAGTCGAAGCAGCGGTTGTTGAAGAAGTCCCAGCTGATGCAGTTGCGGAACCGGTTGCGACCGCCCCTGCCACAGCAGAATAACTGTATCATGATATCCGGCATAAAAGCCTTGACATTGGGTGAAATGCCGGTTATAATTTGCCGGCGTTTTGAATTGAATAAATTCAAATTTACGGCAGTTTTGGCCCCATCGTCTAGTGGCCTAGGACACCGCCCTTTCAAGGCGAGAACACCGGTTCAAATCCGGTTGGGGCTGCCAAAAATTCAAACCGACCCGTTTGGGTCGGTTTTTTGTTTGTTTTCCAATGTTTTCACGAGTTCGTAAGTCGGCTATCAAAAATCGCCACGATTTCGCAGATTCACGAACTCTTTTAAATATTTTTTTTCTAGGGAATTATAAACACCAGGGACAAAAACATTATGTATTTTTTGTATAGCATTTTTGAAAACCTTAACCTTGTTGGATGTAAACAACCCAATTTCTTTTAATCGTTCCGTTACCTGTTCCGATTTCCAATTTTCTCTGATTGCCGCCCATGCTGTTTTATAAATTAGCCAGTTTTTGATTTTTTCTGGATTAATCGTTATGCCAAAACCATCTTGTTCACTCAATGCGTTGTAATACTTTATAACTTTTTGCTCAAAATCCCACGACAATGATGGTGGCGAGCCGACAAAATCTTCATAAACAAGTCCCGGTTTTGTTGTACCTTCAAAATCTATAATTCCCAAAGAATTTGTTTCTTGGTCATAAAACATATTTCCGTCACGTAAATCCTGATGTCGTGTTGCTTTTATATTATCTGCATCATCATCGTTATTTTGAATATAGTTGATAGCATCTTGTATTAATTTTTTTATATTTTTATCTTCGCTGACGTTCAATATTCTATCAATTTTACTTTGTAGTGTGGCTTCTTTTAATTCTTCATCTTTTTCAAAAAGTCGATTTATATCCTTTTCCAAGATATCTTTACCTTTCCAAAGTTTTTTGCTGCCATCAGTTTGCGCTGTTATTATTGGTACTGGTGTCGTTTTTCCATGCATAACAATTAAGAACGTCGCCAAATCCTTTGCAAGTTTTTCTTTTATTTCCGGCTTTAATGAATTATAAGTGGCGACATCAAATTTTTTACCGGGCATACGTGATTCTTTTATTACTTTTTCTGTTTTCCCTTGAACAGTTCTTTCTTGCACAGTTGTTTTTGGTAAATTGATATGCAGATTCTTTTCTTTTAAAATACCGGATACGTAATTGACGACATCCGCCGCTTGCATTTGTGTTTTTATAAAAATTTCTGTATCTGCGGTGTTTTTTGGCTTTTTGATAACATATGTCTGATATATCTCAACAATCGCAGAATTTCCTTTTTTTATTTCTTCAAGTGTTTCCATTGTTTTCTCCGCTATTATACAGCGATTATATCACAAAATTTGCAAAAATATTTTCATTTCTTTCCCAAACAACAACAAATCACGCATAAACTCAGCTCGTGAATTGCACAGATGGCCCTGCCAAAAATTCAAACCGACCTTTTGGGTCGGTTTTTTGTACAATTTTATTCACTTGCGTGACGGTTTTATCGTGGTACAATATGGATATATTCCAGGCAAGGATTTTATATGAACGTTTCTGTAATATTGCCGTGCTATAACGTTGAAAAATATATAGAACGATGTTTGAATTCTTTGGTTCAGCAAACCATGGGTGATATTGAAATTATTTGCGTTGATGATAAATCAACCGATAAAACACGCGATATTATTCAACAATTTGCCAATGCTGATAAACGAATTCGGGCAATATTTCTGGATTCTAATCATGGCCCGGGATATGCACGCAATATTGGTATGCATAATGCAAATGGGGAATACGTTTCTTTTATAGATCCAGATGATTATATAGACACAAATTTTTATGCGGTTTTGTTTGATTTGGCACAATCGCAAAATCTGGACGTGGCAAAGGGTGGATTTTTTCTGACCGATATTGCAAACGGCACAGAACACGTAAGCAAACTGAACAAATCCATTGATACAAATCAGGTACTGTTCAGTGGCGAACATCACAGCGCAATATACCGTCGCGAATTCTTGATAAAAAATGCAATAGAATACCCAACCGATGTAGTAACCGGCGAAGACAGCGTATTTTTGTCCAGGTTGGCAACCAAGAATAAAAAAATCGCCACCACTGATACAGTATTTTATCATTATATGTTTAATCGCCCGGGGTCACTGGATTCGGCAAACTTTTCCCATGCCAAGGTTATGGCCATAATCAGTGTATTGAATTACAAGGTGGCAATGTTACCAACAATTAATTATGATTCTGGTTTTATTGAACAACACATTTTGCTTAATTTCATATACATATTTAACAAGAATATGGAACAGGCGGATGATAAAAAACTGTTATTCGATTGGTTGGTAAAACACAGGAAACTGTTCCCGAATGATATGCTGATGCGGCATTATGGCAATCGTCGTGCACGCGCGATTCAGCACGGGAATTTTAAACGCTTTGTGTCGCCAAAACGACGCTTTCTGTTTTTATTTAAAATATAAAATCCCATCTGTAAAATTTGATAATCCATATAAACACACCGATAAAAATCGGTATCTTGTTATATTAACGATAAAAAAAATTAAATTAGGAATTTTTACCCCTGTACAAAAACGCGATTTTAGGACATAATTCAACTATACCTTGAACACAACCGGGTATTAACCAAGGGAGAAACAATATGACACATAAAAGCATTTGGGCTGCGATTGATAAAATTGCCATAAAAATGGGTATGACCTGTTCTGGACTGGCACGGGCATGCGGTATGGATCCGACCGCATTTAATAAAAGCAAGCGCATATCCAAATATGGCAAACCACATTGGCCGTCCGGAAATACACTGTCAAAAGTTGCGTCGGTCGCCCACCTGTCACCCGAAGAGTTCGGTCGCATTGTACGACAAAATTAAAAAACCGCCCACACAGGGCGGTTTAATTTCAGACTAAATGCGATTCATGTAATAATTGTTCTAAATATGTGCCACGAACACGTTTTAAGCCCTGTTTTTCCAACAGTTTCATTACCCACGGAACGTCTATGTCACGCAATTTCTTTTTATCATTCAGATAATAAACACTTTGCAACAACATACGTATATCAAAGCAGGAATCAAATACCTCTGGTACGCCACGGTCGATATTCAACAGGGTATAGACGGCCTCCATCGCGGTACGAACGGAATATTCCGTCGTAAATACGGTATCACGTTCGGTTTCTGCATAGTTGCCAATAAACGCCAAGTTTACAGAACCGCGTGGCACAACCAACGGGCGATCGCCCAATGCGCGTGGCATAAAGTATGTCGTTATGTACGGCATATGACTGGGAACAGTACTGGATCGATTATGGGCTATATCATCTATCTGTGATTCAGGAACACCAATATGGTACAGCCATTCTGCACATAATTCCGCCCCTGTGCATTCAGTAATTTTCTTTTTTACATAGTTGCCATTTGTGTCCGACAACAACCCATATGTCCAAACAACAATCTGGTTCGTTTTTTGCGCACGAAAGTGTGGCTGACGTGAAATGCTGAATCCATACAGCCAATTTGAATCCTTTATAGTAACTGGACCACTGCTGACAATTGAACCACTGTGCGGATTCTTTTTACAAATCTTTTCAATATACGGAACAACAGTATCATCGTTCAGCGTTATTGTTGCGGATATAACCCAATTCGCCGCAGGTATGTTTTCACAGAATTTTTCTGGGCGACCAAACTCTTTGCACTGTGCGGCCAGATTTTTCCACAACTGCCACGACGCGCCCAGTTCGTGCCGTGTATCTGCGGCCGTATCATTGTCGCCGTATGTCGTACTTTCAGTAATAGACCCGTTTGTTACAAATACCAAATCGTCCAGTGTCAGGTTTATTTCGCGTTTGCGGCCGGATTTGACAAGTTCTATTTTTTTCGCAACTTTTTTGTCTGACTTGCAATCAACAACTATATTTTTCACGATTGTGTCAAAGTGAAATTTTACCCCGTGTGATTCCAGCCACCGTACCAACGGCATTATCAATGATTCATATTGGTTATATTTTGTAAATTTCAGTGCCGACATATCCGCCAATGTGCCAACGTGATGAATAAACCGCAATATATATCGACGCATTTCCATCGCACTGGACCACCGTTCAAACGCAAACATCGTTGCCCAATACAGCCAAAAATTAGATTCAAAAAATTCATCACTAAACACTTGGTTTATTTGAACATCTTGCAACTTTTCTTCGGGTGTCAAGGCCAAATCAATCAGTTCGCGTATCGCCGTCGGTGTCAGCGTCAATTTACCATCACTGGGCATACGGTGTCCACGACGTTCTATGACACGACAATGCGAAAAACTGGGGTCTGCCTTGTTCAGCCAATAAAATTCGTCCAGTACGGACACATCAGGATTTTCCAATGACGGGATAGACCTAAACAAATCCCACAGTGTTTCAAAGTGCGCCTCCATCTCTCGACCACCACGAATAATAAAACCGCGCTGGGGATTTTTTATACCGTCCATACTGCCGCCGGCAATGGGCAATTCTTCGAAAATATGAATCTTGTTGCCGCGCATTTTGCCGTCGCGAATCATAAATACCGCCGCCGCTAATCCTGCCAGGCCACCGCCAACAATATACGCCGATTTTTTCGTCGCGTCAGACGGTGGCAGTGGGTTGGCAAATGCCTCGTAATTACCATTACTGTGATACATAACTCTCTCCTTCTTGTTATTATTGAGATATATAGAAATTCTAGACCGATTACGCGTGTAAAATAAACAGGACTGATTTCCCCAGTGCAAATATTTGACATCATGTGCCACAGATGTCTATAATACTAATATGCAGAAAGTTATTTTATGTTTGCTGTTTATATCAACACTGACCATTGCCGCGTGTGGTGTTAAATCCGACCTGGCTGTACCAAATCCGCCATTCCCACGCAATTATCCAGTGTATTAAAAAATTCCGGGATTTTGGTGGGCGTACAGAGATTTGAACTCTGATGGGTTGCCCCACTGGAACCTAAATCCAGCGTGGCCCGCCAGTTTGACCGCTGCGCTACGCTCGCGTTCCACTTCGTGTCGCCAAATTGATTATCAAGGATTTTGGTGGGCGTACAGAGATTTGAACTCTGATGGGTTACCCCACTGGAACCTAAATCCAGCGCGTCTACCAGTTTCGCCATACGCCCACTATGTACAACATTTAATTCTGCGTCACGGCGGCACTTCGCTTCGCTACGTAGTCGCCATACCCGCAATAAGTAATATACTATGATAAAAAGTACTTGATTTCCAGTTATTTTTAACATAAAATCCACACAGTAATAAATAAAGGGTTTATAAAATGGCATCCAAAAAAGGCAGCAAAGAAGTTGTAAAGCTGGAAAATAAAGAAACTGGATATTTTTATACAACAACTAAAAATACCCGGTCTGAAAATACTGCGGGTAAAATGAAATTCCGCAAGTATGACCCGAAACTGCGCAAACACGTCGTTATGACCGAAGGTAAAATGCCTCACTAGTCATAATACTTACAGTTAATTGTATAAGGCCGGCATAATATGTCGGCTTTATTTTTATCTGTATCCAATTAAAACCGACGGGCCATCGTGAATTCAACCGCCCAACGATCATATTCGCGTTGCCACATGTTGGAATCGCGGCGGGTGTAACTGAATATAATCGTCGGAACAAATCCCAATATATCAAATTTATTATTTGATAATGATAATGCGTAACGTTGGGTAAAATCGCGTTCTGTTACCTGGGTAAATGTGCCGTTTTGTACAGCCCATTGTGGCGCATCATACAGTTGCCAATAAACAGATGGCGAAAAATACACATTAAATCCGTATGGCAATTCAGCACCAATACCAATACTGACATTCGGCATCCAATATGAATACGTGGGCGATACGGTATCTTCACGGGAAATGCCACCACGTAAAATTGAATATATATTTGATGTTATTGAATAAAACATGTGTATGTTTGCTGAATAAGTATCCCCATTCAAATATTGGCCATAATAATCATAATTATTTGATAAATATTGCAGTGTAACCCCACCCGATAATTTACGCGACAAATCATAATTCATGCTTAACCGCGCACCCGCCGACAAATTATATTCACGCCATCCATACCAACGGCGCGATGCCACAGCGGCCAACCATATATCACCATGCGACCAAATATATCGTGGCCCCGTTGACGCATACAGGTACAAATCATCATAATCATGCAGGTTATAAATATTGGCATAAACACCTGCATCAGATTTCCAACGCCATTGGTCAGACAACCTGAATTCATAATCCCCACCAAAGGCAACGTTAAATCCAACTGCGGATTCTGGTTCGATTAAATTACGACACAGTGGACCAAATATTGTGATAATGCATTCACTGCCACCCGTGGCATTATTGACATTATTATCTGGCGCGGCCCCAAAATTAAACCAAATATTCCAATTTTTATTTTGTCGCACCACGTATCGATAATAATTCATCATCTGGCGCACATTTTCCGGCAAATCATCCCCAGCCATCGCCAGTCGCAATTGATAATCTGCACGATACCATTGTGATGTTTTCATATAGCATACGGCCAATTCAAAACGAACACGCGCCAAATCTGGTTGGGCATCTAATATGGTCCTGAATATATCAATTGCCGTTTTATAATCAGCACGTGCAGCACTTAAACGCCCCAGTAAAAACCAACGTTCTAATTCCAGCGGCCCGCCACCAAACGATGGCATTTTCGTTAATATTTGTTCCGCGCCAGTCAATTCCCCGTTATCAATCATTGCGGCCACAATTTTCAGTGCGTCAACCGCAGTCATTGTGATTTCCGTTGTGCCGTCCGCATTTGTTTTTGATGATGATAAATCTGCCCAAGACAGATTGGGCAGTAATGTTATAAATAAAATGATGAAAAATTTTTTCAAACTATCTCTTTACGCCAAAGGCAACGTCCATATTTATATCCCCGTTTTCATATCGTATCAGACCCGCGGCCTCGGTCGGGATGCCGGTTGCTGGATTGGCACCATAATATCCCATATTCATATCTGCCGTTCCGGATACCGTATCTGTGGGTAATTTAAAATCGTCCGTACCACGATAATCAGAAAATACAATATTGGCGGTTGTGTCATTCATGTCCTTGGTCACGGTGATGTTATACCAATTATCAAACCCAGCCGTTAATGTGGATTGACCACTATCCTTGGCAAAGGTCAATGTCGTACTGTCGTCACGAATGCCAATTTGTTTGCCACCACCATTTGTAACGGTCCCAACCGCCGCACCAGAAAATTTTATATCTGTTTCAATGTTTTGCTGAACAACGGTTTCACCAATTCGTTTTGTATCATATCCACCGGCAAATGCAATTTGGGGACCAGATACACCGTCCGTTGTTATCTGATACACACCAAAATCAGCATATGACAGTCCCAGTTTTGGATCCAAAATACCATCGGAATTCGTCGCCCCAGATGTGTATTTCAATGTTGAATTACCATTTGTAAATACTGTTCCGTCACCACTGCGCGCATATTCCGTGTCATCAACCGTCACACCAGTGATTTTTCCATTGGCATCCACAGAAAATTTCAATGTTTTATCCGTACCAGCCGCAGTTGTAAAATCTATATCCGAAATATCCAATTTGTCCGCATGGGCGCGCAAATCCGTCAAACGATTTTTTAACAATTCAGCGTTGTTTGCCCGCCAATCATCAACACACGACATCACATTTGTGGCCCCACCACATGCATCCAACAATTCCGGCGACACAACATACATCGCAGCCCGACGCGTTTCATCATCTGCGTCTGCGAAATTGCCACCACTGGCAATATTCAATGCCGTTTGGGCGACATCCGCATAATCCAATGTTGATGCAGCCGAATATCCACGTAATTTATGACCGATATATTTATTAATTTGCGCATCATTTGTCGCAATCATCATGCTTACTTTTTTATTACTGTTTGCGGCGGCATCGGTAAATCTGTCCTTGTCCGGGGTCAAATTTCCAAAATCGCACGAACCATACGGCCCAACACACGTTGGTGTTCCACCATCACTGCACGCAGTCAATATAACAGCCAACATAATTAAGTACGGGAATTTTTTCATTTTCCACCCCTTTCTTTATTTTGATTGTAGAAAGTTTATCAGTATCGCACAAGTGGAATTTTGAATTTGGTACCAATAATGAATAATTATTTCCCGAATTTACCACTGCGCGGGAAACCAACAGGTACGGTACGTCCCTGGGACGCACGACGGCCCGTCCACGGTGCCCAATCATCCAACTTGGTCGTGCCACGCCCAGTCGTCCAACCAAATCCGTCCGCCGCGTTAAAGAACATTACATCCAAAACATATGTGCGTTCGGCATTATATTTTTGCAGAATTACACCCTTGCCCCGGGTCATTTCAGGAATTTCCGCGGTCTGGAATATTAATAATTTATCATTTGACCCAGACATCGCAATCGTATCACCCGTCACAGGCACACACATTATCGCACGGTTACGTTCATCGGTATTCATAACCTGCTTGCCCGTTCTGGTTTGCGCCAAGCAATTTTCCCCAGATACGATAAACCCAGTACCATGACGACCAACCAATAAATATTTTGCCGACGTATCCAGAACAAACGCAGCAATAATATTTTCATCCGCCCCAATATCAACCATCATACGCACAGATTCACCAAAACCACGCGCCGACGGCAATTCATTCGCAGACACAGTAAACATTTTTCCGCCACTGGCAAATAAATTTATCTTGTCCGTTGATTGCGCATGAAAAGCAAATTGCAGTTCGTCGCCCTCTTTGAATTTTAAATCCAGATTGTTTAAATCCAAATGACCCTTGGCCGCGCGAATCCATCCCATTGTCGATAAAACAACGGTTATTGGTTCTTTTTCAATAAATTCGTCCGCATTAACAACAATTTCCTGGGTCTGGGGGGCCCATTGTGTGCGACGACGGCCCAATGCAGTCTTTTTATCATACTGCTTTTTTATGTCCGCAAACCATGCCTTTAATTGCTCATTCTGCATGTCTGGACTGGCCAATAATTCATTTAACTGTTTTTGTTCGGCCAATAATGCCGCATCTTCACGACGGATTTCCATTTCTTCGAGTTTGCGCAATGAACGCAGACGCGTGTTTAAAATCGCCTCTACCTGAATTTCTGTTAATTTAAATTCAGCAATCAACACAGATTTCGGGTCATCTTCATTCCGGATAATTTCAATTACCCTGTCCAAATTCAGATATACTATCAACAACCCGCCTAAAATTTCCAAACGCCGTGCAATATTGCCCAAACGCCAATTAGTGCGACGTATTAAAACATTTTTCTGGTGTGCAATAAATTCACGCAAAACATCACCGATACCCATTACACGCGGAACACCACGCGAATCAATGACGTTAAAATTCATATTGAATTTATATTCCAAATCCGTCATTGCGAATAAATGCGCCATCATTTTATCGGCGGGCACGTTACGACTTTTGGGTGTAATAACAATGCGCACAGATGTTGTCGATTCATCCGATATATCATCAACCAACGGCAATTTTTTCGCATCTATCAGGGTGGCGATTTGTTCAACCAGTTTGGATTTTATAATCCCATACGGAATTTCAGTGATTACAACCTGTTCGGCGCCACGATCCAATTTTTCAATTTCCCATTTTGCACGTATACGGAACGCACCACGCCCAGTGTCATAATTTTTAACAATCGTATCAAAAGAATCAATCAAAATACCGCCGGTTGGAAAATCAGGCCCAACCAGTTTTTTCATAATCTGGGCGGTTGTTGCATCAGGATTATCCACCACCAGGGTCAATGCATCGCAAACTTCGGCCACGTTGTGGGTGGGAATATTTGTCGCCATACCAACCGCAATCCCCATTCCACCATTTGCCAATAAATTTGGAAACGCCCCAGGCATAACCACGGGTTCAGTCGTTGTGCCATCAAAATTCGGCATCATGTCAACACTGTCTTCGTCAATGCCATCCATAATCAGCATCGCGGCATCGGTCATTTTGGATTCAGTGTAACGGTATGCCGCCTGGGGGTCGCCGTCAATATTACCAAAGTTTCCCTGGCCATCAATTAATGGATAACGGACGGAAAAGTCCTGGGCCAGACGAACCATGGCATCATACACCGATGAATCGCCATGCGGGTGATAATGCCCCAAAACGTCCCCAACAACGGTTGCACATTTGCGAAACGCCGCATTTGGCGACAATTTTTGCCGCAACATAGAATACAAAATACGACGATGAACGGGCTTTAACCCGTCGCGAACATCGGGCAATGCACGTGATACTATCGTGCTGACCGCATATGACAAATACCGTTCGGACAATGCATCCGACAGTTGCTGTGAATCAATTCTTTCGATAATTTCCTTGCTCATAACATCGTAAAATTAAAACATTTGCAAAAAAATAACAACAGAAAAAACACATCACCTTATGCAACAAATTTTGTACAGAATTTTTTTAATTTTTTATCTTGCAAATTATTTTTTTCAGTTTATATGTATATACAAATTTGGTTCCCCGTTGGGGGCGGGCTGCTGATAAAATACAGCAAGTCGGGGCATGGCAATATTACCGTGTCTGAATGTACGTCGCATGTAATGTAATAATGCGACGAACCAATCAAAACACAAACACAAATTAAATTATATTCGGCACGACCGATGCGTCTGTTTGACCGTAATACAAAGGGGGCAAGTAATGAATTTCAAGCGCACAATTCCGTACTTTTTATCCACTGCGGCCACTTTGTTGGGGGCCGGTTATACATCTGTGTTCAGTGATAAAAGCACCACAATACCAACCAAGCGTGTAAATATTTTTTATACACAAAACTGGCAACCTGATCCATTTATCCCGTTGGTTCTGCAATATGCAATGGAAAACCAACAAACCCCAGATACAATCGCCATAAATGCGGTTGCTTCTAAATACGATGTTGTATATACACATGCAAATGGGGGCCAGATTAAACGTACGGGCGGAACACGCGCATGGCGCAATAATAACCCGGGATGTCTGCGTTATTCTGAATTTACCGTCGCCCAGGGTGCAATTGGGCACGCGGGCGGTTTTGCCGTATTTCCCGACGAAGCAACCGGAATGCAGGCAATTTGTGCACTGTTGCAATCGGACGCATATAAAAACCTGACTATATACCAGGCAATTTTCAAATATGCCCCGCCACATGAAAACGATACAGACAATTATAATGTAAGTATGCAAAAAATCACAGGAATGCCGACAACAACACAATTATCTGGCCTGAATGACAATCAAATAATGAATGTTGCACGGGCAATACGTAAAATCGAAGGTTGGGCCCCAGGGCATGAAATTATAATGCAATCCCCAACACCCCGCCCCACCCCAACCCACGATACAGTAAATTTTTACACGGCGTTAAAAAACAATATGCTGTCCAAGGCACCGTTTGAACACATGATATAAAAAACGCGCCATGCGCGTTTTTTATTAATTCAACTTATTTTTTATTTCACGAATGCGGGCCAATATTTCACGCAAATCAGCATCTGTAACCGACGGGGCGGGACGATTATGCAATTCATCCGCCAGAACAATACACAATGTCGCCAATAACGCATTTTCCGGCAGCGGGCCTATTTTATCCAAAATTTCACGTGCACGCGCATCCACCATTTTTCCCAATTCTATCAGGCGGGCTTCCTGTCCGTCTTCACACCCCATGGGATAATTTTTATTCACAATTGGTATAGATACGACACTCATTTTAATTTCTTTAACATAGATATGGCCCGGCCAACCATATCGGCGGCACGTGCATTTTTATCCCGCAATGTTTTTACCTGTTCGGTCAGGATTGCAACCTCTAAATCCGTTTGACGGCCCGCATTTGCCGCCACAGAACGCAATTTTGCGGCCGCGTCATCCAATGCGGACAATTCTTGAAAAATCTGTTGCTTAATATCAGACATGTTTTCAGTTTAAGATATTTTTTCAATGCGTTCAACAGCAAAATGTGATATAGTATTTTTATCTAGCGGGAGATTTGTTTCAATGAAGACTAAAATCATTTACATTTCGGGGAATGAAGTATTCAATATGGCCGACATTCGGGCCGCTTTTGATGAAGTTCGTGCAACATTGGGATTGGGACGGGATACCGTTATGTTCGGCGTCCCCGTCGACAATGATGATGCACTTGGAACTGCGCAAAATAACGATAATTATGACAATGCGACCGGTATAACGACGGTTCCAGATGATGTCGCCGTAATGGTTGATGATACAAAATATGTCGAAACAGTGGATACAATGCCGATGGGATCTAGCGATGTTGTGCAAAATGAAACAATACCTGATACTGAAAGCATACAACCGGTAAAATCAACCGAACGGAAAGCACGCACACGCACCACCAAGGCAAAAAAAGAAGCCACTGTTAATACTGAAACAGATTTATCACACCCCACCCCCGAACAATCAGATAAAAACGACGAAAAAATTATACCTATATTATCCGTACTGGCCGCAAAACAGGGACCGGTCACAGATGACAACGACAATAATGAACCATCAGATAACGTTTCTGATACAGAAATGGTTGCCAACACCAATCCAACGGTCGAACAGGATGACAACGTGGCAGTTGAATCTGATGATGTACCGGAAATTCCAGATATTGATATAAACGCTGACTTTTCTGCATCTGATGACACAGATGAACGGCATGATGAAATTGCCAATATGATTACAGACGATGCGCCAGATGCACCAATTGAAAAAACATTGGAACAATTATTGGAAAGCATGACACCACTGCGCGAAGATGCGGTCGAAGATATCACAGACGCCGAACCAGAAATAAATGAAGCAGATGATTTTATCAATGAACTGGAATCTGTTAACAACGCAACAGAAAGCGATGCAGACGCAACATTGGAACAATTGGCCGCGGAATTTGCTGAAAATCAGGATAAAATCGTCACCCCGCAAAAGGTTGATAACCACAGCAAAATTGGCAAATTAAAAAATATTTTGCCGTTTAAAAAGGCCAAACGTGACGATTCCGGACTGATGGGTGATTTATTCGGATGGGCCGGTATAGCCGCCAATGATGATGATTTTTCTATTCCTGGATTTTTTACCAAGGCCGCTTCAAAAAAATAGGCATAATGCATGAGCACTGATGAACACGGACACAATTATTAGATTGTTGCAAAATTCCGGTTTCCATATTCTGGGAATGGACAGTACATTCCTGTACTTGGAAGATCCGTCATGCATCCTGCGCAGTTTTGAAACATTCGTTGAATATGCATGGATTGTTATTGTTTGTATAACCGGGGTATTATTGTTCGGATTTGCAATATCCATGATACGTGGCGCAAAAAATGACATTTTTACGAACTTGCGCAATTTACTTATTATGTTTGGGACTTTATCAGCGGCAATACCAATTATAAATCTGATATGGGGCGATAATTTATTTGCGCGTGGTTGTAAAACTATACGTGTGTCAATATCGGAATTAAATGAAATACTGGATGCACGTAATGCTGAATTATCAAAATACAACGAATTTGATTTATATGAAAACTGGGATATATATGATTCTGGGGTCCGATATACAACACCATATTCAGACGCGCCATTAATGGCAACAGATGTTCCACCAGATTTGGAATCTGTAACGGTTGTTGGAAACACTTCATCGGCACAACAACGTCCAACCGTAACCGCGAATAATTCTGGAAACCGGCCGGCCGTAACACGCCCCACCGCCAGTCGCCCGGCACGCGCCCATGAAATGGCGCGTGATGTGGTTTATACAAACCCAGACGGTACCCAATACCGAAAAACCGGTGGCAGTCGCGCATGGCGAAACAATAATCCTGGGAATATCAGATATTCAGAATTCAGCAAAAACGCCGGCGCAATCGGCCAGGCTGGTGGTTTTGCAGTATTCCCAGACGAAGAAACAGGTATGCGCGCAATCGTTCAACTGTTGCGCAGTGACAGTTACAGCAACCTGACAATCGCAGGCGCAATCAGTCGATATGCCCCACCCGTAGAAAACGATACCGCCGCATATCACAGACGGATTCAGGATTTAACAGGACTGTCCATTAATCGCCGTATGAGTGATTTAAATGATACTGAAATGGCGCGCGTTGCATCAGCCATACGCACCATCGAAGGTTGGACCCCCGGACGTATAACAGAAATGTAACCCAGGAATAAAATCATGCACCAACAACAATCTGGAAACGTATTATTAAATGTATTACTGATTTTAATGTTTATCATAATTGCCGTGCTGATTTATATCTTAGCCGGTGGCCCAATGCCGACATTTACCAAAACACCAACCGGTGTTCAATCACCAGAAATGCAATTTTCAGATAATAAAAATCTGGATGTCGTCATTGCCGCAAATACAGGCGAATTTTCAGATGGGTTAACCAATCCAGACTTTTCTGAACAATATCAATTGGATGAATTTGGCACTGGTGTTACCGAACGCGATATTTTTGATGTTGATATAAACAATGACGGACGCCGTGACAGAATAACCCGCACACGCAATGAAAACGGAACTGCACACTTTTATTATCAGTATACAATTGAATTAAACAACAATGGTGATTTTGTTGATATTACGCCCGCTGGATTTCGCACAGTCGAAGGCGCAGAATGCGCATTACAAAAATTGCAATTTGTTTTTCGCCCAGAATTTCGTGTTATAAAAATATCACGCGATTGGGATACGTCTTGGGATACGCCGACGCCCGCGACACGTACAGTTTACACAATATCAAACAATCAAATATCAGCCGAAACATCAACGCCATTAAAAACAATATGTGATGTTACTGATTTATTTGAATAAAAACATATTACGCGCAGAATAAACAATACCACCAGATACAACATAATGGTCCAGCACATCAATATCAACCGTTGTTAATAAATCTGCAACCTGTTGCGTCAATTTTATATCATCTGTTGAAAATGTGGTGTTTGGCGTTGGATGATTATGCACCATTACAATAGATTTTGCATTCAATTCCAGCGCACGTTTTAAAATCTCACGCGGATATGCGGCCGCCCAATCAACAGTTCCAATACTGTGCAAATCGTCCGCCAACAAACGTCTGTTTTCATCCAGGTATAATATGCGAATTTCTTCTTTATCCTTGCCCGACATTTGTAACAGGCAATAATTTATCAAAATTTTATCATTATGAAAAACGGGACCACCGTCTAGTTCAGCCCTGTATCCAGCCGACATTATTTGATGTATCGCCCCCAGAAATATCGCAGTATTACGACCAACACCCGGATATTCAGTTAATTTACCAATTGGCGCAGTTAATACTGGATACAGACCACCGAATTTTTGCATTAACCCACGTGCCAACGGCCGTACATCACGGCGTGGAATTACAAAACTTAACAATAATTCCAACAGTTCATAATCCGCCAATTTGCCATCTAAAAATTTCTGGCGCAGGCGTTCGCGATGACCAACATGAAAATTTAAATCTTTATCGTCCGTTTTCACGCAACACTATACCATTTTTTCTGTAAAGATTATGACGCCATCTTCGGTAATTCCCAGGGTATGTTCCCATTGGGCCGACAATCCACCATCAACCGTACGTGCAGTCCAACCGTCTGCGTCTATTTTACATTCAGGACGGCCTGTATTTATCATCGGTTCAATTGTAAAAACCAACCCAGGTACCATTTTAACACGATCCCATGCTTTGTCATAAAAATGAAAAATTTGGGGATCGTCGTGCATAACCTTGCCAATGCCGTGCCCAACAAAATCACGTGAAATTGAAAATCCATGCGGTTTGACGACGGCTTCTATGGTTTTGCCAATTTCTGATAACGGCACCCCCGGCGCACAAACAGAAATTGCAGCATTTAATGCATCCTGGCACGTTTGAACCAATTCGCGCGCACGTGGCGCAACGTTACCAATCATAAACATTCGTGATGCATCACCATGAAACCCCTTGTATTCAGCGGTTAAATCAACATTAACTATATCGCCATCCTTTAATATAACATCATCACTGGGGATTCCATGTACAATCACATCATTTACTGATGTACATATACTTTTAGGATAACCCTGGTATCCCAAATCAGACGAACGGGCACCATTTGCACGCAGAAATTCCGCAACCATTGTGTCTATTTCGCCGGTTGAAATGCCCGCACGAATATGTGGGGTTATATAATCAAAACAACGTGCCACTAAATCGCCCACAACACGCAGACGTTTAAAATCCTTTGGCGCATATACAGATGACAGCATTTTTATTTCCTTCTTTTTATTGCCATTCTGGCCGCACGCATCGCCAGTTTCAGCGAAAAATCACGTAATAATATTTCGCCCGGCATGCCAGTTGTGCGAATTTGCTGTTCCAATTCAGTCAAACGCTGTAATACAAATGAAATATCGTTTTCTGACCAAATTTTTACAGCCATGTTGAATTTGTCTGCGACTTTCCAAAACAAGCGCGGTAACTGCCCATCAACAACCGCAACCATCAGGCGTTTAAAATGTATATTCAACATACGAACCAACATATTTGAATCGACGCCATCATATAACAATCTGTCCAGCGCAGTCATCGTTTGGGGAATATGCCCCGCAGTCAGTGAATATAAATAATCATCTATATTAGATGCCCCCGTATCGGGTAAACATTTTTCAACATCTTCTAGTTCGACAGTCTTTTTATCATCAACATACAGGGCAATTTTCGCCAAAAAGCCCCGCGTAATCCCACGGTCGCCACCCAAATGTGACGTCATGTATGCCATCGCATCCGGGGTTATTTGTTGAATCCCGGCATCAGCCGACAATTCACGCCGTATCAATGCCGCCAATGTCCGCGCATCATCGGTATAGCATGCCAATGCCGCCACATTGTCGCCATTTTCAAAAAAATTGCGTAACCCACCACCAGAACGCAAATCGCCCGCAGTAACAATAACCGTCGCACACAAACCAGAATGCCTTACCAATTCAGAAACCAGACCCGCGTCACTGTCGCCCGCATTTGATATAATAACCATTTTACGACCGCCAAACATTGATGGGCTGCAACTTTCTGCAAACAAAGCGTCCTGTTTTTCACGCAATTCATTTGAATCCAATGAAAACAGATTGTCCTTGTCTATTTCCAGTTTTTCTATTGCGCGGTTACAATATTCGTCCGCCTGGCCGGCGTCAGGGCCATATATCAAAACTGCACGAATTTTATCAATTCCGCTGTTAAAATCTGATTCTTTCCATTTCATTATTCTGATGCCGCGTCATCGTCGGGATTATCCTGTTCGTATCTGTACGTTTCTGCAATTACACGTGTGCCGATTTTTTCGGCCAAAACCTGAATAGTATTTTGAACCGCATTATTATATGACGCATTTGCAGCAACCAAATACCTTACAAACGTGTATGATTCAGATGCGCTTTCCGTGCCACGTGCAAATTGTTCCCCGTCGGCAGATAATGTATAACTGGCCGTTAAAACAATTTCCTGCCATGTGGCATCACCGGTTGTTTCCAATGCCTTGTACCGGGTTACGGGTGCCTTTAAATTCACAACCAATGTATATTTGGCCCCGGCATCACGTGCGCCACCAAATTTAGCGTTCAATCGATTGCGTAATTCTATGCCGTTTATGCCACTGATGGGGGCAACATAAATGTCCGTGTCACGTTCAGTATACAGCGGCTGAAAACCGCAACCTGCCAACAATAAAAGAAGTATATATTTTTTCATCTTGATATACGCAATCCAGTTTTTCCTGTTGCAATTTATCCTTATATTACCTAGACTTTTTATAAATCGCAAGGGGGAATGATGAATATTTTTATGATGATTTTGGTTGCTGTATTCATGGTGGGTTTTTACATGATAAGCAGCCCCAGCCAACGCGTCGTTGAACAGGAAACACAATATGCAATAAATAAATCAGACCTGCGGTCAATTGCCGAATGTGCCGCGGCACGGCATAATGCACAAATACGCGGCAATGATTTTAATGATATGTGTGTGGAACAAAATAATATAATCAGCCAATTTATATGCCTGAACAACAGCATGCGTGTTACCAGTTGCGAAATTGTACGTAATAAAAGACCCGAATACAGTTATATCATAACTGCAACAAATGCCATACCCGCAGAACAGTACAACAACATGTTGGAAATACTGGAAGAATATTTCCCAGACGTTGGAACATTTGGTATTTTTCTGGATGGTAAAATCATGGTTGGCGGAACATCGGGGGCCCGTATTGTACCAGATGCAATAATTGATGAAATGAAATTAACAGACGGACAACTGGTATATTTCACACAATATGAAATCCCAGCCGAAGAAACCGTGTTTACTGCACCAGTGCAAACTGATGTAATATGTCCAATTGGCACAATAAAAACATACAGATTCGGTCGCTGGCAATGTATCGGGCATAATACCAAGACCGACTGTGGTGGCGATATGATTTGGGATTCAGAATTGCTGACATGCGTTGCCGATGAATCTAAAAAGCCACTGTGCGCGGAACAACAAACGGCGGTTTTGGTTGACAGTGTATGGGAATGCATAAATCCGTTTCCTGAAAAAGTTTGCCCATCTGGTATGACCGCGCGATTGAATTATACGACACTGGAATGGGAATGTGTTGCCGACCCAACAACCACAGAAAATCCGAAAAAATGTGAAACTATTTCCCAGGGCGGGATATTCGGCGCAATTGGCACAACCGTTCGCGTACCGTCATCTTCGTGTACAGATTGTGAAAAAATGATAACCAATTACGATACATGTCAATCAATATGCGTGCCAGACCCATCAAAAATAAATGACCCCGCATGCTATCCGGGCGATCCAGATGAATGTCGTGGCGCACACCGTGGGTTTTATTTCGGATTTCCAACATATTCGTATGCAAATAACATAGAAGACATTCGTGGATATTCCATACCACTGGATTCACGTCATTCACAAAACAGAAAATTTAACTGTATGGATTGTGGTGATGCTGAAATAGATTCGGAAAAATCTTTCCCGCCATATATAACGATATGTAAATAAAAATGCGCCAAAATGGCGCATTTTTATTTTGTCTGACACGATTTTATCATATCAGTCAATAATTTCTTTTGTTTTATTATTTCGTCATATTCAGAACTATACTTGTTCATATCATTTGCCGCCTGTTCACATAATTCCGAACTGCGAACAGTTGAATCCATATTTATTTCACATCCAAAAATTAATTCATCTAAAACGTCCATGCGCGCATCCAATTCATCATATTTACGTCTTAATGTGGCCAAACGCAAATCACGCGTGACAATGTTGTACGTCTGATAAAAACGGGCCGCTGCATTTAATTCTGACCGCGCAAAATTCGCGGCAACAATTGCCCTGTTGTATTCTGATAATTTGCTTTCGTTATCGGAAATTTCTGCTTCAGCCTCTTTGGCGTCGGCACGATCATATCGACACGTTTCAATAAAAGAACGCAAATCAGATATTTGTGTATTTATTTTTGGGATTTGGGTTTCAGCCACCGCACCGGCATTAACCTGGCTGCGTAACCCAGGCATACGAACATCCACCAACGATTTTAAAATATTAAATAATTCTGGATTTGCACGCTTTGTTGCCATTTACACCCCCTTGTACACATATAATATATAATACATATTATTATTTTGTCAACACATTATATCAAAAATGCTGCAACCAGCACCGCGTTTTATCATGCGCGTAATCATAATCGTAACAGTTGTCAAAATTACAAATTCCACGAATCTTTTTGTCAATATATAGTCAATGATTCGCGATTTTTTATCTATATTTTGTGTTTTTATTAGAAAAACGAATCATTTCACAGGTTAAAAAGCATATTTTTTTGACACAAAATACTGTTTTGTGTTTGATTCGGTTCAGGTACAAACGCACCCAGGGCCCGGAAAATCCCCTTTTTGAAAAGTAAAGCAAAAAATAAAAAAAATTTTCATTTTTATATATTGCCCGACAAACGTCTATACTATATATTGTTATCAAATAGTTAAAACAACCACTATATATTGAGATTTCAGAATATCGGAGTGTAAAAATGTCTGCACCAGAAAACGATAATAAAATTCAGATTATTCCGACACTTACAACACGGTTGAATGTTGTTCAAAAGCGTTCTGGGGAATCGGTTCCGTTTGATTCAAAGAAAATTTTTGATGCGATTAAAAAGGCCGTCGCTGTCACACATGAAATATCAGATGAAAAAATTGTTGAAATAACACAAAATGCCCTGCGCAAACTGGAAGAAAAGTTTACCGACAAAAATCCAACTGTTGAAGATGTCCAAGAATCGGTTATCGAATCACTGATGGACGCGCGTGCGTACAAAACCGCGGAATCTTATATTATATATCGTCAAAAGCGCACTGAAATCCGCGATTCATACGTTGACGCAGTAGAGGTTATAGAAGGATACGTCGGCGGTTCAAATTGGCGAATCAAAGAAAATGCAAATATTGGATATTCCATTGGCGGATTGATTTTGCGCACATCTGAACGCGTAACGGCGGAATATTGGCTGAATCTGTACCCGCGCGAAGTTGCAGAAGCGCACAAAAACGCATCTATTCATATTCACGATTTGGGATGGCTGACCGGGTATTGTGCCGGTTGGTCTTTGCGTGAATTGTTGTACGAAGGATTCAACGGCGTTCCCGGATATCTGCAATGTGAACCGGCCAAGCATATGGCGACCGCCATTTCGCATATGGTAAACTTTCTGGGTACGTTGCAAAACGAATTTGCCGGTGCCCAGGCTTTTTCATCGGTTGATACGTATTTGGCCCCATATGTCAGGGTGGATAACATGACATATGCGGATGTTAAAAACGCAATGCAGACATTGGTGTTCAACTGTGCGGTGCCGTGCCGTTGGGGAACACAAACACCATTCATCAATTTTACATTTGATTGGACATGTCCCGAAGATTTGAAAAAACAACGTCCGTTCGTCGGTAAAAAGCAGGTTGATTTCACATATGGCGATTTGCAGACCGAAATGGATATGATAAACAAAGCATTTTTGGAAGTTATGACCGAAGGTGACGCCCTGGGTCGTCCGTTCACGTTCCCGATTCCGACATATAATATCACCAACGATTTCCCATGGAATCACCCGAACGTTAAACCGCTGTTTGACCTGGCGGCGAAATACGGTATTCCGAATTTTCAGAACTTTCTGAATTCTGATTTGAATCCGACCGATGTGCGTTCTATGTGTTGTCGGTTGCGTTTGGACGTGCGTGAATTGTTAAAGCGCGGTGGTGGCCTGTTCGGTTCCGCGGAAAAGACGGGATCAATCGGGGTTGTCACAATAAACCTGGCACGTTTGGGATATACGCACAAGGGTGACCGCGAAGGTCTGTTCCGTGAATTAAAACGCTTGTTGGATTTGGCACGTGATTCGCTGGAAATCAAGCGTCGCATTATTACCAAAAATATGGAACGCGGACTGTATCCGTTCACACGTCGCTATCTGGGCAACTGGGATCACCATTTTTCAACAATCGGTGTGAACGGTGCAAACGAAATGGTGCGCAACTTTACCAATGACAAGGAAAACATTGCAACACCGTTTGGTAAAAAACTGGTATTGGATTTAATGGACTTTATCCGTGAAAACCTGGCCACGTTCCAGGAACAAACTGGCAACCTGTATAATCTGGAAGCCACCCCAGCCGAGGGTTGTTCATACCGCTTTGCCAAAACGGATGTAAAGAATTTCCCGGATATCATCACCGCCGGTACGCACGATGCGCCGTATTATACCAATTCGACCCAGTTGCCGGTGAATTATACCGACGACCCGTTTGTCGCCCTGGAACACCAGGAAGAATTACAGCGTAAATATACCGGTGGGACAATGTTGCACCTGTATATGGGCGAACCGGTTTCCAGTGGGGATGCCGCACAAAAAATCGTACGTACGATTTTTGAAAATTACAAGATTCCGTATATGACACTGACGCCGACATTTTCAATCTGTCCGAAACATGGATATCTGCCGGGGCGGTTTGAATTCTGTCCGAAATGCGACGCAGAAATTGCGGCAAATCAAAACGCGGAATCAGAAACGGTTTCACAATAAAAAACAAACCACAAAACAGAAAGGGAGGAAAACATTATGTCAGCAACAGAAAACACGCAAAGAACACCATGCGAAGTATTTTCACGTTCTATGGGGTTCATCAGACCTGTTTCCAACTTTAATGTTGGTAAATATTCTGAATTTTGCGAAAGAAAAACATTTACTGAGGCGAACAGTTTAACAACTGGTCAGCGTCACAGTGAACTGATGAAAAAAGCTGCATAAGTTATGAGAGAGATTCAGATTGGCGGATTGGTGTCGTTCACGACAATTGATTACCCCGGAAAATTGGCCGCGGTGCTGTTTCTGGTGGGATGTCCGTTGCGTTGTGCGTATTGTTCCAATCCGCATCTGATGTCCGTGCACGATGGCGAATACGACCCGGACAAGGTTTTTGATTGGCTGCGTAGTCGTGTCGGCAAGTTAGAAGCCGTCGTTTTTTCCGGGGGCGAAGCATTGATGCAGGGCGACGCACTGATTGAATATATGCGGCGCGTACGTGAATTGGGGTTCGCAATCGGATTACACACAAACGGATTTTATCCAGAAACATTGGCGCGTGCCGCTGATGTGGTTGACTGGATTGGTCTGGATTACAAGGCACGACGTGATAAATATGGTGAATTGGTCGGCCAGAATATTGCCCACGACCATATGATTCGCAGCTTGGATACGTGGATGGCCATCGGCAAGGATTTCGAAGTTCGTATCACCTGTGACCCGCGATTTGTCACAAAAATGGATTTAATGGAAATAGCAAACGATTTACATAATCGTGGCGTAAAAAAGTTTGCAGTACAAAAATATATTCCGCATTTCGAAGACGCAACACATAACACAACATCCGCACAACGCGAACAATTTTTTAACGATGAAAACCTGCGTAATGCAATAAACGCATTGTTCGATTCCGTCACCTGGCGGGAATAGTTTTTACAAGTTACCGATAACAAATTATATATTACAGCAAAAACAATCCGCATCGTGGGAATTGATTATGCCAACCGCCTGCAGATATGCATATATTGTCGTACTGCCCACGAATTTCATACCGCGCCGGCGCAAATCCGCCGATATTTTATCCGATAATTCTGATTTTGGAATTCCTGTTTCACGAATAGTTTTGTTATCTGTCCACGACCAAATATATTTTGCAAATGTTCCATATTCCGCCGCAATACGGATAAACACACGCGCATTTGTGACGGCAGATACAATTTTTTGACGATTACGAATTATAGCCGGATTATTGCATAATTCTGATATTTTATTGTCATCATAATTTGCAATTTTGGACACATTAAAATCATCAAATGCGACACGAAACGCATCACGCTTGTTTAATACGCATTCCCACGACAGTCCCGCCTGGAACGTTTCCAACAATAACATTTCAAATAACCTGTTATCGTCACGTGATGGAACGCCCCATTCAGTATCGTGATATTTAACATATCTGGGATTTTTCATATTTACCCAAAAGCAACGTTTTTTATTTTCCATACGCATATATTACAATTAAATAATATCTTTTCCAAAATAAAACTGGATTGCCGCGCTACGCTCGCAATGACAAAGGGGATACGAATAACAAGTATCGAGTCACGGGTAACAAATAACGAGTATCGAGTTATGAGTAACTAACCAACGAGCAATTAAAAAATCCCGCCAATTGCGGGATTTTTTATCTGGTCGATTATACTTAAAAAGTATAGCGGGCACCAACCTTGATTTCGTGTGCGTATACAAATTCATCGGCAACGTTGGACGAATTGAAACGATATCCAATGTCCATCGCCCAATTTTCGGTGAAATTGTATGCGGTACCAATACCAACCTGCCATTCAAATTCGTACAGGGTATCGTTGGCAACCTCCATTTCGCCGAATGGAATTTGCGATATGATACCTGATACGCCTGGAATCTGGCTGATTGCTGCCAATGCGGCATCATCCACATCGATTTCAACAGACGCCTTTTGTCTGTATACGCCAAAACCAACGCCGGCACCGATATATGGTGTCCAATTGGAATCGCCCAAATCGAAATCATAATACATATTAAATAAATATGAATTGTGGCGAACAGATGTTGATGTTTCGATTTCAGTTGGTAATGTTATCCCAGGAAGAGATGTCCCCATTATTGTGGAAACAATGTCACCATTGTATATTTCATAATCATCTTCGGATGCGCTGCGGATTGCGGCCTCCAATTCAGCGCGAACATTACCGATTTTTACACCCGCTGTGATTTCACCAGCAAACGCCATGTCAAAATCCATGTCACTGCCGGCATTCGGAATAAACGCATTGCCGATGGTTGACATGTCTGGTCCCTGTATTTGACTGGGGTCAAACCGTACACGTTTGGCTGATGTTCCGGCCTTGTCAATAACCAGACCGACACCAACATACGGTGTGATTTCCGCCGCAAACGCGGACGGCGCAAACATTGCTGTGGCCATAAATAATGCCAATGTTTTTTTCATTGTTTCTCCTTATCATAATATTTTGTTAGGTATAGATACCTAATAAAAGCTATCCGATATTATTTATTATGTCAAATAAAAACGTAAATTATCAAAAAAAACATCCTTGACCTGGAGTTGACTTTAAGTTGTATAATATGCACATACAATAATAAAAAGGGGGGACACAATGAATAAAATCACCATCGCGGTAATCGTTTTATGTATCGTGGCGATTGCGGCGGGACTGGTTGCGTGGTCTGTGACGCGCCAATCACCCGCGCGCGGATGTATCGCACCAATCAGTGAAAATGTCACTGTACAGCGTGTGCATTATAAAAACAGATATGGGATGAAAATTGCCGGCAATCTGTACACTGCGCGCGATATAGACAAAACAAAAACATATCCAGCGTTGATTGTTGGCGCACCATATGGCGGTGTCAAAGAACAGGCACCCTGTGTATATGCCAATGAACTGGCGGGGCGCGGATTTGTCGTTTTGACATTTGACCAATCGTTTATGGGCGATTCAGGTGGTACGCCACGCAATGTTTCATCACCTGATATATTTGTTGAAAATTTTAGTGCGGCGGTGGACTATCTGGGGATGTTGCCATATGTGAACCGTGAAAAAATCGGCGTGATTGGTGTTTGCGGTTCCGGCGGGTTTGCCCTGTCCGCAGCCCAGGTTGATACGCGTATTCGTGCGGTCGCCACAGCCAGTATGTATGATATGAGTGTCGCAGCGCGACTGGGGATGGATGCTGCGCAAATTCAGGCCGCAAAAGAAAAATATTCCGCACAACGCTGGGTTGATGCAGAAAATGGCTATCCAGAATATATTCCAACGTTCCCAGAAAAGCCAATCAGCATTGATGAAATTCCAGAAATGGACGAAACATCGCGCGAATGGTTCCGATTCTATGCCGTGCCGCGCGGATTTCATCCAAACGCACGTGGCGGATTTACCACAACCAGTAATTTGGCAATGATGAATTTTGACCTGTTGGCGCATATTGATGAAATTTCACCACGTCCAATATTGTTTATCGTTGGCGACCGTGCTCATTCGCGCTTTTTCAGCGAAGACGCGTATTCTGCCGCCAATCAGCCAAAGGAACTGTATGTTGTCCCAGATGCAGAACACATAGATTTATATGACCGCACTGATAAAATACCGTTCGATAAACTGGAATCATTCTTTAAGACCAATATGTAATAAAAAATCGCCCAATCGGGCGATTTTTTTTGTTATGATATTTTATCAAACTGGCTGTTATACAATTCTGTATAAAAACCGCCACGCGCCATTAATTCATCATGCGTACCTGTTTCAATAATATTGCCGTCGCGCATAACCAGAATTAAATCTGCATCACGAATAGTCGACAAACGATGCGCAATTATAAAACTGGTACGGCCATGCATTAATTTGTCCATTGCACGCTGAATTTGTATTTCTGTGCGTGTGTCAACGGAACTGGTGGCTTCGTCCAAAATCAGCATTGGTGCATTTTTTACCATCGCACGTGCAATTGTTAATAACTGACGCTGGCCGGCTGATAGTGTTGTGGCATCATCCAGCACAGTATTATACCCAGATGGCAATGTTTGTATAAATTTATCCAATCCAACCGCACGCGCCGCCGCAATAACAACATCATCAGTAACACCGCGTTTATCGTAAACAATGTTTTCACGAATTGTACCATGAAATAACCATGTGTCCTGTAACACCATGCAAAACATAGAACGAACATTGGAACGCCGTAACGTGGTTGTTGGAACGCCGTCTATTAAAATTTCACCACCATTTAAATCAT
The DNA here is from genome assembly GCA_944393245.1 of uncultured Alphaproteobacteria bacterium. Taxonomy (GTDB): domain Bacteria; phylum Pseudomonadota; class Alphaproteobacteria; order Rs-D84; family Rs-D84; genus Enterousia. The sequence goes on from CALXZM010000002.1 coordinate 110,311, forward strand.
AAAATCGCATCAACAAATTTACCAGTGTCGTTTTGCCCGCACCAGTGGGACCAACAATCGCAACCTTTTGCCCGGCATGAACAGTCGCAGAAAAATCCTTTATAACAATCTGGTCTGGTTCATAGCCAAAGCGTACATGACGAAATTCCACATCACCGTGAACCTGGTCCAATGGAATTACTTTGCCAGTATCGTTTGGCACAGATGGCAGTGCCAAAAATTCAAACACACGTTCACTGGCCGCAGCAGCAGACTGCAAATTCGACAGCATTGATGAAAACTGTGATGCGGCATCACCAAATAAATCAACATATAAAATAAACGCAACAATTACGCCAAATGATATTATGCCATTCCATGCCAATACAGCCCCAACCACACATACCGTAACATATCCCAAATTACCAACAAAATTCATCAACGGATGCGTCAGGCCGGATATAAATTGACTTTTCCATGCACTGGCATATAAATCATGATTCATTTTGTCAAATTCACGGCGGGTGTCCGTTTCTGCATTATATGCCTTTACAACGTTCAGGCCGGTATAGCGTTCTTCTATATATCCATTCAAATTCCCCAATTCGCGTTGTTGGCGAATAAAATATTTCTGGGAATGCGATAATATCACTGTCATTAACACCAACCCCAATGCGGTCGATCCAATCGCCGCCAGTGCCATTATCCAATTCGTGTAAAACATCATTATCATTGAACCGAAAAACATTACAACCTGGGCGACAAATGAACCAAAACTTTGCCCCAAAACCTGGGATACTATATCAACATCGTTTGTTACGCGTGACATAGTGTCACCAATTGTACTGGAATTAAAATACCCCAATGGCAGATGATTTATTTTTCGTGCAATGTCACCACGCAACGAACGCGAAACACGCGCTGCAACACCCGCCAACATTAATCCCTTTATCAAATTAAAAACAAAACTGCCACCGTACAGCAATGCGACAATAACCGATAACCATATAACAGCCCCCATATCTATGCCGGTATGCAGACCATCTGCAATCAGGTTTGTTATATCCTTTAACTTTTCGGGTGCAATAACAGTTAATACCGTACCCGCAATGGAAAACAATATTGCAACCGTAATCGCCACCCAGTGCCGCCGACAATATACAACCAACTGACCCAACGTTTTCCAAAAATGCGTCGGTTTGTCCGTGGATGTATTACTTTTCACCCGTACCATATTATCTGGCATTGTTATTCACCCCCATTTCCCAATTGCGATTTTGCTATTTCTATATAAATAGGACACGATTTCATTAATTCATCATGCGTTCCACGGCCAACTATGCGTCCATTTTCCAGAACCAGGATTTGATCAGCGTTCATAATTGTGCCAACACGCTGGGCCACCAACAATGTTGTTGCACCACCAGTATTACGGCGCAATTCAGCCCGCAGTGCACGATCTGTTTTGTAATCCAATGCAGAAAAAGTATCATCAAAAATGTATATTTCCGGCGCACGACATACGGCACGCGCAATGGATAAACGTTGCCTTTGCCCACCCGACAGGTTTGTTCCACCCTGGGCTATCTTTGCATTATATTTACCATCCATCTTTTCAACAAAATTTTTAGCCTGGGCTATTTTTACAGCACGACGTACCATTTCGCGCGTTGCCCGACGACGGCCATTATCACCATACGCAACGTTCGATGTCACTGTGCCACGGAACATAACCGCACGCTGGGATGCATATCCCAACCGATTCCGCAACGCACGTTGCGTATAATTACGAACGTCAACACCATCAACCAAAATTGCCCCAGATGTCACATCATAAAAGCGCGGAACCAAATTTACCAATGTGCTTTTGCCACTGCCCGTGGCACCAATAATGGCAACCGTTTCACCAGGGCGCGCAATAAAACTGATATTATGCAATGTGTCGGCCGACGCATCGGGATAACGAAAACATACATCGCGAAATTCTATTGTGCCACTGGGCGCATTACCATGGCGTACAGTACCGTCAATGATGTTAATTGGCGCGTCTAAAACCTGGTTTATGCGGCGGGCAGATACCGTCGCACGTGATAAAAACAGCAGAATAAACGTCAATATCATAAATGATGCGATAACCTGGGTCGCGTATGATGAAAATACAATCATATCAGAAAATAATCCCAATCGTGCCGCATCGGGCGCACCATTTATAATGTATGCGCCAACCAAATAAATTGCTAGTATCAATCCAGTTAATAAAAACTGTGTTCCAGGTTCTGCAACAGACATTAAACGATGGGTAAATAAACTGGTTTTAGTCAATTTGTCATTCGCACGCCCGAATTTGCGTTCCTGATACGCTTCTGCATTATATGCGTGCACAACGCGTATCCCAGCCAGATTTTCACGCGTGACGCGGTTTAAATTATCTGTCTGTTTCTGAACGATTGTAAATTTTGGTATTGCCAATGCGTAAATTGTGCCAATCATCATCAATAATACAACCACAAAAATCCCTGTGACCGCCGTCCATTCCCAGCCCTTGTCATACATTTTTAATGCCGCCCAAACAGCCATGATGGGCGCACGAATCCCTATCTTTAACGCCATCATAAAAAACATTTGTATTTGGGTTATGTCATTGGTGGTGCGGGTTATCAAACTGGCGGTGGAAAATTTATTCATTTCGCCAATTGAAAACGACATTGTTTTATCAAACACGCGTCGGCGCAGGCGCATCGCCAACCCAGATGAAGTTTTTGCCACAAAAAAACCAGTAATAAACGTTATAACGAATATCCCCAGTGTGCACAACATCATCATGCCACCCGCATATAATATATCACGCATGGCACTGTGTGGCGTTTGAACCAGGCGGGTTATCGTCGCCATATAATCAGGTAACTTTAAACTTAACCACACCTGGGCAACAATTAAACACAGACACATAAAAATCAGTATTAAATCCCGCCATGTTAAAAGTCGCAAAAGCCTTAACATCAATCCCCCATCCAATCATATAAATGAAAATAATTTATACTATTTGTATATTGACAATACAATTTTGAATTGAAACAAAAATACAATATTTTTGCAAGGTACTTTTTTAGCAAAATACAATTTTTTACATTATTATCAGTTGATTGAAATTGCTGATTTCTGTAATGTATAAAACAAACATTAACCCAACCAAGCCGTATTTCAATGAAACATAAATTTACAATCAAATTAAAAGTAGAATTATCAATTCAACCATTATATTGCAGTATTTGCGGTCAACCTATTTTAGGAAATCAACAAATGTCATTGGACCATTATATTCCGCGATGCCGCGGGGGTCTGGACGAAGCATCAAATTTATTTCCTGCACATAAAATTTGTAATTCCATTAAAAGCAATTTAATGCCAGATGAATTTGAACGGCAAAAACAAAAGTTATATCAAACAGCCCTGGATAATTGGCACCTGAAACACAAAGAAAAGCAGATTGTTGAAAAAGCATTACAGAAAATGAAATAATATGATTAAACTCAATAAAGCCTTATTCAAAATGGCAAAGGCACGTTGCATTCTGAATTACCAACACAACAATAAATGTTTAATTATTAAACAGGCTAAATTCTTGGTGTCTGCGATTGGTTAAACCCGGCATTTCACTGCCGCCAGATTTATTCCATGCTTTCCATGCGGATTCCAATGTTGGGTATTTTGAATTATGATAATTTGAATCATTTACATATTTTACAACTGTGGAATCAGCAAAGTTTTTTGCCCCTATGTTATATGCCAAAGATACCAGTGCGTCATATTGATTTTGAGATAGCGGGACAGTTATATTATCCTTAACAGCCCGTTCCGCCGTTGATATATCCAAGCGTAATATTTCGGTCGCTTGTTTTTCTGTTATACCATTTTTAAAATTTTCACCAGATTTTATTAAATGACCATAACCAATTGTTGCGCCGTTGGGTAATTCTTTGTCTGGATTTACAGGCTTCCCCGTTTTATCATCATAAATAATATGCATGTCGCCGATTTTAACACTGCCTTCAAAGCGTTTTAACATATTTATACCATTATTACTGATTTTCAAAGTATTCACCATATTATTCTTGTATTTCTGGTTTTGCCCCGTCCAAATTTGCCCTTTGTGTTTTATTAAATCACATCGTATTCCAGGGCAGTCGCATCCGGTTTCATTTCGCCCGGATAAAGTATTGATGTTGTTTATTTGTATGGGCCTATACCCCGTAAAAAGGCCGGCATAGTTATCATTTTTATTTCATTTTAATTGATATAAAAAAGCCCCACACGTGTGGAGCAATAAAAAACAGCGGAAAAGCCGCCTTCTGTTACATCGGTGTACTATATCATAATCCAAGAAAAAAATCAATTATTTTTAATATGGTGAATATTACTGACTATGCGAATTTTGGCGTAATATATTACGTCCAAAACTATAGAACTATTGAAATGATGTGGCTTGCCACAGTCACAAAAAGATATAAATTACCACAATCGCATAGCTTTGCTGTACAACAATCTGTTGCCATTTTATTTTTGGCCACACAACAGCCAGATTTATGCCTGTTTTGTGTCCTATATTTTACATAAAAAATCAAAATTAAAATCCGCTGTTTTTACAGCGGACACATATTAACATTTCACGTAATTTCAACAAGATATTCCTGGCGGATGGGGAGGGATTCCCTCGCACGATGCTTACGCATCGGCTGCGGGGCAACCGTGACGATTTGACTGCGTTGCACTGGTCAAATCTACTTGTTGTCGAACCTAGGGGTTCTCATCCGCCCCACCGATCCATAAAATAAAACGCCCCGCTGGGGCGTGTTTATTTTATGGCGGATGGGGAGGGATTCCCTCGCACGATGCTTACGCATCGGCTGCGGGGCAACCGTGACGATTTGACTGCGTTGCACTGGTCAAATCTACTTGTTGTCGAACCTAGGGGTTCTCATCCGCCCCACCGATCCATAAAATAAAACGCCCCGCTGGGGCGTGTTTATTTTATGGCGGATGGGGAGGGATTCCCTCGCACGATGCTTACGCATCGGCTGCGGGGCAACCGTGACGATTTGACTGCGTTGCACTGGTCAAATCTACTTGTTGTCGAACCTAGGGGTTCTCATCCGCCCCACCGATCCATAAAATAAAACGCCCCACTGGGGCGTGTTTATTTTCTGGCGGATGGGGAGGGATTCGAACCCCCGGTGGAGTTGCCCCCACAACGGTTTTCAAGACCGTCGCAATCGACCGCTCTGCCACCCATCCTAAACTTTTTTCCGCCGGTCTTTCAAACCTACGGTTTTGTTCGCTGTTCGCACCTGACGGTGCTGCTCACCACTCGTTCGCACTCGACTGCGCTGATGCTTGTCTCGCTGACTCGTATGCAAGACCGTCGCAATCGACCGCGGCTACCACCCATCCGAAACTGTTTTCCGCCGGTCTTTCAAACCTACGGTTTTGTTCGCTGTTCGCACCTGACGGTGCTGCTCACCACTCGTTCGCACTCGACTGCGCTGATGCTTGTCTCGCTGACTCGTATGCAAGACCGTCGCAATCGACCGCTCTGCCACCCATCCTAAACTTTTATACCGCCGGTCTTTCAAACCTGTGGTTTTGTTCGCTGCCCGCACCCACGGCGTGGGTTGAAAACTTTGGCTATTATACAGTGTCTAAATCGGATTGTCAATTTATCTGTTACGCCGATTATTATACTTGCGAACCCGAACGCGCATGTTATCATTATCCACAGAGAGGTAACATAAAAGGGCATCATACATGGTAAAATCTATTCTGGTCACTGGGGGCGCCGGATTTATCGGTTCTAATTTCGTCCCATATTTCGCAAAAAAATATCCAATATACAACGTAATCGTATTGGACAAGTTGACATATGCAGCAAATCCAGAAAATTTAGCAGAATGCAAAAATATGCCCAACTATCAATTTATTCATGGCGATATATGCGATACAAATTTAGTTGATGCAATCTTTCGCGATTGTGATATTCGTGGCGTTATTCACTTTGCCGCCGAAAGTCATGTTGACAATTCCATAACAGGCCCACGTGCATTTATAAACACAAACATTGTTGGCACTGCTAATTTATTAGAAGCCGCACGTAACAAATGGATGGATGCGCCCGGCCGTGTAAAGGCAGGTCACGAAACAGACCGTTTTCATCATATTTCCACAGATGAAGTTTATGGTGCACTGGGGCCAACCGGTTTATTCAGTGAAACAACACCATATGACCCCAGCAGTCCTTATTCCGCGTCCAAGGCATCATCAGATCATCTGGTCAGTGCATGGCATCGTACTTTTGGGTTAAACACGACTGTTTCCAACTGTTCCAACAACTATGGTCCGAAACAGCACCCAGAAAAACTGATTCCAAAAATTATTCAGAACTGTGTAAACTGGCAACCAATTCCGATTTACGGGCGTGGGGAAAATGTACGCGATTGGTTATACGTTATGGATCACGTGCACGCAATAGATTTAATTTTCCACAACGGGCGTGCGGGTCAAACATATAACATAGGTGGTCACAACGAACGCACAAATATGCAGATTGTGAACAAGATATGTTCCATAATGGACCAGCGCATGCCACGCAAATCGGGCAAACATTCCGACCTGATAACGTTTGTGGCCGATCGGCCGGGTCATGATTTACGATACGCCATCAATGCGGGTAAAATAGAACGCGAACTGGGGTGGCGCGCATCGGAAACATTTGACCGTGGCATCGTTAAAACAGTTGATTGGTATTTGCAAAAAATGCGCTAAATAAAATGCCGGAAAAAAACCGGCATTTTTATTTTGTTTTTTTTCTGAATGCGGTGGCAAATATTATCGCGCCCGCAACAAACATTATCGCGGACAGCAACTGGCCCATTGTTAATCCCCAATTTGTTAAAAATCCGATTTGTGCATCTGGGGCACGAAACTGTTCACAGAATATACGAAATACCGCGTACAGCATCCCCAACATTCCGCCCAGCGCACCAGGATATTTACGCAGTTTTGTAAACCGATACAGGCAATACATTATAACGAATAACAATATGCCTTCGGTTGTGGCCTCGTACAAAGGGCTGGGGTGGCGGGGAATGCTGGTTTGACCACTAAAAACAACCGCCCACGGGACATCGGTGGGACGACCCATAACCTCCATATTAATAAAATTAGCAATGCGTCCAAAAAACAGACCAACAGGTGCAATTACTGCCAAAATATCCAGAATGTTAAACGCAGTATTATACACACTGCCCTTGATTTGATTGCGCTTTATTTGATTACGCGCAAACCAGAATACCGCAACAATAACCCCAACCAGACCGCCATGGAAACTCATTCCGCCATGCCACACAGCAAAGATTTCCAATGGGTGCGCCATAAAAAATGGCAAATTATAAAACAGCACGTATCCCAATCGACCGCCAATTATTACACCCAATATAATCGCAGTTAACAAATCGTCCAATTGGCGTTTGTCCAACGAAATTTGACTGTCGGGGCGACGAACAAAATGACGCAGCATAAAATAGCCGATTACAAACGCCGCAACGTACGCCAATGCATACCAACGCACATCCAATCCAAACACGGAAAATGCAACCGGCGAAATCGGATTGATAGTTATCGCCATGACTTATCTGTCTTGGATAGTGGTAAGTGTATGGTTTACGTTTGATATTATTTCACGAATTTTCGCCTGTCTTTTGGCGTCTGTTTCATTATTCAATTCAGCCGTTAAACGTTTTAATTCAGATGTCAAAAACGTACGCTTTTCCGCCGGCGTTTGATGTATCATGTTTTCTTTCTGGCCATTGCGCAGTGTACGGCCATGACGTTCAGAACAATATTTAGTAGGCATTATTTATCCCCCGTTGTTTTACTTGAATTATCGCATGCATTGTATTATATATTAATGTAACTAACAAGGAGAAAAAAATGGCAATACGTAATGTTGCATTAAAAACAAAATCACCCGACAGACCGACAAACGTGAAATCTGGCGGTGGGATTGAATTATACTTGAAACGAATTTTCGCACTGATGTTTGGTGCGGTGGCTGTAACCGCATTGGCGGCATGGGCAACAATGGCAACACCACTGTGGACAATACTGTTCACACAAACTGGTCTGTCTGCGGTATATTATATACTGTTATTTGGCGGATTGGCGTTGGCCATTTGGGCCCAGGTTCGCGCGTTCAGTTTTAAACCATCAACTGGTGCGCTGATGTTGTTCCTGTATGCGATACTGACTGGGATTGTAATGACGCCGCTGTTGTTGGTGGCCGTTGTGCAAAATCCATGGACCATTGTGGCGGCGTTCATGATTGCCGCTGTAATGTTCGCGTGCATGGCTTTATTCGGGTATAAAACGGTCAAAGATTTGTCTTTCCTGGGGATATTCCTGTTTATGGGAATGATTGGCCTGATTCTGGTTGGATTGGCATCTTTTATATGGCCGGAAATAGTTGGCGGTACATTCGGTACAATCGTTTGCTTTATAGGCATATTAGTATTCGCATTGTTTACAGCGTATGATATGCAAAACCTGAAACGTGCATACGCCGTGTTGGGTGGTGACGGCACACAAAAAAATCAATTGGCTGTGTTGGGTGCATTGCATCTGTACATATCCTTTATCGCGATGTTCCAATATCTGTTAAATTTGCTGAACAGAAATTAAACATAAACTAAAATAAATGGAGTTATAAAATGGCTTATAAAATAGATCCTGCAAAATGTATAGGATGTCATACATGCATGGGAATGTGCCCTGTTATGGCTATTTCCACATCCCCGGATGGAAAATGTGTTATTGATCCCGCAAAGTGCATTTCATGCGGTACATGTGCGTCTGTATGCCCAGTGGCCGCAATTGCCCCAGATGCAAAATAACAACAATATCAAACAAACGGGGGCAACTGCCCCCGTTTTTGTTTCAAAAACAGTTGCAAACATGTAATTTCTGTATAACAATAAATCGGTATAATTCTAGGGGATAAAAATGCCAGCAAAAACAGTAAATGATATTATCGCATTATGTAAACGACGTGGTTTTATTTTCACAGGTTCTGAAATATATGGCGGATTGGGTGGCGCGTATGATTATGGTCCGTACGGTATTGAATTAATGAAAAACATCCGCAATGCGTGGTGGAATGCCATGATTTATTCCCGTAATGATATAGAGGGCATGGATGCGGCAGTAATTACAAATCGTTTAATGTGGAAGTATTCAGGTCATGAAAGCAGTTTTTCTGATCCGTTGGTTGAATGCAAAAAATGTGGCGCCCGCATGCGCCAGGATAAAATGCGCGACCAAACAAAATGCGACAATTGTGGCAGTACTGATTTAACCCCGCCACGGGCGTACCAATTAATGATGGGATTATCCATTGGCGCAACAGCAGACGGCACTATAAATGCATATCTGCGTCCTGAAACAGCCACCACAACATATGTTAATTTCAAAAATGTTATGGATGCACGTCCACATAAATTACCATTCGGAATTGCCCAAATTGGCAAGGCTTTCCGTAATGAAATTTCACCGCGTGGATTTGTTTTCCGTATGCGTGAATTTGAACAGGCTGAAATGCAATACTTTGTCAATCCGGCCGACGATGAAAAGTATTTCGAAATGTGGAAGCAAATTCGTATGGCATGGTGGATTGATACGTTGGGTATACCCGCCGACAAGTTACGCTTTACCCCACATGAAAAGTTGGCCCATTATGCCAAGGCCGCCGGTGATATCGAATATGAATTCCCAGATGGATTTGACGAAGTCGAAGGTATTCATAATCGCCAGGATTTTGACCTGGGGTCACATACTAAATCACAGGACGAATTCAAAATTCAGGCACACGTTATTGAAAACCACGACAGTACGGCAAAATTGGCGTACAGTGACCCACAAACAGGGGAAAGTTTTATCCCGTTTGTTATCGAAACGGCAATGGGGGTTAATCGTGCTATGTTTGCCGTAATGCTGGACGCATATACCGAAGAACAATTACCAGACGGCAAATCACGCGTGGTGTTAAAATTGAAACCTGCCCTGGCCCCGGTAAAGGCGGCGGTTATCCCGCTGGCCCGCAATGTACCGGAACTGATAACAATCGCGAACAATATTGAAAATGATTTACGTAAATTAAATATTGGGCGAATTGAATTGGAAAATTCTGGTAATATTGGTAAAAATTATCGTCGGCATGATGAAATCGGAACACCTGTATGCATAACCGTCGATCACCAAACAATGGAAGATAATACCGTAACCCTGCGTTACCGTGATTCTATGCAGCAGGAACGCGTTGCTGTATCTGATGTTCCGCAACGTGTCATGGAAATAATTACCAAAAACGAAAAATAAAAAAACGCCCATTTGGGCGTTTTTTTATTCAGTCACAGTATCCGTTGTTGTTGTCATTGCCGGAATAAACACGGTGTCGTTATATGCACTTAGATATCTGTTCCCGGTGGCACAATATACCTTGGACAAAGAATCTTCGTATTCACGCACAGCCGTCACCCAACGGTTTTGCACGTCTGTCTGGGCACCCTGATACCCGGCAAACCCACCCAACGCACCACCAACACCCGCACCAACCAGGGTACTTTTCAGGCGCGCTTTGTTATTCAAATCAATCAGGGAACCACTTTCCGCATCCAGATACATGGGATAGAAATTTTTAATATTCGCATTCATGTCATCCGACAATACATACCCTGTACCCGTACCTGTTCGACCGTAAATCGTTACATTTGTGTTGGAACGACGCCATTCATTCCAATCGTCACGCGTTTTACCAAATGCACCATCTTTCATTTCAACCATTGCAGCAATTTGTCTGTCAATTGTACCAGCCGATTGAATTTTTGTAAATACGCCACGCGTCCCATCACCAGATGCAGAATCCGAACCACTGGCCGAAACCATTTTAATTTCGCTGTTATCAGCAGATGATATATAGTATTGCAACGAAGAGTCCTGTAAAACTGCGTTCTGTATTGTTGCTGAATCCAAATCACTGACATCTTTGTCTTTGAAGGCGGTCAGGACAACTGATACCAAATCCACGTTTTTACAATTGCCCATATTGGCATCACATACGTATGTGGCACCAGTTTCAATATTATAAAACGCAGTGGAATCGGCACCCAATGGATTCGCGGTAATTAATGCCCCCCATAAACACGTTGTGTCACGCGTTCCCGTGCCATCGGATGATGACGGCAATGTGCATTTTTCAATGCGTAACACCGATTCCCCAGTAGATGCCATATTACCCACAACCCCACCAGCCGCGGCATTTACCCCCGCGGACAAAATGGTATCACCAGCAACTTTGCCGGCATATGTACTGCCCGCGGCCAATGCCGCGCCAGACAATGCGCCAATAACAGTCCCCTGAATTTTACCCTTGTCCGTACCCAACAATGCGTCATTTCCAACATCATTTTCACCGGCCATATTACCGCCCAGTCCACCAATTATGGCACCAGCAGCAATTTTAAATCCCGCATTTTGTTTTTGTTCACGATTCATTTGCTGGATAACATCATCCATGGTCGGCGCGGCATCCGCAGGAAAAACAAATTCAGATACGGCGGATTCATTCATTGTCGCATCAGGGAAAGAACTTATATTACACGTTACCGTATCCCCAGCCGCCAAATTAGCACGCGCCAAAACAACATCACTGCCGTCGGGACCGGCCTGGTATCCACGCAATTCAACAACTGCAACACATGTTTCCGCCCCACCAACACCACTGCCAATTGTTGGGGAATCCCATAAAAATTCACCATTTGGATAAATCATTGAACACTGTGTCATCATGGCGTCATTTGCAGACACGCCGGACGTTTGTACACCAATATTTTGATTTATTGTCGATGCATCATTTACGGGTTGAACCGCATTCGTCGCCGTTTGTTGTGCAACAACCGCGGGTGCCGGATTGCGCATGGCATTTACCTGTTGATATGCCGCCGCATAACTGCGCGAATGATTACCAACGCGCATTGCACCATTGGCCGGAATTGCAATCGACCCCAACAACGCAACAAATAAAGAATAGTGTATAATAGAACGCTTTGATTTCATCGAATTTACCCCACTTGTGTGCTGATAAAATCCGCACACCGCCCCCAAAATTCGTCATCAGAACTGCAATCTTAAACGCAACCCCAGGTCAATCATGCTTAAACGGCCACTTTCATACCAGTTTGTGTAATGATATACACTGTCGTATGGGGCTGGATATTCACTGCCCGCGCCGTCGCCCAACCATTCTGTTTGCGAAACGATAATACTGCCAGATGTTCTGACCTTGCCCAAATTAGTATATCTGACAAAGAAATCAATTTTTATCCCGCCATCCATTTCCGTGGTCAGACCACCTTCGAACATAAAGGCAAATTCTTCGGATGTGCCACCGTTATGATACGCATAAACATCAGAAATCCCGGTTAAATCGCCAGGCCCCGCAACACTGGGTTCCATTTCAGAATAAAACGTATCATCATATACAACGTAATCAGCAATTGTGTTTAATGCAATACCAACACCAACACCAATATATGGACGCAACATTCCGCCCGCCAGATATCCAGTGTATGAATCTATGTTATAATATAAATTCAACATGGTTGCATTTGATGTAATCGCGCCACCGTCGACAGTTGCCTCTACATATCCGCCAATGCCGTCCGCAGATTGCACAACACTGGGGTACGCAATGCCGGAATAGCGCAAATAACCAAAATCAACACGCAAATCATTATTTATCGACGCACCAACTGATAACTGTAACGGTATTACGGTATCGGTGTCAAAGTCAGCCTCTTGAAAAGCACCAGGGACAAATTGCCCCAATTCTTCGTTCATGTAATCAGATAATATTGAACCACTGACACTGGCCGAATAACCAACAGACAAACCAACGTACAAACCACTGTCTGCCAAGCGATCAAAATCAGATGGTTGGTAATATTGACGCCCCGCGACCGATGTCGCATTTGACCCCACACGTGGCAAAGAACCAGTTACACGCGTATTACTGGCCACATTCGGATTTGTTGTTTGGACAATCGTTCCACTGGTCGTTGGCAACATAACAACCTGGCCCGCGGCATTTGTACCCTGATATCCGCTGTATACCGGATAAACCGTGGCATTTGCCCCGTGGGACACCCCGAACAAAACACCCGTCAACGCCGCAAGAAAGCCGACTTTTTTCATTGCCTTTCCATTTTCCTTTTAGTCCATTATATCATAAAAATAATTCTGATAAAAGTATTTAGTTTATTTCAAAAAATTAATAAAATACCCCGCCGTATCCAGCGGGGTAATTGTCCAATATATGTTAATTTGCTGTATTTGGTTTAAAACGCTAAATTCAGGCGAACACCAACTTCGGCCTTGACATCTGTGCCGTTTTGCGAATTCGCATGTGCGGTGTCAAATGTGTATTCACCGTACAGGGCAACCTGGACATTATCGGTCAACTGATTTGCCACAGACAAATTGACGATATATTCATCAAATCCGTCGTTCATATCGGATAATGGGCCAACAATTCCCTGTACAATTGGATTAGCAGCAGCAGGAACTTCTGTTGCCAGACTTTTTACACCATTATCAGCATGATGATTGTATTTAAAGCCTGCGCCCATTGACCAAGTGTCATTGAACTGATAAAACGCGTTCAGGCCAAAATTAATTTCTGTTGTGGATTTCAAATCAACGGAAATTTCAGATGGAATGCCCGCCAATGCCAACATTCCGCTCATTTCCGCATTCAAACCAGCAATATCAATAACGTTGTTGCTGTTACCGAATGTTTTCAAAACTTCCACAAACGCGCTGGTGGTCAGTTTGCTCCACGTTTTACCGAAGCGAACCCCAACATCCGCACCCCAACGACCGTTGGAATAGTTGTCATACTGGAAGCCGGTCGCGGTATATGCACCACGCATTTTGTTAATACCGCCCAAGTGAGCATCGGCATAGATATCCAACACAATATCGTCGGACGTTTCAACCGCACGCCAAATCAGTCCCAAACGGCCGTGATTCATACCCTTGCGGTCAATATCGGCATCGTGTGTGTATGCAAACGCACCACGAATTGCAATGCGGTCTGTGATACCGATACCTAAATCTTCCTGAATACGCCAAATTGGGAATTCAACTTCGCCATCGTGGCCCTTCATTTTATGTGCATCGGAACTGTCCGCAACCTTTAACATCAATCCGCCTGATGTTTTTGAATAAAATTCACCGGCTGTCGGCATGTATAACGGATTTTCCAAATTAGCAGCCATCGCAGGTGTTGCCAAAACAGATGCGGCAACCGCCAATTTTAAACTTTTTTTCATCATTTAACTCCTTGTATTGTGATGAAGTAATCACACGGCCCCCATTATTGGCAAAACCGCGGGTCATATCCGCCCCGCCCATTATTGGCAACAGTGCGTTTTTATGATATAACCATATTTAGGGTGCTATATTATGTGAATAAAGTCAAAGACTAATTTACCATGACTTGTAATATCAGCAAACCGACCTATAATATCATGAACAAGGTTTTTAATCCCAAGGGGGTTCGCATGAACGACGATTTTAACAAAAATATGCAGATTATTACAGGTGCCAATCCGCAAAACAGCACGGTCAAACAACTGACAGATGCCGACAAGAAAAAAATTTCTGATGCTTATTTTAACTTGTTCTTTAACCTGACGTTTACAAATTGGATACGGGGCGGAAATTTGGGTAATGCATGGTACAAGGCATTGTCACAAATCAAACAATTCGTGGGCGCAAAACAACCGTCTAATCCAGCAACAATGTACATGCGTCAAATTTGTGCGGCGCATAATGCACGTTGGGCCCAGGTTATGATGACCAACAAACATCGCGATGATGTGTTGGATGCCACCCCAGAACAAAAACAACAGTGGAATGCGCGCACGGCACAAAATACCACCAATGCGCTAAAAATATTAAATGACACCGTTGCCGCATATACAGCAACACAACAAAAAGACACCCAGCAATCGCAAGTGTCACAATCAGACGCAATCAAAATCGCCGCACAAAAAATGCAGATGATGATATTGATGCAAATGCGTCAAAAGCAAAATGGTGGAATGGTCGCATAAAATATCCCGCAATTTTTGCGGGATTTTTTATTTATGTTTATATGCAAAAACACATGGCACTAATTTATTTATATCCGCCGCGCCAAACCACGCACGCGGTATAATCACAGAATTATTTTGACCAGCCGACATTTTGGGCTGTATCGCGCCTGTATCTGCATTTATAATTTGCGACAATTTAATGGGTATATCTTTATCATCCCCAGGAACAATAAAATATATCGTATCACCCGCAATGATTTCATTGCGTAATTCCATTATGATTTTGTCGGAATCTGTGGCCGTTATTACGCCCGCCGCATGCCAATCTGATACAGAACGCGCCGTTTCATAATTATGTGCATCCGGCCCGACCGGCCCATCAAAAAACGCCGTTGTATAACCACGTGTTTCCAAACGATTTAACATTTCCATAAATGGCCCAACATCAAAATTATCTGGATCACGCGCATATGCATCCATTGCGCAACGATATGCATGCACCACAGAACCAACATAATATTCACTGCGGTTGCGGCCCTCTATCTTTAATGAATCAGGACGCGATTCCAATACTTC
This sequence comes from uncultured Alphaproteobacteria bacterium, assembly GCA_944393245.1. Classification (GTDB taxonomy): domain Bacteria; phylum Pseudomonadota; class Alphaproteobacteria; order Rs-D84; family Rs-D84; genus Enterousia. The sequence goes on from CALXZM010000002.1 coordinate 126,069, forward strand.
ACGCAGGCGCGGCATTAAACATAAATCACGCGAATTCATAATGTACGCGCCACGATTATCTTCTGTAATTGGCATTTCAATGCCCGATTCATGTTCACGCAAAATCACATCGTATTTCCACCGGCATAATTGCGCACATGCACCACGATTTGCCGGACGCCCAGTAATAAAGTTTGACAACAGGCACCGCCCAGAATAACTCATGCACATTGCACCATGAATAAAAATTTCCAATCCTGTATCCGGACACTTTTCACGAATTATTTTAAATTCAGAATGCGGTACTTCACGTGCCAATACACATAAACTGGCACCCGCATTTTGCCAAAATTTGACAGATTCGGCCGAACAAATATTTGCCTGGGTCGATATGTGTATTGGCATATCCGGGAAATTTTCACGCACCCACATCATCACGCCTGGGTCCGCGACAATTAATGCATCTGGTCGTAAATATTCAATAACTTCTGCGACCCGCGGCATATTGTCAAAATCGCGTTCATGGGCAAACAAATTAAACGCCAGGTACACTTTACGACCGGCGGCATGTGCTAAATCGATTCCGGTCCGCACCTGGTCAACCGTGATTTTTGCGCGTGCCCGCATTGAAAAACCCGGCAATCCGGCGTAAATTGCATCCGCCCCATACAGAATCGCCGTTTTAAATGCGTCCAATGTTCCAGCCGGTGCCAATAATTCAGGTAATTTTATCATAGTAACTATATTTTTTACTGATATTTTAATAATGCAAGTAAATTATGATTTTTTAACTTGAAATATTTAACATAACAAGGTATAGTAAAGCACATTGCCGGATTAGCTCAGCTGGTAGAGCGGCTGATTTGTAATCAGTAGGTCGTTGGTTCAAGTCCGACATCCGGCACCATGATAAACACACCGCCCATGTGGGCGGTGTTTTATTATACCAGGCATAATGTTACGTTATAAAGAACAGTTCGTAACAGTACAGTGATTTATATACTCACAACCGCCCATGTGGGCGGTTGTGAGTGTGCGGATTGCAGAAAGCGTATTATTTCTTCTTTTTATTATTTTTTGATTGTGATTTTTGACGGGATTTTTTATTTTGATTTTCACGTTCGTAATCTGTGTATTCTGTATCATCGTCGTCATCATCGTATGGAACATATTCATCGTATTCAACATCTATATCCCCATAACGGCCATCCATAATGTCGTTCAACATTTTGCGCGCACGCGGATTACGGTTTGAATATTTCTTTAATCCGACAACCAATGCGGCGGCTATCATTTTTTCCATGTCGCCACTGGATACACTTTCGGATACGCGATCACGAATATTTGACGCCATATTTTTTACTGCATGTTTGGCTTTATAAAACAAAGAATGACGACGGCGGACATGTTCAACAATTTCCATAATCCACATTAATATCAAAAACAATAACGCCGGAACCGCAAAGCATACAATAAAATATTTAAATACATGGTCATCACAGAACATTGTGCCAAACATCGCATCACACGTGCGACTGCAATGCAACAATATAACAGCGACGATTTCGTATATCGTCAGAACGGTTAAACAAATTTTTGATTTTAGAAACATTTCTCTCTCCTTTGGACTATATTATTGTTACTGATTTAATAAATAAAATCATCAGGAACAAATCCCGCGTACAATCAACTAAAAACTGATAAAGCGAATTCCCATCATCACCATCCAATCATTACGATGCCAATTTCCACCCAGGCGATGACCCGCACGAATCCACGCACCGGTTGTTTTGTTTAACATGGTGCCCAATTCAAATTCTGTGGAAAATTCCTGGTGACCGGTTTCATAGTTTACCCAAACCTGGGGATCGGCCAAAATCCACCATCCTTTGTTTGACGCATAGCCTAATAATATTCTGTATTGGCCCTGGTTTATATCTGGTGCGATGTCGGGATCGGTGTTATGCAATGAAATAAATTGCTTTGCCACCAATGCGCCGAACACATTGTGTCCAAATGAATAAACATACCCCAAAATTGGATCAAATGTATACTGTTGGGCCCCCAGGGTATCTTCGGTTGCGGTCGGTAATAAAAATTCCGCCGCGCCAATCAACGTATGCCGGCCCCATGTATGTTGGGCGCGCCCGCGCACAGTCATATCGCCAATGCCATTGTCCGATGTGCCACGGCCACTGTAACGCAAAATTGGTAATTCTGCGTTAATGCCGAACACACGTTTTATTGCATGATCGTATTTTAATGTTAACGATGTAATTGACGAATCACCAAACGCACGCAGTTGCGGCAATAATTCTATTTTGGTCAAATTATCGGCCGGATTAATACCACGCGCTGTATCCCCTGCATCGGCGGCCCATACATTTGGGGTGACCAACACAATCGTTAAAATTGTAAATATTGTTTTTTTCATTTATTCCCCCTGTATGAAAATATTGTGACAGGGACAAATAAAAAAATCATCAGGAACAAAAACCGCCGCAAATGCGGCGGATATTCAATTGAAAATTATTTTAATCAGATGTTACCGGGGCATCCGCACTGCCATACTGGGGCGATGCATCCGCCGCGCCAAAATCATCCGCAGCATTTTCCATCGCGGCCGTCGCAGCCGCCGTGGAATCCGTAGCATTTTGAACAGGTTCCTGTACGGCATTATCGGATTCAGCCGCAGTGGCGCGTTCCTCTTCGGCCAGGGCCGCATTTTCAATTTGCAGCAACTGTTTTTCCAATGCGGAACGTTCCGATGATTTGTATCCTGTTTCACCCGCAGAACCCGCGGAATCAGATTCTGTACCAGTGGCCTTGGATACAGCGGGATTAATCAGATTTTCAAATATTTCCTGGCTGGCCTGGGTGCCGGTCATATCACGTGCCAACAATTTACTGCCGGGGCCGGGGAAAAACCATTCATCCAATTTAACCGCAGTTAATTGCATAATCGGGCGCGTTCTGGCATTTTCAACCCATGGTGCCAAACGTGGCGCATCAGAATAATACCACAGCGCGCACCAATAAACGATACCCATTATAACAATTCCACGAATTATGCCGAATATGATTCCCAACGTTCTGTCGGTTACATTCATAATACTGTTTTGTATTTTTTCGCGCAGACGTTGATTAAAAAATCCAACCAACATCAATATCACAAAGAAAACAATAAAATACGATGCAACCAGTGTACCAACAGTGGATGCGGACAAATCAAACCAACCCTGTAATAACTTGTCCAGCAGGGGGGAAATAAATCGCGCAGCAAATGCCGCAATTACCCACGACAATGTCGCGACGGTTTCAAATATACCGCCACGAATTGTCGCCCAAATTGTGGATGCAATCAAAACACCCACATAAATGTAATCCAAAGTAGTCAAATCAAACATCGGCAAATCCCAATACTATGTTCAAAGATTAAAAGATTTTATTTTTTCTTTTTATCTTTTTTGACCAGTACAAATGCCAATGCCGCGACCAATACTATTAACAATACATAGAAATAAACCGGTGAAGCACTGTTATTTTTTTTTTCATCGGCCGCAGCCTGGGCAGCGGCAGCCGCCGCATTATATTCAGTTATCGCCTGTTGACGGTCTGAATGTTTTGCCTTAAAATCGTCCGGATTTTCTTCTAGCATTTTTTTGTTTTCAGCGGCCTGTTGTTTGTCGGCATCAGACAGGTCTGCTTCCACTGCGTCACGCAATTCCTGTTGCATAAAATCGGCATAGCCCTGGAAACATTTGTCGCCGACCACAATTACCGGCACACCGCCACTTTCATATCCGCATTTTTCCAATACATCCTGAAATTTTGGTAAATTTGCCTGGTCCGTGACATTTACCTGAACAACACGCAATTTCGGATATTCATATACAATACGATTCACAAAAAAATCGCGTGCATGATGACAATGCGGGCAAAATGGCGAATAATATAATGTTATATCTGCCGCAGATGCAGCACCGCAAAAAAACAACCCAATTAATGCGGAAAAAATGGATAACTTTTTCATAATTTCTCCTTTGTCTTGAATTGGATTATAAAAATCCATTCGCATCGGTGCAAGCCATTTTTAACAATCTGGGCGGAAAATTTTTCTGTTGAGTTTTTATTTGCTGAATGCAAAATACAAATGTAAACCAGGTAATTATATAAAACAAAGGGGAAAATTAATATGTATTCTTTGAATCAATTTCCATTACAATTTTCAGTATCGGCGTTGGAACCATATATGTCTGCGGAAACTTTGAATTGCCACCATGGCAAACATTTGGCAACATATATAAAAAATTTAAACGATTTGTCGGCGGGTACTGAATATGCCGATATGCCATTGTATGATATAATTATTAAGTCCGTGGCCGATAATAACGCAAAAAAAATTTTCAATAATGCGGCCCAGGTGTTTAATCATGATTTCTTTTTTAAATGCATGACTGTAAATGGGGGCGGTAACGTACCAGATGAAATTGCGGACGCGTTCGGTGATGCCAACAAATTTATTACAGAATTCAAGGCCGCAGCCGCCAGTGTTTTCGGCAGCGGTTGGGCGTGGTTGGTGCGCGATAATGGTCAAATCAAAATAATGACAACGGCAAACGCAGATACCCCAATTGCACATGGAATAAAACCACTGATGGCATTGGATGTTTGGGAACACGCTTATTATCTGGATTATCAAAATCGCCGGGCTGATTTCATAGATGCGTTTTTATCCCATCTGATAAATTGGGATTTTGTTCGCGAAAACATGCAGCAATAAAAAATGGGGCCAATGCCCCATTTTTTATGCACATAATCGCGACGGTATATAATCCTGTGGAAAATGTGGAAATGACGATATATAATATCATTTGCATTGGGTGACCTGTGCGGGTGTGATTACACAAAAAGACATCCACCCCAACCCAAAAAGTTGGTGGTATTTTTATCTTTTATGATGGAGAGAGATTATGACCCAAAATGAATTGTATGATATTTTCACTGTAAAAACAGATACCATACCATCCAAAGAAATTTATTATCAAAAACTGGGTCAGGTATTGAATAAAGTAAGAACTGATTGCAATATATCCCCACAACAGGTTCAAAAAGAAACCGGCATCACAATGCATAAATTACAAGAGTATGAAGCCGGTAATTGTGAAATACCTATTTATGACCTGTTGGTGTTGTTAAGTTTTTTTGAATCAACAAACCTGTTTGATATTATAAGTTAACACTTTGTGCTTACTTTACATGTCTGTCATATATTACCGGCGTTTTGTTTATTGTATAAATTCGATTGTCGGCATCACGGTTATACCATACGTATAAAATATTTGCGACATCGTTTTCCGAATATGGATTGGCATATCCGATAACCTGGCGCGTGGTATTTTGTGGGAATACGGCATGAAATGTATTATCAAAAACCTGGGAATATTTATCACGAAATGATTGACTGGCAATTATATTCATAATCAATATTCCGTCTGGGGCAACACGGGATTTTACACGTTCCATAAATTCAGCGGTTATAAATCCTTCGGGGACCTGAAACGAATTAGAATACACGTCCAGTATTATCATGTCGTATAATTCATCTGTATTTTTTAAATACTGACTGGCATCCTGGACAATAAACTTTTTATTTTCCGGCAATTTTTCCCCCAGAAAATATTTTTCTGATATTTCCTGTAACGTATGTTCAATATCCACAAACGTATATTCGTTATAGAAATCATTTAAACCAGCCGTAAATCCACCAGCACCTAAAACTAAAATCTTGCGCGGGGTATCATGTGGTATATTATAAATAAAATGCGAATTCAGATAATCTATATATTCAGCATTTTGGCCAGTACGCGGATTGTATGTCGACATAGGCAAACCATTCATATATAAAATACGCAAACCATTCGCATACTGGGAAACAGAAATCGTGGAATTAGCATTGTTGACCAGAATACCATACTTGTTGCGCTGAAACGTGTTACTGTTTACCAATGCCGTCGGTATTAACAAGGCAACGCACAACAATATAACCCACCATTTTGGACGCGTTACAATTGCAGCAAATACCGCCAACACCACAATTAAAATTACCGTATAATTAACGCCAATAAACGGCATTAAAATCAATGTTGTTAACAATGAACCTAATACAGAACCAATCGTGTCCCACGCCATGATATTGCCGGTATAATTTGTATTGTATCGATGCAGGCACCGTGACAACAATGTTGTATTGAATCCAAATAAAAACGGCCCGACGGATAACAATAAAAATGAAAATATAAATGTCTGTAATACACTGGATGTTATGCCCCAACGATACAAGTGTACAAAATATTCAGTAATTAACGGAAAACTGGATGCAAAAAACGCAAACAGCGCAATTATAATAAAACTGATACTTAAAATTGTTCTGATACGATTATTTTTTATACGTTCAGACGACCCCAGAAAATACCCCAGTGACATAAATCCCAAAAATGTCCCCATAATAATACTGGTTATTACAGCACTGGACCCAACCCAAAATCCCAATTGGCGCAACACAACCAATTCAAATGACAAACTGATATATCCATTTAAGAAAATTAAAAATATCAACCAAACACGTAATTTGCGCGACATTATGCACCTTCCTTTTACTTGTGGGAAATACTAGTAAAAAATAAAAATATGTTCAAGTCTGAAAATACGTTTATCGCGCATGCAAAAAACGAACATCATCGAATTCTGGATAACGACTGAACATCGCGGTTGCAAATGGACACAATGTAATAACTTTGCGGTGCTGATTCCGGGCCAGGTCGGCCGCACATCTGACCAAATTTAATCCGACATTTTGATTTTTATACTTATCCGAAACAGCGGTATAATCTATTATCATTTTATCCGCCCCAACACGTACAAATGTTATTTCACCAACATGACGCCCGTCACAGTTCGCGTAAAACCCCAAACCATTTGGAAAAATATCGTATGTGATTGTTTCGTCCGACATATTAAAAGCCCCCATAATATTATTATATCATGGGGGCCAATGCTGTATAAATCGGATTGTTGTCCGTAAATTTTATGCAATCGAATCGTAATTTTTACGAATGATTTTTCCACTGCGACGTAATGCCGCCGATTCTGATGATGACATTTTTGGCCGCAATGTGGCAACAACGCCATTTGCACCAACAACGCGGGGCAAAGACATTGCAACAGCATCATTTCCTGTGCCGGAAACACAACTGACGGTTAATATTCTGCGTTCATCATTTATTATGCAACGCAATAAATCCGCCGCTGCGGCCCCTATGCCATCCCACGTTGCACCACGTCCACGAATTATTTCGTACGCGGCATTACGCACACGATGTTCAATTGTGTTACGCGTCGTTTGCGGTAATGATATTTTTATCTGTCTGCAAAAATCATCCAATTGCAACGCCCCCACAGTGGCAGATGTCCAATTAACAACACTGCTGTCACCATGTTCACCCAAAACGTATGCGTTTATCGATTGCGTCGATATACTGAACTGACGCGACAATATTGTACGCAGACGCGCAGAATCCAGCATCGTCCCAGTACCAATAACACGCCCCGCCGGTAATTTTGACAATTTGTGCGCCAACATAACCATTACATCCAATGGGTTTGTTAATATAATTATTTTTACATTCTTGGAATCAACATTTGCCATAACACGCGGAATAATATCCGCAATTACCATTGCATTTTTATTTAACAAATCCATTCGTGTTTCACCGGGCCGCTGATTTGCACCCGCAGCAATAATGACGATATCACTGCCACGTATGCCACGATAATTACTGACCGCGGTAATTTTTACATCAAAACTAAAACTGGCCGCATGCCCCAAATCATCCGCCGCAGCACGTGCACGAATGCCGTCCCGGTCAAATAAAACAATTTCATGAACGAAACCTGTATTTTTTACCGCCGTTGCCACAGCAGAACCAACCGTACCAACACCAATTATTGCTATCTTCATATTATTTAGTCCTTTATATCACTGTTTATATTATAGCATAAAAAATCCCGCTTTATGCGGGATTTTTTTAATACGATTTTGCAACGTATACATATGTCGGGTCGTTGTCGTCCAGACAGCGGCGCGATATCTTGTACGTTTCCATCAATTCATCGAATTTCTCATTTTGCGTCAAATCGTATTTGATACGGAAAAATCCAATCTTGCCGTCTGATAACGCCGATTCCAGTGCGCTTAAATCCGCGACATTGTGAATCATTGTTTCATTACGACGAACAACCGCGTCATACATATCGTGCTGGATTTGTTCCAACATATTTTTAACGTCCGCCACAAATGCGTCAATCGTCATTGTTTGCCGCGACGATTTGCCCAAATCACGACGTGTGACGGTTATGTTGTTTTCATCCATTTCACGCGCGCCAATTTCAACACGTAATGGCACACCACGCTTAATCCATTTCCACATTTTATCGGGTGCACGCATATCAGATGTATCAACCAACACACGGATACCAGCATTGCGCAATTGCGCGCCCAGTTGTTCCGCATATGTGTTTAATGTATTCAATGTTTCTTCGCGGGTAATTGGAATGATTACAACCTGATACGGGGCAATGGCGGGCGGCAAAACCAGCCCATCGTCGTCAGAATGCGTCATAAACAAACTGCCCATCATGCGGGTGGACACACCCCACGATGTTGTCCACGCATGCTTTAACACGCCATCTGTATCCAAAAACTGAATACCAAATGATTTTGAAAAATGCTGGCCCAGGTCATGCGATGTGCCGGCCTGTAAAGCGCGCCCGTCCTGCATAATATGTTCCAATGTATATGTATGATCGGCACCGGCAAATCGTTCTTCGGGTGTTTTTTCACCCATAATTGACGGTATGGCCAATACTTCACGCATATAATCACCATAAACCTGGTGCATTTTGCGTGCGTCTGCGTTTGCATCATCGTGCGTGGCGAATGCATTATGGCCCTCTTGCCAATAAAATTCAGATGTTCGCAGGAACAAGCGCGGACGCATTTCCCAGCGCATCACGTTTACCCATTGATTCAATTTCAATGGCAAATCACGATATGACTGAACCCAACGTGACATGGCATCACCAATAATGGTTTCTGATGTCGGACGAATGATATATGGTTCAGTTAATTTAGAATCTGGGTCCGGTTGCAACGTGCCGTCAATCATTTTTAAACGATAATGGGTTACAACGGCGGCCTCTTTGGCAAAGCCAGCAACATGTTCCGCTTCACGATTAAAAAAGTTAATCGGTATTAACAATGGAAATTGCGCATTTTGAACGCCACATGCCTTGATACGTTTATCCATTTCATCACGCATCAATTCCCATATTGCCCAACCATACGGCTTTATTGTCATACATCCACGCACAGGCGCATTTTCCGCCAAATCCGCCGCAGTTATTAAATTTTGATACCATTCACTAAAATTTTCCGCACGTGTCGGTGTAATTGCTGTTTTCATTATAAATTCTCTTTCTTAACTAGATTTCTTATCTTTTAATTCCATATATTTTTCAGAAACTGTTTTATGCAGTGTTTCCGCAATCTGCTTTCTGTCCATGCCCGCCAGGGGCGGTGGCGGCAACACTGTTAATTCCACCATAAATCCACCCAGCATCATGATGTGAAACACCTGGCCGAATGCACTGCGTTCACGTGAACATTTTGGCCCCATATCTTGCTTTGCATTATCAAAATAGGCAAAATGTTGTGCCATATCTGTGTCGCTGATTGGCGTACCGTCACGAAAACGATAATTCATAACCATTGGCTGTACAACAACATTTGAATTTTCAATAAAATTGAACAGCGTACTTTTAAACGGTTTTACATATGCACCATTTGTTGTGGTACCTTCGGGGAATAAAAATATTGGATATGAAACGTTCGCAACCGTTTGCTGAACACGGGCCAACGCGTCCATTGCATGGGACGGACGACGGTCAATAAATACAACCCCGAATTTACGCGCGACCCATCCAACCAATGGCCATGATTCCATTTCCTGTTTGGCAATAAAACTGCCACCAAATGCAACCGGAAATGTCGCAATTTCAAAAATAGATATATGATTAGATATAACCAATAATGGTCTGTGATTGGATAATTCACCATGAACACGCACGCGAATACCAACCACATACAGCAATATCCGCATAAAAAAGCGCATATATTTCACCGATGTCGCACCACGTGGCAAAAACACCAAAATCGGTAACTGTATCGCAACCAACAGCCAAAACAGCGTAAATTTCAGGCATGCACCAACCGTATTAAAAAAATTTTGCCGTCTGACACGCGTCATTGTTCACCGTCCCCGTCACTGTCCTTGGAATCATCAATATATTCTGCATCGGCGGCATCTTCGCGTAACAAAAATTCAACAAACGCACGCACAACCTTAAACGACCCTGTCACAGGCAGCAGCATTATTTTTCCAACCGTCTTTAACGCATTGTCACGAACATCCAAATGTTCCAATGCATTTGCACGGCCCAGGAAATGTTTCTGATACGCAGCATCTATTTTTTTAGTTTGAACCATAACAAACACATCGTACGTGTTGAATGGTTTATCTATGAATACACCACGCCCAAATGTTGCACCCAAACGTAAATAGCCCTTTATCAATGGTGTCATTTGTTTGCGCGCATCTGTTTCATCAACAAATTCACGGGGTAATATATTCATACGCGACAGTTTTGGATTTACACCATCAGCAAAATTTTCACTTAACACCGTTGCACGCAACCCCATGGGCGATAAATGATTATAGTATAAATATGATATGGCCTGGGCCGATTCAACAGGCTTTATCCCCACCCATGACGCAACACCAAACAATATTGTTATTTTGCGGCGCATGACATATTCACCCAATCCAGCCCACAACATACGCATAACCAGCGCATTATCACGATATTCACGATTAACACATGCACGTGACATTTCCGCAATATTACCGTCGACTTTTTTTATCTTTGATATATTAAATTCTGTTTCGGTATAAAAGCCACCCATTTTTTCGGCATTATTACGATCAATAATCCGATATGTGCCAACTATCTTGCCATTATGAAATACAGCCAAATATTCAGCATACCGGTCATATGAATCGTATTCTTCGCGCAGATTTCTTTGTTCTTCGGTGGCGGTTGCGCCCTCTTCTTCGACAAAAACATCATAACGTAACTGACGTACCTGGCGGCGTTCTTCTTTGTTTCGTGTCAGGCGGACTTCATAGTCACGAACCTTAATAGCCATAAAAATCACCCTTTATATTCTTTTACTTTTTCAAGAGTATCAAAGAATCCCGCCATTTTCAATTATTTTATTGCTTTAATTCATCGGCCAACGTTGCAATCGCAATTGCGTACCAATTTGAACTGTTCCACTTTTTTATTCGATAAAAATTCGGATAAGTCAAATACGCATATATTACCGGTTGGGGGGCAACATCGGTGTCAATCGCATTTGGATCAGTTGTGCCAGATGCACCCGCATTTGATGCGGCCGCAACCGCCGCCGCACGCGCGGTTTTTATTGCCGCAGTATCCGCCACCAAACCAGCCGTCATATCAGCAATTGGTATCGGCGAACCGTCTGGATTTGTTACCCCCAGTGCCGCCCATTCATATAACGACTTTTTCGTTTTACCATCCAACAACGATATGTCAAAATCCGCCGGCAATGCAACACGACGCACAATTTTTTCATTTGAATTCCACCCCAAACGATTCAAATAATTACCGGCACTGAACATTGCGTCACCAACACTGTGAATAATATCAATGCGACCGTCACCATTACCATCCGAACCATATTGTTGTAATGTTGTTGGAATAAACTGAAAATGCCCCATTGCGCCGGCCCAACTGCCACGAATATCATTTATATCCAGACCGTTATCATCGGCAATTTTCATTAATGCCAATAATTGATTGCCAAAAAAAGTTTCACGACGACCATCGTACATCAATGTTAAAAACGCATCTGTTAATTTATGCGCCGCACGATATGAACCGTAATTTGATTCCAATCCCCAGAAAGCCAATATAACATGCGGCTGTACCCCATATTTTCGTTCCACACGTGACAGCATTGTGGGGTATGCAGAACGCATTTTATGCCCATTTTCAATACGGCGCGAATTGACCGTACGTGCCAAATATTCATCCAATGTTAATTTAAATTCAGCCTGATTTTTATCACTTTTAACAATTGACGGAATAAATGCAGGATATTTCAATGTTGCGTCAATTGTATCCTTGGAAATACCGTTTTGTGATGCACGGGTGCGAACATTATCCAAAATTTCATACCAACGGTCCACATCGAACGCGCCACGTTCTGCATGTGCTGAAAACGGCAATACCATAACCATCATCACGCCCATCATGCGCGCGATTAAACCACGTTTTATCATGATTCCCCCTTAAAAAGAGTATTTTAAACCGATATGCAGACCAAACGATTGCCACGTCGCATGTTCCAATTGGTCACTGATATGAACGGTTTCAGCCGGAACAGTTTCTAAAATCGGCAATCCGTTTTCATCTAAAATATAGTACCCATTTTCATCAACCAGCCAACTGGTATATTCAGCCAAATATAATTCGCCACCAATTTTACCAACATGGAACAAATTAGTGTCAACCTTTATCGCCAACTGCATACGGTCCGATATTCTGTAATTATATTCCATTTCTGCGGCGTATGAATAGGAACCATTGTTGCCCTCGTCAATAAAACTGGGGTTTTGTTGCCAATCTGTACGGTTTGGCCATGTACCCTCGGACGAATATTTTGGCAATCCGACCTGGAAATAAAAACGCAATTTATCCGCCAGTGTCATTTGCTTTTCAATTTCCAAACCAATATAAAATCCAGACCACGTTGTGTTATAAATGTGGGTTGTACCTTCTACTATCACGGGGCCATCACCACCAATAACGACGCATTCGCCTGCGTCAACACCCCATGGCACATATCCCATATTGGGATCATAATCACCGGTAATCAGCGATGTTCCCAAACCCAATATGCCACCAGAATTACTGGTCTGAACCAATTTTATATCTTCGGGCGACATACAAACCTGGTACCAATCATCCAGGACGTTGCCGGTCATGTTAATTGGCACAGAATAATAATTCCCATCAACATCACCGTAAACATAATCACCATTACTGGTCATCAACGGCAGGAATATGCCCGGATTCGGATAATAATGATTGGACATTTCCAAGTTATGATTAAATATTTCATATCCAAATGATGGTGACAGTTTCCACCCGCCAATATCCCATATATGATGCGCACCAATTCCAACCTTGAAATGATTGGTGCGACCGGTTTGATCACCAACAGAAATCGTAAATATACCGTTATACGGATCCGCCGCATCATACGGTTCCAAATCATAGTCCATCGACATACCGCCATGCGACATGAATCCCATACTGTATTGCGCATACGCGAACATGTCAAAACTGCGGATGCTGAAATTATGCTGTAACCCAAAATTAATTTCGTCGTAAACCATGTCGTCCCATTCCAGAACGGAATTAACACCGGTTTTAAATTCAAAATCCGCAAAACGACGTGAATAGCCCGCATATAATGTGGTATTGTTTTCAACCGGCATCGCAATCCCATTCGCCGTCATCGTCCCGGCCACAGTCGGCACGGTTGGACGCGGCACCTGGTACGATGTGGTTTGACTGCCCACAACCTGTTTGTTACCAGATTGACCAACGTATTGTGTGTAACCCTGGCTGGCATATTTACCATACGCAGCACGATTTACGGTGGTGGTACTGTTATCCTGGTAATATGATGGAACACCCTCGTTCGACGCAACAGCCGCCAAGGGTGCCAGAATTCCGCATAAAAATGATAACCTTCCTGTATTCATACCTACATTGTTACGTTTATTTTAACATAAAAATTATTTCCATGAAAAGTACTTTTTTTATATAACAAATCAAAAACTGGATTTCATGCAGTTTTGATATAAAATATTCCGTATGACTGTACCACATAATATTTATATCCACGTCCCGTTTTGCATATCAAAGTGCAATTATTGTGCTTTTTTTTCACGTGCATGCGCATGCCCGAATTGGAACAAATACGAAAGTGATATAATTAATGAAATTTTATACTGGGCAAAACTGTTGGGGCGCGTACAGGTTCCAACTGTATTTTTCGGCGGCGGCACCCCGTCATTAATGCCCGTGCAAACATTTGAAAAAATTATGTCGGTATTAAATTCCGCATTTTGCATACAATCAGACTGTGAAATAACACTGGAATCAAATCCGGGAACAATTGATTACAACAAATTGGTTGGATTTATCAATGCTGGCGTAAACAGATTATCAATTGGTGTGCAATCTTTGGATGATAATAAATTGAAATTCCTGGGGCGACGTCACAACGTAACCGACGCAATGACATTAATTGGTTTTGCACATAAATTAAATTTACGTACCAGTGCTGATTTTATTTATGGGTTACCTGGCGAGACAACTGACACCGTTATACAATTATGCAAAAAAATAAATTCAATTGGATTAACACACTGTTCCATGTATGAATTAACAATTGAACCAAACACCCCGTTTGGAAAAATGAATTTAGATATGCCGTCAAATGACGAAATGGCAAATATGTATAATGCCATATATGAAACATTAAACCTGACACGGTACGAAGTTTCTAATTATTCCGCCCCAGGTAACGAATGTCGCCACAATGCGAATGTATGGGATGGACAACCATATATTGGTATTGGCCGTGGTGCGGCGGGACGTATCTTAATTGATGAACAATGGTACGAACAACGTGGCGCAGGCATGCAATTTGAAAAAATATCAAATACAGACCGCGCAATTGAGCGCGTAATAACAGGACTGCGAACAAAGCGTGGCGTTTATCTTGACACGGATGTACAAAAAATACTAAACATGCAATACGTACACGCACATCCAGAATTATTAAACATAACCAACAACGAACGTATCAGCGCAACCAACAGGGGCATGCTTGTTCTGGATGAAGTGATACTGAACACAGTGGGGTGAAAATGCAACATAAATTTTTAAACATTATCGGTATAATTGCCGTTGTAATTGCTGTTGTGGCGGCCTATTTTATTACCGATGCAAAGGAGAAGGTTATGAACATTGGTATAAAAACAGAAAACATGGACACATCTGTACGACCCGGGGATGACTTTTTTGATTATGCGACATTGGGATGGCGTCGTAATAACCCTGTGCCGGATGACTATACGCGTTATGGGGCATTTGAAGTATTAAATGACACCAACCTGAAACGTGTGCGCGAAATCGCAGAAACAGATACCGGCAAAATCGGGACACTGTATACAATTGCAATGAATGCGGAAAAATTAAACGCAGACGGGGTCGCGCCAGTCAAATCATATCTGGATGAAATAGATAATATAAAATCAGCAGATGATTTACCCGTATATCTGGGAAAAATGCATAAATTTACATCCGCTTTTTGGGGTGACGGCGTGGCGTTGGATGAAAAAAACAGTGATTATTATCTGTATAATATTGGCCAGGGTGGAATTGGACTGTCACGTGACTATTATTTTGACACAGATGAAAAATCCGTTGAAATCAGAACAAAGTATCGCGATTTCATCGCAAAGCAACTGAAAAACTTTGGGATAAATGCCGACGCCGAACAAATATATAAACTGGAAGAACGCATGGCACGTTCTTTTTACCCAAAAGAAAAATTACGCGACCCCAATGCTAATTATCATAAAATGTCGGTCGAAGATGTTAAATCACAATTTCCTGGATTTAATTGGGATAAATATCTGACGGTACGTGGCGCGGCCGCCGCCAGTGATATTAACATCAATCAGCCCCAGGCAATTGCTGAATCAATTGCAATCATGAATGATACAGATATTGCATTAATTCGTGATTATTTGAAATATCGAATCATCAGCGCGGCCGATACTTTATTGGATGACAAAACATATGAAATATCATTCGATTTTTATAATCGCACCATGGCCGGGCAAATGGAACAAAAACCACGGTGGAAACGTGCTGTGGCGTTACTAGATGGTTCACTGGGTGAAGAAATTGGCCATTTATACGTAGATAAATATTTTCCACCAGCCGCCAAGGAACGCATGCAACAGTTGGTAAAAAATCTGCAACGCGCATTGGGTATGCGAATTGAAAATCTGGACTGGATGTCCGATGAAACAAAAAAACGCGCACTGGAAAAACTGAATACTTTCCACGCAAAAATCGGATACCCAGACAAATGGCGCGATTATTCCAATTTGGATATCAGTGCAGATGCGCCACTGTGGGAAAATATTGTACGCGTCGCCAAATTCGAAGACGCGTTCTGGTTGGATAAAATCGGCCAAAAGAAAGATCCAACCATCTGGTATATGAACGCACACGAAATAAATGCGTACTATGACCCCACCACGAACGAAGTTTGTTTTCCGGCCGGAATTTTACAATATCCGTTCTTTGATATGGATGCAGATGATGCGTTTAACTATGGCGCAATCGGCAGCATAATTGGCCATGAAATGACACACGGATTCGACGATTCCGGACGACAATTTGACGCGGATGGAAACCTGCGCGATTGGTGGACGGCGGCCGATGCAGACGCGTTTAACGCACGCGCACGCGTCATGCGGGATTTCTTTGATAATATCCAGGTTGCGCCCGGTGTTCACGCAAATGGCGAATTTACACTGGGGGAAAATCTGGCGGATTATGGTGGAATAACTGTTGCATACACTGCGTACAAAAACTTTGGCACCCCCAGCCCAGAATTTAATGGTTTAACCCCAGACATGCGATTCTTTATCGCATATGCAGGCGCATGGGCACAAAATATTCGTGATGCAGAAGCATTACGTCTGACCAAAATGGATGAACATTCATTGGCGCGGTGGCGTGTGAATGGAATACTGCCACACATAGATGCATGGTATGATGCGTTTGATGTAACAACAAATGATAAAATGTATATCGCACCAGATCAGCGCGTAAAATTATGGTAAAAAAATACCGGCAAACGCCGGTATTTTTTTATTTAATGATGCGCAATTAAATGTAAAATTATACTGATGAAAAATATTATCGTTATAACAGCCAAAATTATTTTTTGTGTACGGTGATTGTGGCCATGTTCATCATGACAATGATTACAATCACAATGACAATCGCGAATAACCAAAAACCACGACAACGCCAACATCAATGCTGAAAACACAAACAACCACGGTTCAACCCAATGCGGGATAAATTCCGCATGCGCAAATTCCGGTGCAAACAATCCGACAATCGATAATACTATCGGTAACACGCAACAAAACAGATGCGGCAAAATGCTGGCAATAATTCCAATTTTTACGGCTTTATTTTTCATTTTTTCAAACCACAATTGTATCCCCAACAGGAATACTTCGTCACCTGGCAAAATTGCGCTGCGCGCAACTGGCGTACGCCCGTCCGCCTTTTTGCGGCGGTTCGAACCTTTGCCACAGGTTCAATTCCTGTTGGTATCCCCAACAGGAATCGAACCTGTATCAAGGGTTTAGGAAACCCCCGTTCTATCCAGTTGAACTATGGGGACAGTGCATTATATTTTATTCACATATTTTTAATATTGCAAGTTGTAATCACGACTTGTATAATACGCCGAATAAAATAAAAGGAAAGGCAAAATGGGAAACAGATTAATTGGTTATGGTTCTTATTTGCCCGAACGGGTTGTAACTAATTTCGATTTGGAAAAGATAGTCGACACATCCGACGAATGGATTGTTCAACGCACAGGTATGCGTGAACGTCATTTTGCACGCGATGATGAAACTGTTGTCGATATGGCCACAATCGCGGCCCAACGGGCATTGGATAATGCACATGTTTCTATAAATGACATTGATTTGGTAATCGTTGCAACAACTTCACCTGAATTGGATTTTCCATCCGTCGGGGTCCAGGTTTTGGGACGATTGGGGGCGTCTAATAACGCACCGGCATTTGACGTACGGGGGGCTTGCACGGGATATATTTATGCATTACACTGTGCACGCGCGTTTTTTACGTCCGGGATACACAAACGCATAATGCTTATCGGGGCGGAAAAAATGTCACGATTTATAGACTGGGGTGACCGCAGCACGGCCGTGTTATTTGGCGATGGTGCGGGCGCACAGATATTCGAACATTCCACGTCCAGTTATTCGGGAATTATTGATACCGTCGTAATGTCTGATGGACGTGAAATGGGAATGTTATATGGAACACCGGACCATCACATTATGATGAATGGACCAGAAACATATAAAAAGGCTGTAACCCTGATGCCAGAGGCCGCCAGTTACATCATGGAACATGCCGGAATTACCGCAGATAACGTCGATTGGATTATTCCACACCAGGCGAATCTGCGTATTATTCAAAGTGGCGCGCAACGTTTGGGATTCCCATTGGAAAAAATTGTTGTCACGGTGGACAAACATGCAAATACCAGTGGCGCATCCGGCGTACTTGCAATGTCGTACGCAATAGATAATAATATAATTAAAAAGGGACAACTTGTTCTGTATCCTGCGTTTGGCAGTGGCCTGACATGGGGTGCGGCATTAATCAGGGTGTAAAAAATGGCAACAATAACCAGAAGTGATTTTGCAAACCGTTTACGTGAACGTTTTGGCGTTACCACAACTGATGCGCTGAAATTGGTTGATATTATATTTGACGAAATTCGCGAATCTTTGATTAATGGCGAAGAAGTTAAGTTCGCCGGATTTGGCAGTTTCAAAATTTTGGCAAAGCCACAACGTATGGGCCGAAATCCTAAGACAGGCGCACCGGCGGTCATAACCGCACGACGCGTGGCTTCTTTCCGCCCCAGTAATGAATTTAGAAAGCGGGTTGCGAAAAAGTAATAAAAACACCGGAAAAAGCCGGTGTTTTTTATCGCGTTTATGCAATTATAATATTTTTTGAAAAATGGCCGGTAAATGCCGGGCAAAAAAGGAAGTAAAATGAAAATATATGATCAAACCGAATTAGATTTCAAAGATGTATTGGTAAAGCCAAAACGTTCATTTATTAATTCACGATCCGAAGTAGAAGTTACCCGCGAATACAAATTCAAATGGTGCCCACGTCGCATCGTTGGCACGGGCATAATTTCTGCAAATATGGCAACTGTTGGTACATTCCAGGTCGCAAAACATATGATGCAAAACAAAATGTTTTGTTGTTTGCATAAACATTATGAAATTGACGATTTGATAAAATTCATAACTGAAAATGATTGTCGCGATTATGTATTTTTATCCATGGGACTGCGCGACGAAGATTATAAAAAAATTGAAACCATATTAACCGAATATCCCGACAAATGTCGCAATATCTGCATTGATGTTCCGAACGCATATATTCCACGCGTCAAAGAATTAGTTATCAAAATGCGCGAAAAATTTCCTGATATATTGCTGATGGTTGGCAATGCGGTAACGGCCGAATTGGTCGAAGATTTAATTTTATCCGGTGCCGACATTGTAAAATGTGGCATTGGCAGTGGCAGCGCATGCATAACCCGCCGAATAACCGGTGTTGGCCGGCCACAATTATCAACCATATTTGAATGCGCGGATACCGCCCACGGTATTGGCGGCATGATTTGCAGTGATGGCGGTGTTGTATATGTTGGCGATATATGCAAGGCATTTGGTGCCGGGGCTGATTTTGTTATGATGGGCGGTTTTTATGCCGGATGTCCCGAAGCCGCGGGCGATATCATTGAAAAGAAATTTATCACCGGCCAAATCGACGAAAAGACCGGCGAACGTGTTATTGAAACCAAACGGTTCAAAGTCTTTTACGGCATGTCATCTGAATATGCACAAAACAAACACTATCACGGCATGCCGAAATACCGCGCCAGCGAGGGTCGTGTTGTCGAAGTACCACTGCGCGACCCAATAGACAAAATGAACCAGGATATTTTGGGTGGATTGCGTTCATACATGACATACATTGGCGCACGCCGATTAAAAGACGTGTCAAAATGCACAACGTTTTATCGTGTAAACACGCAATTAAACACTGTGTTTGGTGAATAATTAAACAAATTTTTCCGGGACCAGGTTGGTAAGTATTTTCCACGCCCGACGAAATACTGATGTATCCGGACTGTGATGATACACACGCGGTTGTTTATCGCCGGGGCGACTGCCGGTCCAGACGGGATCACCATCCGAATTCAACGTTACGTGCCATGACGTTTTGGTATCCTGGATAATCATGTTACGTAATTTGTCGGCAAAATCACGACTTTCAAAAACAGCAACGTTTTCAGTATTATAATATGCACTGCGCGGATCCAGGTTAAAACTGCCAATCCATGAAATATCGTCATCAAACACAATTGTTTTACTGTGCATTACAGAAAAACTGGATTGCCTGCGTTCGCGGTCGTGTTCACGCCCACGCAGGTTTTCAGCAGATAACATAAATTCATATATATCCGCCCCAGATTCAATCAACTGCTTTCTGTACTTTTCCCACTTTGCATATACCGTCGGTGCATTTGTTGATGCCAACGAATTTGTAACAATTGTCATGTGAACACCGGAATTTTCTTCACGTAACATGTGTTCCAAACCACCCTGGCCCGGGACAAAATATGCCGCAGACATATAAACAGAATCCGTTGTTCTGTCCCACAGACGTTGCAATGCAGTGATTATTTCACCACGATATTCCTCTTTTTCAGACATGGACATTTCAACCTTGGACGGTGGGTCAGCCAAAAATTTTCCACGTCCCCAACTGAAATCAAATTTTTTGTTTTTATATTCGTCCTGGGCCAATAAAATGATTTTATTGTATTCACGTATTGCGTCCGCACTTTTACGTTCTATATCTTTAAACTTTTGTTCCAATTTACGCATGGCGCGTTCGGATTTCGCCTTTGGAAAAACAGACGCCGGTATTGCCAAATGATAATTCCAATATTCGTCAAAACTGGCCGTGGCATATTTCGTCATATCGCCGATAAACAACACGTCGGTATCAGAAAAGTTCGATGCCGTTTCAGGGTAAAAATAATTACTGCCAACATTGCGGCCCCCCGTTATGTATGCAACGTTATCAACAATAAACAATTTATTATGCATACGCGAATTTAAACGGTTAAAGTCCAATAAAAATTGCGGATAATACAGCAATCTGGAACGATTTGCCACAGGATTGAAAACTTTAACCTCTATATTCGGATGTTGGTTCAGTAACATTACGTCCGCAATATCGGATTTAGTACCATAATCATCCAATAAAATTCGCACCTTGACCCCACGGTCAGCCGCACGCTTTAATTCACCAATTAAAACCTTGGACGAAAAATCATTACTGTAAATATATGTTTGCAAATCAATGGTCTTGGTCGCCATACGGGCAAATGCGGCACGAATTACAAATGCCGACAGGCCATCTTCTATTAATGTGGCACCACTGATATCCGGGCCAGATGCCAATTCCGATGCATAGCACTGCGCCAACGGGGTCTGAATAGGATCATAATCGAAATCAGTGGCGGTAACCTTTGGCACATAATTGGCCAACCGTTCATCAGTCGTTGATGTCGGTATCACCGTACACCCCATAAACGGCAGTGTAAATATGAATAAAGACGCCTTTTTCAAGAAAGACAATCGATTACCCCTATATGTTGAATACACAATATGCAACATATTACAACATATAATCACACAATGTCAAATTCATTAAATAATTTAACAAATTATGATATTAGTCATATCAGAACTAATTATTTTTATGTTTGAATTTTCTATTTTTTGTTTGCGCGTTTTTGCGTATTATGATAAAATCTGTGTAATAGAAGGGAAGATTTCGCATGAAAAGATTGATTGCTGTACTTAGTGGATTACTGGTTTTGCCCGCATTTGCAGAGATTGCGCCACAATATTATTACGAAGAATTGATGGCACAATATGCTGATGAAATGCCGGACATGGAATTCGTTGACACAGAAATTGATGTCACCGATGACACTGATACCCAGGAAACAGAACCTGTTACACCGGTCGTTCCCACAGCGGTCAGTCCACGTAATGCAAATGGTCGTGCCGCTGCATCCCGCGCGATTGTATCATCAAACACCAGTTCTGGACGCAATATCGCGGCCCGCAATGTAACAAATGCAACAACGGCCCGCACGGTCAGCACGCGCCCAACAACAGTTACCACAAAAACAAACACAACATCACGCGCAGCAACAACCAATACTGGACGCAGTGCGGTTTCACGTGGGGCAACATCGCGCACACAAACAGCGCGCACAACCGCAACAAATACTGTGGCGAACCGTCCAACGGCGACTGTTCGTTCAACCGGCACACAAAATACTGTGTCCACAACACAACCTGGGTTAACAACACGCACGTCCAGCACCAGAACAACTGGTGCCAACACAACACGCGCGTCAATTCTGCAAACAGACACGGTTAATTCACCGTTATATATCAGCAGCCGCGTCGGTGTCAGCAATACTGCAAACGTAACATCGCGTGTACCAACAATCCGCGTTGGTTCGTCTGCAACCGGTACTGCCGCGACAACCGCATCAGAAACAACGACTTCATCAACAACATCAATTGATGAATTGGCGCAATTGACCGATTATTGCAAGGCGCAATATGTTGCATGTATGGATAATTTCTGTAACGTTTTGGATGACAACCAGGGCCGTTGCAGTTGCAGTGCTAATCTGAAAAACTATGCCGAAACAGAAGCGGCACTGAAACAGGCAACCGAAGATTTACAGGATGTTGCAATGCAAATCCAGTATATCGGTTTAACCGCAGACGAAGTTGAAACACTGTTCACCCAGACCGAGGCTGAATTAGAACTGCAAACCAGCAGTGATAACAGTCAATTGAAAAATGATTTGGATAAAATCAAAAATATGATTATCGACGTTGAATCTGGCAAAGCCACATCAACAACGTCCAGCGGGTTAAGTTTGGATTTATCTGGGTTATTGGATTTCACAATTGACAGTACTGGATTTAATCTGGCCACACTGTTTGGAACCAACAACAACACAGACAGCATCAGCAATCAGCGTGGTGAACAATTGTATGAAACAGCCGCCTCTCGATGCAAATCAGCCGTTTTGAACAGCTGTGCCGCCCAGGGCGTTGATATAACAATTATTACAAATTCATATGACCTGGAAATAGACAAGGCGTGTATCGCATATGAACGCAATCTGACCGACGCAAACGATCAAATGTCATCAACCGTACGCAATGCGAAAAGTGTTCTGCAACGCGCACGTTTGTTGGTGGCCCAACAAAAGAATCAGTATGACCTGCGCGGGTGTGTAAATGCGTTGGATACATGCATGCAGGACGATTTCGTATGTGGCGACGATTATGAAAACTGTCTGGATCCAACCGGCAAATATATTGTCGCAGGCGAAGTAGTTGTCGGCAGTAAACCTGGCGCACCAGGCGAAGAAACATCTGATATTTATGGAACGTGGACATATACCGATTCTGAATCACAAACCAAAAAGGCGTGGTTCGATGGCACGTTAAGCGAATACATCGAAACCACGGTAAAAGATGGCGCCGCAGCCAAGACATCTGTAAACATGTCTGAATTCCTGCAAAATAAAATCGGTTATCACGACGATGACGATGGCAAGAATTACGGTATGTGCATGTCTGTATTGAACAGATGCCAGGATATAACATATCAGGGCAGTGGCCAAAATGCCAAATACGTGCCAACAAATAACGTGATAAAGGAATTCTTGAACCGTACGTTGGTGCAAATAAAGTCATCCCAGGATACTATTTTGGCAAACTATGCCGAAGAATGTATAACGGACGTTGCATCATGTTTGGCACAAAATAATTATAACGTCAATAACGACGGTGGCAGTGGTAATAACATAGCCATCCGTGCATGCAATCCTATTATTACCACATGCATGAGTGTAAATGGCGTTACGGGTGATTTGGACGGCGGAACAATAACTGCCGAAGACTGGATTAAGGATATTATGAGCAATTAATCCAACAAAACACAAATAAAACGGGGCGTTATGCCCCGTTTTTATTACTGATAAACGTAATCAATCGCATAAATAATGCAAAACAAAGCACATCATACAAATGTGCAATTCAAGATTATGAAATTGTTAAGTTTGGCCGGGCGGCACGCAAATTATTTAGTGACCGTTCCTGGGCAGCACGGAATGCATCCGGATTCCAAATTTGAAAACTGTTACCACGACCAACAAATATGGCAGTGTCTGTAATACCAGCATGTTTCAACAAATCGGCCGGAATAACAATACGCCCCGTCACATCAAATGCCAACGGGCGCGCGTCCGCAAACAACATTGCCGACAAATCGTCCAATTCACTGTCAAACACACCCATTTTATCCGTGGCCGATGCCAATTGTTCCATACGGGACATGGACAGACCCTCTATACAATTATGGGTAAAAGAACGATACAAAACAACACCCGGGAATTTTTCAGATGCAACCGAAGCCCGGAAAGATGCCGGAACGGATATACGCCCCTTGGTATCCAAACGATTTTCATAAGATGAGAGAAACAATGACATTTTTTAGGTCTTTGTTTTGGGCATCTGCCCCGGTGTTCCTTTCCTTGGCTTCACTGAAAATTTAGCACGGCATTTTATGGTTGTCAATGACATTTTATAATTATTTTATGGGATTTTATGGTTTTGTAAGTAAAATCATATTAATTAAAAATAAATTTAAAATAATTGTATTTTATGCTTGACCTGCGATTCGTTTTTGTTCTAAGATGTTTGTATAGACAAGGAGAAAAGAGTTAAAAGCCCCAGTTTTCCGCAAAAAATCCGGATTTCTGGCAAAAATAAAAATCAACACGAAATTTCATTTTTATTTTTTGTAAATACCTGTGTACATACAAAAAATAATCTGATTTTTCATCAAAACCCGAAAGGAGGGACCGCACAATGTCAAAGTCAATAAAAGAAATTATGATTGCCCTGAACCAAGTTTTAACAACAACTGTTTGGGTTAATGAA
This sequence comes from uncultured Alphaproteobacteria bacterium, assembly GCA_944393245.1. GTDB lineage: Bacteria > Pseudomonadota > Alphaproteobacteria > Rs-D84 > Rs-D84 > Enterousia. The sequence continues at coordinate 151,274 of CALXZM010000002.1, forward strand.
GACAGACAGATTATATCATTGGCCGACGAATTACAAATTGGCCACAATAACGCCCCGCGTTCCATAGAAGATTTGTCCCGCCCGTCTTTGGTCGGCGCATATGTATCACTGCAAATTCGCACAGATAATTTTGATGTCGCGGCAGAAACATTGGAAACAAAAGATTTGGCACTGCGCGTAAAAGAAATGGTGTTCGCCGAAGCAAAAAAAATTATGGATACCGCTGAAGGCAAACAATCCGAAAAAATTGCCCGTGCTGCTTAAATGTTCGGCCCGTGCGGTCCATTGGGCATAATCACAGTTTCTGGTCTAACCAGAAGGAGGGGAGAAATCACCGGCAAGTAATTGCCGGTGATTTTTATTTATTATTAAAACCTTAACACACCGCGCAGGTGGGCATTATAATTGTTATAATCACGACGCAGTTCCACACCTGCCCCAAATTCTAATTCAGTAATTGGACTAAATACAGCACGTAATTTTAATTCGGAATTAAATGCCCAGCGCGGTAAATGCACCCCCGTTATTAAATATGATGCCCCATTTATTGACACGCGCGTATTGTCGGCATCACTGCGCAAGTCATATGACGCGCCCGCCGTCAATTCCGGAATCAGATTTATATCGCCCAGCATAATATTAGCCCGCGCAACCGACACATCCGCATACGCGGTCAAAAAATGCAGATTTTTTGATTCTGTTGTCTGGTCTGCACCGTCTGTAACAGCACTGCGGTGCATCAATGTATATCGTGCGCCTGCGCGCGGTGTGGCGTGCCAATTTAATCCGGCAATACGATACCCTATATCCGTCCAGGCACCGTATGTATATATCGACGGATTATTATCAACCGCAAATCCCGCAACGTTTTTGGTTTCATTCATATCCGTATAAAACATTGTTGCCGCACCGCGCCAAACAATATTATACGGCGAATAAATCGCATACAGGCCGCCACCGTGCGTCGGCGCGTGAATTGTGCGCGCCCAACTTTTCAGACGATCGTACTGGTACATATATGATGCACCAAACGTCCAGTCGTTATAACTGTATTCCGCACCAACCGCACCACCAAAGCCATACATATCAAAGTCCGCATATTGCCGACCATCGCCACGCAAATGACCGCCACCACCAAATCCAGACGCCCATAAACTGCCATTTGCGATATAATATCTGTTCGTTGAATTCGAATCCAACAATGATGAAAAACGCGACACATAAGATGTACCCATAATCTGCATCAGTGGTGCTGGCGACGCTGCCAGTGCGGTCAGTGCGCGAATATATTCAACCGCGTCAGTTTGCAACAATTCGTTCATACGAACATATATTTCGTGTTCCAGGCCTTTTGTTGCTGGGGGCTCTATAATCCATACCGCCGCAGTATTCAGGTTGTTCTGGGTTCCGCCTGCGTCGTTTATTACATCGGTATAATCGTTTTGCTGCGCTATTTCATACCAACCGTCACCAATCTGGGTGAACATATAGATATTGTTATCTATTGTTGGCACAAATGCATCGTCAACCGGCGCACTGCCACGCAGCAGTTGCACACGCATAGTTGTATCATCACCCATTGCATCTGGGGCCAGAATAACACTTAAATTTGCGCCATCCGATATATTAAAACCGTTTGCAGAAACAGAACCATATGTGTCCGCATTATTTATATTCAGCCGCAGTGTTGACGACGCGCCGAATGTGGCCATGTTGGCTGAAATCGCCGATGTGCCTATATCCAATGTACCACCAGATATATTCAGGTTATCCGCACTAAAAAACGTGCCACCGTCCGCAATTTGCAGGATGCCGTCATACATCGTTATGTTGCCTGAAAATCCTGACATATCCGCCCCCAGCACCACTGTGCCGCCAGTCGGTACATTTTGATTATCATATATATACGAACGATTGATTATTATTTCGCCGTCGCCGTTGATTGCATCGTTAAAAACTATTGATTTATCAGATGCCGCGTTCATAGAAAGTGTTCCCGACGAATAAATCGCATTTGATGTGTCGGCGGCGGTATTATTGCTGAACGTCATATCAGCGTCTGTCGCAATCAAATATAATTCGCCCAGGTTAAAAATCGCACCACCACCATCGGTTGCACTGTTATTTGCAAACGTGCTGTCCACAATATAAATATCGTCCCAGTTATAAATTGCGCCGCCGTATGTTGCGCTGTTGCCGTTAAATTGGGAATTACGCACAACCGAAAATAATCCGTCCCCAATTATTCCATAGTTACCTATGGCACCACCGGTCGCCCCAGAATTATTTTCAAACACCCCACCAGTTAAATCCATATTACCAGTTGTATAAATAGCCCCAACGTCTGACGTACCAGTATTTCCAATAAATCGCACATTACGCAATGTCATTAAATTTGAATTATACAGTGCGCCACCACTGTCCGCGGTATTTGATGCAAAGGTGCTGTTTGATATATTCAATGTACCGTCGTTAAATATCACACCACCATAATCACGCACAGAATTATTCTGGAACACTGTATTATCAAACGTCGCGGATGCACCATACTCATTATATAAAACACCGCCGTCGCCACGGGTTGCACGATTGCCATCAAATACTGAATCAGACACATTCATCATGGCGCCGTCGCCCTGGTACAGTACACCACCACCGACGGTTGCACTGTTGGATGCAAACGCACTGTTACCGATTGTCAAATTACCGCCCAGATTTGCAATTACTGCGCCCTGGGTTCGCGCAAAGTTATTGTATGATTTCGTAATCGTTGCCGCGTCGCCGGACACGATGAACGCGCCACCATTTGACAGGTTAAATGTATAATCCCGCGAAACGACAAATCCGTTTAATCCGCCACCATTAAATGCATATCCGCCACCGTTTATCAGTGTTGTTTCGCCGCCCGCAACGGTTAAAATACGCGTTGCTGTCAAATCTGTGCCAATGGCAATGTCATTTTGCGGTGCGGCCGTTTTATATAAACTGTAAAAAGTATCAAAATCTGGTGCGTCCGATGCAAACGATGGCATCGCACAACATACGCACATAATTACCAACATAGATGTTTTGAATTGCATTTTTCCCCCGATATTTTTTGATATATACAGGGTTTGCAAAAATGCGAACAATATCAATACGGACGTTTTCCCAATAAAAAACCGCCAAAATGGCGGCAATATTTTATTCCTGGTTTACAATTTCATCCCGTATCTTGGACACAGATGCGGCGCGCGCCGCAATTACATCATTTAAATTTGCACCCGTCAAATCAGACGCGTACTTGATTGAATTCGCAAATGCCAGCGCATCACTGTTACCATGGGTTTTTACGGCAAATCCCTTTAACCCCAGGAACGTTGCCCCGGCATACGAACGCGGATCTATTTTATTTTTTAAACGCTTGAACACATGGACCAGGAAAAACGCCCCGACAATCGCCAAAACAGATTTTTTTAGGTTATCAACCAAAACGCGTTTAATCAGTTTTGCCGTGCCTTCGACCGTTTTCAGAACTATATTGCCGGTAAAACCGTCAGTAACAACAACCTGGACATTACCGCCACCGATATCGTTACCCTCTACAAATCCGATGTATTCATACGGCAATTCATCTTTGTGTGCAGATAAAATTTTATTTAGTTTTTGCAATGTTTCATTGCCCTTGGTGGCTTCTTCTCCTATGTTCAGGACGCCAACCTTTGGACGGGACATATGGCCAATAACTTCGGCATAGACACTGCCCAAAATGGCAAAATCGAACAAATCACGTTCGTCACATTGCACGTTTGCCCCCAAATCCAGAACAACCACACGCGAATCCCCACCGCCCGACGGTAACATCGTTGTAATCGCAGGACGTGAAATCCCATCAATGGTTTTTAATGCCAGTTTCGACAACGACATCAGAATACCCGTGTTACCAGCACTGACAACTGTGGCGGAATTACCCTCGCGTACGTCCTTTATCGCCATATACATGGACGTATCCTGGGCGTGACGAATAACATCACGAACTTTATCCGTTCCCTTGATAACACCGGGGGCATCAATGACCTGACAATTGCGGGCGACACGTGGGTATTTGGCCAACAGCGGCCCCAAAACCTGGGGATCACCAAACAGGCGGAAAAATACACTGTCTTCGCCATTTTGGTATAAAAACTGATTCATACCACCCAGCACGGCGTTCGGACCCTTATCCCCGCCCATTGCATCAATTGCTATGATTTTTTTTTCTGATGACATAATAAAATTAAAAAGGCAGAAAGGCACAATATAACTTACGCGCCAAATTCTGCCTGAGTATATTTCTGGTTATTATTTAGCACCACACGCCGGGCATACGTGATGCGGGCGTTTCTTTTCACCACAGGTTTTGCATACTGTGCACGGCATTACAGACAATGCATCGTGCGAACGACGCTGTGCGGAACGTGCTTTACTTGTTTTACTTTTTGGCGTTGCCATTTTGTTATCCTTTTATTTACAGTTACGTATTTTATTAAAATCTGGCGCATTTGCAAGAAAAACTTTATTTTCCCCATTTGCGCGTAAAATTGCCCGGCGACATTTCAACCAGTCAACCGGGCATATTTGTATCGGCCCTGTACCCTTTATATATCCAACAACTGTTGTTGGGAATTGCCATCGCGGGCCAATTTTTCGGCTTTTTCCTCTTCACGGGCGATTTCACGTACACGACGTACATATGCACCCGTACCAACCGGAATCAGACGACCCACAACCAGGTTTTCATTTATACCAACCAATTTGTCAGTTGCACCACTGATGGCCGCATCAACCAGAACCTTGGTCGTTTGTTGGAACGACGCATTCGATATGAACGAACGACTGGTCAATGATGCACGGGTCAACCCAACCAGAACCTGTGACGCTTCGGCTGGTTTGCCGCCATCATGTACGACACGTGCGTTTTCTTCTTCGAAATCAACACGGTCCACAACCTGGCCCATCAAGAACCCTGAATCCCCAGGATTTGTGATTTCAACACGACGGGTCATTTCACGTATCAAAATTTCAATGTGTTTATCATTGATTGACACGCCCTGTAAACGATAAACCTGTTGAATTTGTTCAACCATAAATGTTGCCAATGCCTTTTGCCCCAGAATACGTAAAATATCCTGTGGAACGGGATCACCGTCAACCAATTTATCGGCCTTTTTAACAATATCGCCACTGCGCACCAACAGATTTGTTCCCTTTGGCACGGCGTATTCAACAGGGGCCGTTCCATCATCTGGCATAATGCGAACGATGATTTTTGATTTCGCATCTTCCAATTCAATGGTACCGTCAACTTCGGCCAATAATGCCGGGTTTGCAGGACGACGAACTTCTAATAATTCGTTAACGCGTGGCAAACCACCAGTAATATCGCCCGTACGCTTGGTCTGAACAGGAATACGCGCCAAAACGTCACCCGCCGACACTGTCGCACCATTTGCAACGTTCAAAATCGAATACATTGGCAACAGATATTCGGCAATCTTTTTGCCACCCAGGGATATAACCTGGCCCTGGTCATCAACCAATGTAATTGCCGGATTCAATGCTTTTTTGGTATTCGCTTTCCAGTTAATAACCTTGCGCGATGTGATACCAGTGGTGGAATCAACCTCTTCCTGATATGAAACGTTTTCAATTAAATCCTGGAACTGAACAATACCGTCCTTTTCGGCAATGATTGTATTGGAATAAGGATCCCATTCTGCAACCTTTGCCCCCTTGTCAACGGTATCACCGTCGTTCACAATCATCATTGTGGCGTATGGCAATTTTGTTGCGAACAGTTTTTCACCCTTGTCATCAACCACGGCCAATTCACCGTTACGCGACAACACAACCACACGGCCCGCTGAATTTTTAATTGTTTCAACGTTGGATAACTTTATTTTACCAGCAACAGGTACCTCTATATAATGACTTTCTGCGCCACCTGATGCGACACCACCGATGTGGAACGTACGCAAAGTTAACTGAGTACCAGGTTCGCCAATGGACTGACCGGCAATAACACCAACCGCTTCGCCAACGTGCACCAATGCCTGGCGTGACAAATCCATACCATAACATTTCGCACACAGACCGTCACTGTGACATGTCAAAACACTGCGCACATCAACAGATGGCAATCCTGATTCATTAATTTTGCGGGCGGCGGCCTTGGTCACCAATTCACCTGCTGGGACAATGACCTCTTTGGTAATTGGGTGCACGATATCATGCGCAGCCGTACGGCCCAAAACAACATCGCCCAATGGTACGGACAATGTACTGCCCTGGTACACAGGTTTTGCAGTAATATATTCATCTGTACCACAATCGTGTTCAGTAATAACAGTGTTCTGTGCCAATTCAACCAAACGACGTGTCAGGTAACCCGCGTCCGCAGTTTTCAATGCGGTGTCCGACATACCTTTGCGCGCACCGTGGGTGGACGTAAAGTATTCCGCCATGGTCAAACCTTCCTTAAAGTTTGAAATAATCGGAACTTCAATAATAGAACCGTCGGGCTTCTGCATCATACCACGCATACCAGCAACCTGTTGAATCTGACGCTTGGACCCACGGGCACCAGACAACGCCATCATTAATACAGAATTCCAATGATCACCCGTTGTTTTACCCAGTGCAGCATATGCCAAATCACCGATTTTGTCGGTTGTACCCTGCCACAGGTCAATCAGTTTATTATGCTTTTCACCACTGGACAGCAAACCATTTTGATACTGCTGTTCAATTTCTTCGGCTGCTTTTTCAGTTTGTTCAATAATTGTTTTCTTTTCTTCTGGAATAACAATGTCGTCATATCCAATTGAAATACCACTGCGGGCAGCCTGTTCAAAGCCTGTATCCTTTAACGCGTCGGCCAACAGAATTGTTGCCTTGTCCCCACAACGTTCGTACGTCGTCGCTAACAATGCCTTGATTTCACCAACTGGCATGACCTTGTTCACCAAATCAAACGGCATATTTTCAGATTTCGGCAGCAATTCGCCCAAAATCATACGGCCTGCGGTTGTTTTATAAACTTTGCCATTAATACGTGCGACAATTGGCGTATGCAATGTGATGGATTTGTTTTCCAACGCCATTTTTACTTCGTCCATATTGGCAAAACGCGGTGATTTGTCGGTATGTTCGCCGTTTATCAGCGAAATATAGTACACGCCCAAAACCATGTCCTGGGACGGAACAATCATTGGTTCGCCATTGGCCGGCGACAGAATGTTGTTCGACGACAGCATTAATGTGCGGGCTTCTAATTGCGCCTCTAATGAAATTGGAACATGCACGGCCATCTGGTCACCGTCAAAGTCAGCATTGAATCCCTTGCAGACCAATGGGTGCAGACGGATGGCTTTGCCCTCTATCAAAACAGGTTCAAATGCCAACATTGATAATCTGTGCAATGTCGGTTGACGGTTCAGCAATACTGGATGTTGATGAATAACCTGTTCCAGGATTTCCCAAACGACATCTTCGCCATTTTCAACCATTTTGCGTGCTGTTTTAATGGTGTTTGCATAATCGCCCGCCATCAAACGCGCATAAACAAACGGTTTGAACAATTCCAACGCCATTGTTTTTGGCAAACCAACCTGGTGCAATTTTAATGACGGCCCAGATACAATAACAGAACGGCCGGAATAATCCACACGTTTGCCCAAAATATTCATACGGAAACGTCCAGATTTCCCACGCAAAGAATCAGACAATGATTTCAGCGGACGACGATTTTGCGACATCATTGGACGTGCCTTGTGCCCATTGTCAAACAGGGAATCGACGGCCTCTTGCAACATGCGCTTTTCATTGCGGACAATGATTTCAGGCGCGTGCATTTCAATAAAACGCTTTAAACGGTTGTTACGAATAATAACACGGCGATACAAATCATTCAGGTCAGATGCCGCAACATGGCCCGCATCCAACGTTACCAACGGACGCATATCTGGTGGAATAACAGGAATTACATCCGGTAACATCCATGCTGGATCAGTTTTAGAATCCAAAAATGCTTCAACCAGTTTTAATTGCTTAATCAAACCTTTGCGCTTTGCATCGGATTTTGTTTCCGCCAATTCAGCGCGCAGACGTGTGCGTTCATCACCCATATCCAAATTGGCGATAATGCTGCGAACACCTTCGGCACCAATGCCGACACGAAATGCGTCCGCACCGAATTCTTCCACAGCCTTTTGATATTCATCTTCGCTGATAACATCATATTGCTTTAAACTGGTTAAACCAGGTTCAATAACAATATATGCATCGTATGAAATAACCTGTTCTAATTTTTTCTGGGGCAGATTATTCAGCAACGTTGCGATTTTACCTTCACGTAAAAACCATGTATGCGCAACAGGCATTGCCAATTTAATATGTCCCATACGTTCGCGACGCACAGATGATGAACCAACCTCTACCCCGCAACGTTCGCAAACCACACCGCGGAACTTAATTCTTTTATATTTTCCGCATGCGCATTCGTAATCCTTGACCGGGCCAAAAATCTGCTGACAGAACAAACCCTCGGGCTCTGGCTTCATGGAATGATAATTTATGGTTTCAGGCTTTTTCACTTCGCCATGTGACCAAGACAGAATTTCTTCGGGTGACGCAATGGTGATGCGCAACGCGTCAAATTGTTCCTTGGTTTCAATTTGTCCAAATATCTTTTGCAACATATTTGTCATTATATTTTGCTCCTTTCAAAGGGTTCAATACCGGTGTCGGTGACATGTCACCGAACACCGACATTTTTAGTCTATTTTCTTTGGTGTTAACGCCAATCCCAAACCACGCAGTTCGCGCATCAGCACATTAAATGCCTCTGGCGTGCCGGTCTGGAAATCGTTACTGCCGGATATGATGGCTTCATACATTTTGGTACGGCCGACAATATCGTCCGATTTTACGGTCAACATTTCGCGCAACAGGTGGGCGGCACCATGTGCTTCCAGTGCCCAAACCTCCATTTCACCCAAACGCTGACCACCCATGTGGGCCTTGCCCGACAATGGCTGTTGTGTTACCAAAGAATAATTGCCAGTTGAACGTGCGTGAATCTTTTCATCAACCAAGTGATGCAGTTTCAGCATGTACATTACACCAACTGTTACAGGACGTGCAAACTTTTCACCAGTCATACCGTCATACAGGGTGAATTGACCCGTTTCCGGTAATTTGGCCAGTTTCAGCATGCGTCTGATGTCATCTGATGTGGCACCGTCAAATGTCGGCGTTGCCATCGGAACACCATCGCGCAACAATGCGGCTTCGGCACGAACATCTGTATCGGTCATCTTTTCCAATTTTTCAGCCGTTTCTTTGCCATAGATTTTGCCCATAATCGTGCGCAAATCATCTGTCACGGCACGTTTTTGTTTGACCTCTTCCAGAACGGCACCAATTTGTTGGCCCAATGTACGCGCCGCCATCCCCAGGTGGGTTTCTAAAATCTGGCCCAGGTTCATACGCGACGGCACACCCAACGGATTTAACACCAGGTCAACTGGGGTGCCATCTTCCATATATGGCATGTCTTCGATTGGAACAACCTTGGACACAATACCCTTGTTACCGTGACGCCCAGCCATTTTGTCACCCGGTTGCAGTTTCATTTTGTGTGCAATGTAAACCTTTACCGTTTTCAAAACACCGGCACCCAAAGAGTTTGTTTCTGTTGCCTTGGCAACTTCGGCATCGGCCTTGTCATTCAAAGCCTTTAACTTTGCCACGTGTTGTTCACGCAGTTCGTCAATTTTTGCCTGGGCATCTTTATCACTTACAACCAATTTCTTTACATCGGATGGTTTGATGCCCTCGAATACTTCCTGGGTTAATTTTTTGCCGATGAATGGTTTCAAACTGCCGGTGCCTGCATCTATTACCAAACCTTCGGCGATTTGGAATATCTGATCGGCAAAGCCACGTTCCATGATGGACGTTTCCTCTTCACGGTCACGATTTATCTTTTCTATCTTTTGCAGTTCAATCATCTGGGTGCGTTCGTCTTTCTTGACACCATGACGTGTCAAAACGTTCACACCGATAACTGTACCCTCTTCGTTCGGACCAACACGCAGTGATGTATCCTTTACATTTAATGCCTTTTCACCAAAGATGTTGCGTAACAATGCCTCTTCTGGGGTCAGCAATGTTTCAGATTTCGGTGATACGCGACCAACCAAAATATCCCCCTGTTTCACGCGGGCACCAACATAAATGATTCCGGATTCGTCCAGATTCTTTAATGCCTCTTCGCTGACATTCGGAATATCGCGGGTCAAACTTTCAGGCCCCAACTGAGTGTCACGAACCTTGAATTCTTTTTCAACAATTTTTACAGACGTAAATACGTCGTCGCGTGAAATGCGTTCGGAAATAACAATTGAATCTTCATAGTTATATCCACGCCACGGCACGAACGCAACCAGTACATTGCGTCCCAACGCCAATTCACCGTAATTCATTGATGAACCGTCTGCAATAATGTCACCCGCAGAAACACGATCGCCAACCTTTACCAACGGTTTTTGATGTATCAGGGTTTCACTGTTGCTGCGTTCGAATTTTTCCAGGTTATAAATATCAACACCGGTCACAACATTGCGGCTGTTCATACATTTTACCACAATGCGGTTCGCATCAACAGATTCAACAACACCACTGTGCTTGGCCGCAACACCGGTGCGGGAATCACGCGCAACTTCGCGTTCTATGCCGGTACCAACCAATGGGGCCTGGACACGCAGTAATGGAATTGCCTGGCGCTGCATGTTTGATCCCATCAATGCACGGTTCGCGTCGTCGTTTTCAACGAACGGTATCAATCCAGTTGCAATGGACACCACCTGGCGCGGTTCAACGTCGATTAAATCAATTTCTTCCTTGGGCACCATGGTGAATTCACCATCAACGCGCGCGGTTACAACATCTTCGGCCAAAACACCATCAGACCCGGTCGGGGTATTACCCTGGGCAATTTTATGCCCCAATTCTTCGTCCGCAGTCAGATATACCATTTTGTTGGTGATTTTACTGTTTTCAACCACGTAATATGGTGTTTCAATAAAGCCATATGGATTAACACGTGCATATGTTGCCAAATGGTTAATCAGTCCGATATTGCCACCTTCGGGGGTGTTAATCGGGCACAAACGGCCATAATGCGTCGGATGTACGTCGCGGACATCAATACCCGCACGATCACGATTCAAACCGCCCGGCCCCAATGCAGAAATACGACGCTTGTGTTCCAGTTCGGACAGCGGATTATACGCATCCATAAACTGAGACAACTGGGACGTACCCAAAAATTCGTTTACCAGTGACATCAACGGTTTTACATTGATAACATCCTGGGGCTGCATATTGGCAATGTTTGGTGAAGACAAACTTTCACGAACCAGACGTTCAATACGAACCATGCCTGTGCGGAAATTCTGTTCCAGCAATTCGCCAACCGTGCGAACACGACGATTTGACAGATTATCAATATCATCAACCGTATCTTTGTGATCAATAATATTAGTCAACGTCTTTAATACGGCCAAGAAATCTGATTTAGTCAACAAACGTTCATCTTCGGGCTTTTTACCAGAATCTATTTTTAAACGCTTGTTCATCTTGAAACGGCCAACCGCCGATAAATCATAATATGCCGCGTCAAAGCCCTGACGCATGAACAGATTAATGGCTGCTTCCAGTGTTGGACGTTCACCCGGACGAATGATATTGTATATTTCAATCAAGGCTTCTTCGCGGTTAACGGTCTTGTCCGCAATCAACGTATTGCGCATGTGGGCCGTAACTGTTGTATTATCAATGGCAATTAATGAAATTTCATGCACATTCATTTTTTCTAAATCAGCCATCACATCTGGTGTGATTTCTGTGCCTGCGCGCCATACAACATTGCCCGCACCGTCCAAAATCGGGTCAAACAAATATTCCCCAATCAGTGAATCTGGCATAATGCCAAATTCATTGGATGCGTCCATAACACGTTTCAGGCGTTTTGCATTCATACGGTCGCCCTTGGACGCCAATGGCTTTTTATCACGCGGATTAATCAAATCATAATTCAGGCGGTATTTATCCAAACCCGCAAATGCAGATGTTTGGCCAACCCACATATTGCCATCAAATTTCAACGGAATACGATTATAGAATACCCCCAGAATTTCAGTATCGTCCATGCCACGGATTGTTGGTTTGCGCGGATCCGCAACCCATTTCTTTTCATCTTCTGCGGATGGCAAACAGCGCAACAGCACAGTCGCCGGAATTTTACGACGACGGTCGATACGAACATAAATAACACCCTTGGATTCTTCGAAATCAATCCATGAACCATGTTCTGGGATAATACGCGCAGTATAAGTAATAGGATTGCCAGCAATTTTTGCTTCCTTGGTGGTGGCGAACACAACACCCTGGGCACGATGCATTTGGGAAACAATGACACGTTCCACACCGGCGGCAATAAAACTGCCACGTTCGGTCATTAACGGAACGTCGCCCATGAATATTTCCTGTTCCTTTATATCACGCAATGTTTTTTTGCCGTCTTCGGCAACGTCCCATAAAATCAATCTCAGCTTCAGCTTTAATTTACTGGAATACGTCAGATTGCGCAACATGCATTCTTTTACATTATATACAGGCTTGTCCAAAGTATATTCGACGAATTCCAAATCAGCGATTCCAGCGTAATCCTTGATTGGGAACATTGACGCAAAAACATTTTGCAGACCGATATTTTTTCTGCTTTGCGGGTCTACATCTGCCTGCAAGAAATCTTTGTAAGAATTATATTGAATCTCGACTAAATCAGGAAGCGGAGTTTGCAAAAAACTTTTTCCAAAAGATTTTCTGAATTTCTGGATAACTGCCATTGGTATCAATCCTTTATTTTTTGCGTTTTGCAAACGAAACAATTTTATATATTTTTACGCCTTTGTGCCCACCTGGGAAAAAATCCCAGGTGGGCGGCGTTTGCGTGACATTTGTCACGACTTTGTATTTTTGAACCATACGGTTCGGGATGAATTATTTCAATTCAACCTTGGCACCGGCCGCTTCTAATGTAGCCTTCATTTTTTCGGCTTCATCTTTGGCGACGCCTTCTTTTACAGCCTTTGGTGCAGATTCAACCAAGGCTTTTGCTTCGCCCAGGCCCAAACCTGTGATGTCTTTGACTGCCTTGATAACTGCCAATTTGTTTGCACCAACATCGGACAGAACAACGTCAAATTCCGATTTTTCTTCGGCGGCGGCAGCGGCCGGACCAGCTGCAACTGCAACTGCGGCGGCGGCACTAACGCCCCATGTTTCTTCCAATGCCTTGGACAGTTCGACTGCTTCCATAACAGTCAATTTTGACAATTCTTCAACTAATTTTTGAATGTCTGCCATTTTTTGCTCCTATATAATCAGAACATTGATGTTCTGGTTTGTTTTAATTCTTTTTTCCATACTCTGCGGAAACGCGGGCCAGGCGCGACGCCGGTTCGACCAGAATGCGCGCAATTTTGCCACGGATTTCCAACAGGGACGGCAGTTTGGATAATTGCAAAATATCGTCTTTGCTTAAAACACCCGCATCCATTTTACCGCCAACAATTGTCAAATTCGGATGTTCATCTGCGAATTTGGCCAATACCTTGGTCACAGCCAGTCCATCTGTTGCAACCGCAACAGCCGTTGGACGTGCCATCATGTCAGATACAGGTTCGAAATCGGTATCTTTTAATGCCAATTTCATCAAACGGTTTTTGACAACTTTGAAAACAGAAACCAATGGGCGCAGTTCATTGCGCAGGGCTTCAAATTCTTTTACAGTCAAACCATGGTTTTCAACAACGAAAACACCGTTTGCTTCCTTCAAGGACGATTGCAACGCTGAAATCAAATCTGATTTTTCTTCGCGTCTCATATCTTTACCCTTATCTGCAAGATTTCAGGTTTTACCCCAAAATCCCTGTTTTGTTAAACTTTCCATCCAACGTTGCCGTTGGGTGGGGCCTGATTCTGCCCCAAAGAATTTTTCTTTGTCTATGATGGCAATTAAGTCCAGAATGCTGGGCACCATCAGTCTTGGACAGAAATCTGTACGCGGTGGGGAAATTCCCCGCCGCGATTTATTATTTTATATCAACCTTTAATCCAGGACCCTGGGTTGTCGCAATTGCAGCACCCAAAATATATTGGCCCTTGACCGATGCAGGTTTAACTTTTTTCAACTGATCAACCAATGCATTTACATTTTCGACCAATTTGTCCGTTGAAAATGACATTTTGCCAACACCGGCATGAACAATGCCATTCTTTTCAGCACGGTATTCAACCTGGCCCGCCTTGGCAGTGGTGACTGCGTCGGCAACATTGTTTGTAACCGTACCCAATTTTGGATTCGGCATCAAACCCTTTGGCCCCAGAATACGGGCAATCTTTGACATTTTTGGCATCATATCAGGTGTCGCAATAACACGGTCAAAATTAATTTCACCGGCCGCAACACGTTCAATCAAATCTTCACCGCCAACAATATCTGCCCCGGCTTTTTTGGCTTCGTCCGCACTGTTAACGGTAAACACTGCAACACGAACTGTTTTACCAGTACCATTTGGCAAAGATACCATGCCACGGATATTTTGGTCGGCCTTGGTCACATCAACACCCAAACGGATTGCGATTTCCAGGCTTTCATCAAACTTTTTAGACGCATATTCACGCAATGCTTCTATGGCATCGGCAACAGAATAAACATTATCCTTGTTCAATTTTGCCCAAGTTTGCTGTCTTTTCGTAACTTTCATGTCTTATTCCTCCACCTTTACGCCCATTGAACGGCACTGACCCGCAACAATGTTCATCGCGGATTCAATGGTAGAGCAATTCAAGTCCGGCATTTTGTTTTCAGCAATCTCTTTAATCTGTGCTTTTGTTATTGTGCCAACAAAATCACGACCCGGTTTATGAGAACCGATTTTCAATTTCAATGCTTTTTTGATATAGTACGATACCGGCGGCAGTTTCATAATAAATTCAAAACTGCGGTCCGTATAAACCGTGATTATGCACGGAATCGGCATACCCGGTTCTTTATCAGCCGTTTTATCATTAAACTGTTTGCAGAATTCTGCAATATTAACACCAGCCGCACCCAACGCCGGCCCAATCGGTGGCGCAGGATTCGCCTGCTTTGCGGGAACGACCAGTTTGACCACTCCCTTGACTTCTTTTTTTGCTGCCATTTTGTTCACTCCATTTTTGGTTAGTGTTCGTGGTACGATGTGGCGCATCTACCACGTATTTATGCATGCCTTGCACATGCCCGTCGGTTACCCGATTAAACCCTTTCGACCTGTTCGAAATCCAATTCAACACTGGTTTCACGACCAAATACCAATATGGTTGCAGTCATTTTCTGTTTTACATTGTCCACTTCGGCCACAACGCCATTAAATCCAGAAAACGGCCCGTCGATTACGTGCACTTCCTGGCCAACATCGTATGTGACATCTTCGGCGACAACACTGCCCTCTTCCACCTGTTTTAACAGACGGCGGGCCTCTTCTTCACTTACTGCAATTGGTTTATTTTTAGCACCCAAAAACATTACAACCTGGGGCATTAATTTTACCAGGGAAAACGTTTCATTATTCATAACCATCTGAACAACTATATACCCCGGGAAAAACTTTTTTTCAGTCTTTACACGTTTGCCGGCCTTGATTTCCGTAATTTCACGCGTTGGAACCAAAATTTCGCCAAAATACGCATTCAGGCGACGTTTGTCTATTTGTTCGCGCAGGCCGCGCGCAACCTTGTCTTCGCACCCGGTATGAACGTTCACAACGAACCATTGCATTTTATCTTCCATCTCTACACCCTTTGCCCGTTTAGAAAATCCAACCAACCAGCGCGTTCAGAATACTGTCAACCACAAAAAAGAACAACGCCGCAACACCAGAAAATACCAAAATCATGATAGTTGCACGAATAACACTGTCACGTGATGGCCATACAATTTTAAACCATTCACTGCGCACAGATTTGATATAATCCAGTATTTTTTTCATAAAAAATCGCCCATATATTAATAAATCCCCAAAAATACGCCCCGCGTATTTTGAAAAATTTTGTGACAGGGGCAGAAGGAATGTTCGGCTTTGCCTTACCACTCGTACGGATTTCGCCACGTTACACTTGCAAAATCCAACTCGTATGCGAACCCAACATATTACTTATTCGGGTTCAATTCCATCCGCCCACAGCAAAAATCCCAAAATTTTCCAAAACACGACCCGCGTATCTTGAAAAATTTTGTGGCAGGGGCAGAAGGAATCGAACCCTCATCCGCGGTTTTGGAGACCGATATTCTACCGTTGAACTATGCCCCTGTACGCCGTAGACCACCTGTCTGATGTACCGCCCGACCCCGCAGTCCGGGTAAAGATAGCACAACAATACAGAAAATCAAGCGGAAATTATTATACTTTTTTAATTTATTTTCTGCAAGCAGTTTTTGAATTAACCTTTTTATTTAATTATGTTTTTGTACACTTTTTACTTGCGCAGGCCGTCGCTTTTTTTCTACAATCCACATATATAAGAAGGGGAGGAATCCATTGCAACGCCGCGTAGAACCGCCTGTTTTGCTGTCCAGACTGATGATTTTTATATTCGCCGGAATGCTGGTTGTGTTGGGCGTGTTGGGGATAACGTTGTATAATATGTACCCATTGGATCGCCCCCAGGTGTTTTTTCTGATGTCGGCACCAAAAAACGATTTGCAAATTGTTTTGGCTAAAATGATACCAAACGATGACGTGAATTTAGAAAACTTTAAACGGTCTTTTATTCGCGAATACATTCGGGCCAGAAATGAAATCGTGCCAGATGCACGTGAAATGCGCACAAAGTGGAATAATGATGTCGACGGCGTGGTGTATGCATGGTCCACGCCAGAGGTATATGGTGATTTTATCAAAACAAATATGTGGAACGCGTGGATGAGTGGCGTGCCTGATTTTGAATTTTCTTGTTCAGTTGAATTTGAAAATGGCGCCATCGAACCACGCAATCAACAAAACAACGAATACGCCATCAGTTTCCGCTATTTCTGTGCAGATAATGATAGACAGATGGACAAAAAAGAGTATAAAATAAAAATAAAACTGGATATGGCGGATGGCACAGAAATGAAATGGGTCGACCGCTTGAACAACCCACTGGGAATTCGCGTTTCAGAATACACAGTTGAATCTGGGAACGGCGATCCATTGGATACTGGATATTTGGCGACATCTGCTGAATAAACCAAAACCGCGAAACGGAAGGAATAGGTATGACATTTGCAAAGGCTATAAAGTTAAACGTATCTATATTATGCATTGCAATGCTGTGTGGCAGTGCCGCGACGGCTGTGGATGCAGCAACCGGCATAAATTATGGAATTCAGGCGGCGTGGGATAATCCAACCGCCAATATGGCGGCCGGCAGTTTAAAGCCTGGATATGCACAATTGACCTGGTCCAAGGGCAGTGTTTTACCCATTAAATTACGTAATGGTATGACAACGTTGGTAACGTTACCAAATGGTGAAAAAATCGCAGATGCCGTTGTTGGAAATGACGGGCTGTTTTCAATTGATGCAACCCAGGGCGGCAGCACGATGTTCATTACACCGGTATCCAGCAACCAGGGTTCGGACACAAATCTGATTGTTACGGGTGAATCTGGAAATCAGTACATATTTTATCTGCGCAGTGAACCGTCTAATTCCAGTGAAATTACTTATTCCCAGGTTGATGTTTCGTTGGACGGCAATTCAACACTGCCAAATGCAACGGGCGCAACAAATGCGGTCGGCGGTTCTGCATCCATATTTAAAAAGGTATCCAACGCATCCAGCACCGTTGGCGTTGACGGCGAAGATTATGGTTGGATAAAATCAATGAAAATTGACCCGTCTGAATTCCGGTTTGATTTGGATATATTCGTACCAAATCCAGATGATTATGTAATTGCACCCGAACGCGTATGGCGCGACCAGATATTCACATACATTGATTTCGGGGACAAGGTTATTTCTATGACCCAACGTCCGGTTGTATCCCTGTTGATAGAAGGTGGCGAATCGCCGGTCGGATTCCGTACCGATGGCGAAGATGGACGTCTGTTAATAGTAGAGGCCGTTGGTGACATGGTTCTGCGCAGTGGGCAACGTATTGTGTGCATTAAAAAGCGCGAAAAACCGTTCTTGATTGCGGACACTGCATCTGTTATGGCATTGGCCGAGGCAAACGTTGCACAATCCATAATGTCCGGACAATCACTGAACAATATTGCATATACTGCGGATGTTAACGCAATTAATGCGTCTGCAAATGGATATACAACAACGCCCATGATGATTGGCAATATGCCGATGGGCACAACAAATGGGGCATATGCACCGGCAGGTTATGTAATACCGGCGGCGAATTACGGCACATCAACCGGTGGTGGCAACGGTATTACAATGATTCCAACAGAACGTCTGACCGCGGGTTCGTTCCTGCCACAGTCCAACATTCCATTGATTACCAGCAATCAAACCGGTGTTGCAATTGAATTGAAATCCGACACATCGGTTAAGGCCTTGGACGATTATTGGGCAAATCTGTTGGCAAAATTTAGCGGTGAAGATGGCCAGGGTATTTTGACCCCGTACAAGGATATGGTTTTCTATGCGGTTGACGAACAGGGTGTTGGTGATTTAGGTGCGGATTCGTCTGCGGCGCGTCTGTATCGGTTGCGCATTGGGCCATTGTCTGACGTTGCCACCGCCCAGGAATTGTGCAATAAACTGTTACAATTCAGCGGCACCAGTTGCAGTGTTGTGCGCGTGCAATAGTAACTGGTTACTCGTAACTTGTTACTCGTGACCATATTCGTGGGGGGATAAAAATGCTTGTGCAAAGTATGGATGTTTATAAAAAGGCACACATTTTAACACTTGATGTTTACAAATGCACAGGTGGTTTTCCGCACTCAAAAATTTACGGCATGGCATCAAAAATGCGTCGCGCAGCAATATCAATAAATTCAAATGAGGTAGAAGGTGACACGCGATTTACGGTATATAAATCGAATATGGCCGAATACCTGATAAATAGCACGCAACAGACGGGGCAAATGCTTAGTGATATTATAAAAAAGCATACGATTAAAGAGTAACGAGCAACGAGTAACGTATATGAACAAATTAAAAAAGCAATTTTCTGATTTACGCAAAAATACGCCAAAGCATATCCAGTGGCTGTTGTTGGCGGCGGCATTTGTTGTGGTGTTAATATTATTGACCCTGTTGCTGACACGTGGCGAAGAAGAAAAACTGGAAAATGCAGATGATGTCGCAATAATATTAAATATTGCCCCAGATACCATTGACTGGGGGGCGGTAATTGTTGGCGAAACAGAAACTGAAACCATTAAAATTTCAGCCAATCAACCCGTTAAAATTATGGACGTTCGTTTGGGCGACGGGGCCAGCGGAATGGAAAAACCACAACAAAATTGTACCCCCATGGATCACATCGATTCTGACATTCCATGTTCCGTTGTTTTGACGTACAAACCAACCACACCCGCCCAGGCACAGGCAGTTGACCTGTACATTGATTGGCGTGGGGCCAGTGAACCGGATATTATGAAAAATACTGACCGCGTTGTGTTGGTATTGGGCGCAACGGCCCCTGAAATCCCAGAACCAGAACCCGTGGTAATTCCAGACCCAGAACCATTAACACAAATTGAACCAATCGCCCCAGTAACAGAAAATGATACGATTGATTCCATTGCGTCGGAAACAATCGCCACGGTGACGGAACCAACTGCACCGACATATCAACAGGAAATTATCAATGATATAGAATCTATTGCACCGTCATCTGGGTTTGCATTTGATACGGCGGAACAATATGCCCCAATAAATAATTATGATTCTGAACCAGAATATGTTCGTCCGCCAGAGGCATGTTCTGACTTCGCAATGCCGGCATATAATTTGTCGGGTGTGCAAAGTGGATGGATTCGTCCCAGTGGTGGTGCGTACTATTTCCACCCTTTTTCTGATACAGAATGCAATAATCCGACCGGCGTATACAATCCTGATAATGGAATTATTACGGATATAAATAATCCAGCGCAAAAAATTGGTACGGATGCTGAACACATTGGATACATAACAATACAAAATGGAACATTGCCGCAACTGTCAAATCCAGCAGTAACAAAAACAGTGAACAAGGCAGTTCAGCTGACCACTGATCAATTAAGGACCATAAACACGCCACAAGACAGCACTAAACTGCCGGGACTGCGTTTGAAACCTGCACCAGAAAGCGGGGTGATTATTGGCACCAGTGGTAGTGCGGTATTTTCATCCGACCCGTTTGACAGAAAATTTGTTCTGCGTCAATATAAACCAATTCCGGCAACAATAGTATCAGAAGTACGCGCCGATCCATCATTGTATGGTTGTATGACAAACGCCCAAGGACAAGTGGAATGCACAGGTCAAACATTGCCCGTACGCGCAACCGTTGACCGTAATGTTTATGCGGATGATGGCCGCACCGTTGTAATACCAACCGGTACATTAATGTTGGGATATGTTACCGGTGAATTGCCGGGGCCGTATAAATCAATTGGTCGTATGCAAATAAATTGGTATCAATTTATATTGCCCAGTGGCGTTGAGTTTAATTTTAATACCACCAATGCACCGTTTTCCGGCGATTCCCAGGGACGTGCCGGCGTACCCGGTCACGGCAGCACCGATTATGTTGAACAACTGGTTATGCCGATGCTGACGGCAATTGTGCCTGCGGCAGTGAACTTGATTGCACCAATTGCCGACACATTTGTAAATCAAATTGATTTGGACAATAACACCGTTGTACAAAGCGGTACGGTTCGTTCGTCTGAATTAGCCAAGCAAGAGGTTATTACCGCCTGGAACCAGGTGGCGCAAAAACTGATTGTTGATGCGTTGGATAATACGATTCCACCGTTCTCTATTGCCGCTGGTACACGTATAACCGTATATTCACCGATGGATTTGGTTATTACCTGTGGTACTGGCAACAGCAAGGAATGTTCTGTTGAAACGGTTACTGCGGCAACAAAACCTGCCGACAACAGCCGCAACCAACGTCAAGATGATTGGCGCACAAATATAAAAGCACTTCCAACAGTAAATTATTCAGATGGTTCGTGGACCGGTCAGGTACGTTCGTTCAATCTGGATAACTATTGTACTAAAAACACGGATGATGGTATGTGGGACATAGATCCAGATCTGACTGCAAAGGTTATTGCAGAATCCGGATATGATTACAGAACCGTGTTGGCATACTGTCAATCACTGAATTATCAGGCAATCAGCAATGCCCAACAAGATGCATTGTATCAAAATCAACAAGAACAATTCCAAGCCAATTATGGAACGGGTTCTTCGTTCAATACAGGTACGGGTTTAACCGGCATCAGCGGCAGCCAATCGTATAACGAAGACATATTGGGGCTGACATATGATGACAGTGGCGCAATACAAAATCCGTTCGTTGATAATACCACGACAGGGGCCACCACAGAAACTGTCATCACATGCGAAGGTGGCGCACTGCCAGATGCAAATGGTTGCTGTCCGGGTGAAATATATACCGATATGGGCGAACAGGGATTCAATTGTTGCCCAGAGGCCGGTGGTGATTGCTTTCCGCCGATACAGTGATAACAAAACCCGCCAAACGGCGGGTTTATTAATAATAAACATATTGAAATATAACAGGGGGTGAACTACTTATTTAATGCACAAAACATAATACGTACAAATACAATTTAACAAATGCGCCATGTCGGCGCATTTTTATTTGTTCAAATCGAACAATTTTATTGAATTTGTCGATTCGCGAACAAAAGAAAAAAATCCAAAGACGAATCGAATTTCTGATTCGTGTTTCAACCAACGGTTGTAACCTTTTACAGATTACAATTATTGGGTTATATATCCAAATCAGAAAACACAACAACAAGGAGATGAGAAAATGACTTCACAAAACATACAAAACGCATACACCACAGAAAAATTTCAAAATGCTGAACAATTATGGTTCTGGTTTTTGTATTCTAAATCTGTGCAAAACGGATGTGCACGTAATAATGGTGCTTCACGACGCGTGTGCGAATTATTGGATATAGAAATGCTGATTACAAAATTGTATTTATCGGGGCAATTATCCGATGAACAATTAAACGTTATGAAAAAATTTGGCGACCGCCGACGCGCACCACACCAATATATCTGGGCGGAAAATCGCGCCGCTGCATTATGGAATGACGCAATGAAAACATTGGGGGCGGCGGCCGTTGCACGCGGTTGGATTGAATAAAATATATTCATATTACAAGTTAAGGATATAATCATGCTAGTTATCGGTTTTTCACAAAATACATCAAAAATAACACCACGTATATTATGCCGGCCCCCACGGCACTGTGCGCCAATTGTTCCAGTGAAATCGGCACGCTTTATAATGTATCAATTTGTGCGACACGGGCATATTACACAAATATACCTGAATCGGCGAGCAATAAAGTTACTGCGTGCAAATGGGTGGCGTTTTATCGTTTTAGATATACCAACACCATGCAATATTTTGCAGCACACAAAACACGCACGGTCGTGTGTTGATGTGTGCAAGCACGTCATCCAAATACACGCCCCGTTTATACAAACACCCCGCGCATTATACCAGTGGTTGGCATGTCATAAATTACAGTAACAAAAACGCCCCAAACGGGGCGTTTTTGTTATTTATTTAGTTTCTTGATATAATACATCTGGCCAATACCAAATATATTTGACACCGTCCAATACAAAACCAATCCAGCCGGCATCCACGCAAACATTACCGTAAACAACAGCGGCATCCATTTCATCATTTTTTGCGTTTGGGCCGTAACATCGTTGGTGGCGGCGCCTTTGGTTGATGCAGTTTGCAAATGCTGTTGCAACCACATGGTCACGCCCATCAATATCGGCAATATAAAGTATGGGTCCATTGTCGCCAAATCAGATATCCACAGAAAATGTGCACTGCGCATCTGGACGGAAATCAACAACGCTTTGTACAATGCAAAAAATATCGGAATCTGAATCAACATCGGCAGACATCCCGACATCGGCGACGTTTTATGCGTTTGATACAGACGCATCATTTCCATTTGCATGCGCGCCTTGTCATTGGCATACAGTTTTTGTATGCGCGCCATTTCAGGTTGCATTTTCTGCATCGCCATCATGGATACATATGATTTACGCGTCAATGGCCACATTGCCAAACGCAACAGCAATGTCATCAATATAATCGCAACACCATAATTCATCACAAATGAATTTAATACGTTTAACAACCATAAAATCGGACGTACAAAGAACCAGAACCAACCATAATCAACCGTTTCATCAATGCCTGAAATATACGCATTGGCGGTGTCTAAAATACGATGGTCGCGCGGCCCCATATACAAATTAGTTGTCAATGTTTTCGTTTCACCGGCACCAATTGTTATCGGTGCGGCGGCGGCATCAGCACTGAACAAATCACCCATCGGACGCACACGCATCGTCTGATCTGGACTGTCCACTGATAAAACTGTTTCCCAATACTGGTCAACAAAACCGATAAAGCCGTTCGTCGTTGAATATGCAAACGATTTATCCGCAATGCGGGGCCAATCTTCGTGTTCCAGGTCTGAATTCACATATGCAACAGAACCACTGTACACCCCAGCAGATGATTCCATGTCGTTCGCACGAACAATTTCTGCATATGGCGAAATGGAAATGTTGGCATCAGTGGTATTCTTTACCGTGTCGGACACAGATATTATGTATCCGTCAATCTTTACTGTACGATTATATTCAACACCATCTGAATTACGCCATGTATAAGTATCACCATTTTGATTCCAAACAGTTGTCTGTGTCGGTGTATCTGTGCCATTTGCAATCATACCAACCAACGCATATGAATTATCATCCCCCAATAATACAACTGACCCAGAATCATCAGCGGATGCATCGGCCGCATAATTTAACAAATGTATATCAGATATACGTAATCCCTGAATCTGGGCCGTTAAATTTTCAGATGATATTTCTGATACAGGCACCGCAGATAAATCCACATGTTCCACAGGCGTCGCATCCGCCACTGTTTCATTTTTATTTGGCCCCATCCACCATGACAGCAACCACCAGGCTGCTAAAAATAAAATAAACCACCATAAAATTCCGCCCAAGCGTGACTTTTTAGCCGACGCATCACGCGCGGCATTCCATTGTTGAAAGCCTGAATTATTATTCATATATTTTACCATTATTATTTCCCATTGTTATCAGATTTAACCGCGCGTACACAACGACGACGCGCCAAGACAAAATTTAATATAAGCCATGCAACACCAATTACAATACACATATCCGCAACATTAAATGCCGGATAGTGCCACCCACCAATATGAAAGTCCAGAAAATCAACCACCGCACCAAAACGCACGCGATCAATTAAATTACCAATTGCCCCACCAACAACCAATGCCAACGGTGCACGTTCGTATTCCTGGGCGCGCGCAAACAAGTAATACGCAATAAACCCAATTATAAAGCCCGTCGCAATTATTATAATCAATGGCGCAGATTCCCCCAATCCACGCAACATAGAAAATGACGCCCCTGGATTCCATGTAAATACTATGTTAAAGAAATTACATACCTGGGTCATCAAATACGGCACGGGCACAATTTCCCACGCCGCACCAAACAACGGCACCGTCCCCGTTATCAGATACAGTAATATCCCCTTGGCCAATTGGTCGACAAAAATTGCCGCGACAATTATTGCAATATATTTCCAAATTTTGTTTTTCATAAAATTCCCCATATCCCGAAATATAACAGTCCACGCATATAAAATCAAATATAAATGTCCCCACCCGGGGGACATTTATATCACAATGTATAAAATACTAATTTTTATCTGATATTGTTTGTTCCACGCCCGCATAATTATCCGAACGCAATTGTTCCAATAAATTATTAATCTTTGCATCAGATATACCCAAATGCGCCAAAACCCCAGACCCCAAGAAAAATGATGATTCTATGGTTTCAGGTAATGCCTGGACAACGCCGTCTTTTAACAATTCGCGGGAATCAGCCAAATTACGGGCACGGGCAAAAATCTTTACACGTGGCGCAATGTTACGCACCGTTAATATCGTATTTTTCGCGGTTGCCACATTATCCAACGCAACCACAACCGCACGCGTACGACGCGATAACCCCAAATCACGCAATACGGCATCACTGCACGTGTTTCCATACATTACGTTAAAACCACGTTCACGACCCAACATTACCGCGTTGACATCTAAATCAATGGCTATGTATTGTATATTTTCTGCGGTCAACATTTGTGCTATTATTTGTCCAACACGGCCAAAGCCACATATCACCACCACGGGTTTTATGCCACGTTCAACACCATCCAATGTGCGTATCGGATATTTCGACAATATTTTTCCACGTTTACGCAAATAATCAAATATCGCCATCAATATCGGCGTTAACATAATTGATACTATAATGATAGCAGTTAAAATTTCCTGGTGCGTTTGGGGCAATGCATCAATACCCGCCGTTTTCATTGTTTGCAACATCAGCAATCCAAATTCACCCCCCTGGGCCAGGATTAATGCTATATTGGCAGCATCCGGCACAGGCACATGCCGAACACGCGCAACAACAAATATCGCAACAAATTTGATGATTACCAATCCGGCAACGCCCGCCAAAATAATGCACCAATTTTGACCCAACAACGGCAAATTCAGCCCCATTCCCAATGCAATGAAAAAGAATGCTAAAAATAACATTGAATAAGGCGTTATTTCGGCACTGACCTGATGACGATAAATTGTTTCAGACAATAACATACCTGCTAAAAATGCACCCAACCCCGCCGGCAGACCCATCAAATCCATAACCAGGGCCCAGATTATTATATTCAGCATTATGGTCAGTAAAAATGCCTCTTTAGATTTTAATTTTGCAACCAAACGCATCAGCGGATTTAATACAAAACGACCAACAACAACCACGCCAAATATCAGCGCAACAGACAACACCAAAATATCAATCGCCGTTGCCCCCAGATTAAAACTTTTCCCGGCAAATACCGGCAACATTGCCAATAATGGAATTGATAATAAATCTTGGAATAACAATATGGAAAAAGTCTGGCGGCCCATATTGGTATTTAATTGATTACGGTCAGTCAGTAACTGCATATCTTCGGATGTGCTGGACATCGCCAACAACAGTGACACCATTATACACCCCAAAACAGACCATGGGGTTATACCCATTAGTATCGGAAACATCATTATGGCAACCATTAAAACCTGGGCGGCACCAAATCCAAAAATTGTACGGCGCATATCCCACAGGCGACGCATATTTATTTCCAATCCCAATGTAAACCATAAAAACATTATTCCCAAATCACCCAGGAATACCCATGTATCGGTTAATTGAAATAAATCCAAAACATATGGTCCAGACAAAACACCGGCCAATAAAAATGCAACCAGCGCACCTATGCGTGCAACACGCAACACGCACACCAATACAAACAATATTGCAAAAAATATTAAGATAGGTAATGTCATGTCTATCCCCCCCCCAACGCACAATACATGATATAAATATTATATCAAATCACGCGCCAACAGCGCAAATGTTTCCGGTGGCAATTGTTCGGCACGTTCCATACCAGATAAACCATACTGTCCCCATTCAACATTTGAAATTATACCGCGTATCATTTTTCTGCGTTGCCCAAACAATGTTGCTGTGATTTTTTCAATACGTGATATATCACCCACAGACTTTATTTTTTCAGCGTTTGGAATTACCTGAACAACCGCACTTTGCACACGTGGACGCGGAACAAATGCAGTATTTGGAACATCAAATAAAATACGCGCATCCGAAATTAATGATGTTAACACTGATAACCGACCGTATTGATTATCACCAACCTTGGCAACGATACGTTGTGCCACTTCGCGTTGAAACATTAATGTCATTGATTTTATTTTTTCCCCGCCGGCCGCACGTTCCAACCAACGTGTAAATAATTCAGTACCAACATTATACGGCAAATTAGAACATATCGCATATTCACTGATTCCCAATGCAGAAAAATCAACACGCAACGCATCATCATAAATAACGGTTAAACGACCATCTGATGCAGTAACAATTTTATCCAATATTGGTTGTGTGGTTTTGTCCTTTTCAATTGCAATTACTTGCCGTGCACCGGCCAACAATAACGCACGCGTCAATCCGGCGGGACCGGGTCCAACCTCTATGACCGGGATGTTGGAAATATCAGGCACACTGCGCGCAATGCGGCCAGTTAAATTTAAATCAAACAAAAAATTTTGGCCAAACTGCTTTTTGGGTTCCAAACCCGCCGAACGCATCATGTCCGACACCGGTGGCAAAGATTTTATTTTATCGTTCATATTCATTTATAATTCCCGACGCCCCCCAAATGCCAATGATAATGTACCATCATCCAAATAATCTAAATCACCGCCCAACGGCACGCCAGATGCCAATTCTGAAAAACGCGCACCAGAATCTGTACCAATCACAGACATGACATAATGCTGGGTGGTTTTGCCCTCTACCGTATTTGGCAGGGCAAAAATAACTTCACTGACATTTTCTGTTTTTATGCGTTCGGGCAAACCTGAAATATTCAAATCATCCGGCATTGTACCCGCAGCCCCAGAAATCAAGCCCCCCAAAATATGATACCGTCCATGAAATATCGCTGACTTTTCCAACGTCCAAACATCAGCCAAATCGCGCACTATACACAATTGACCATTCGCGCGCGACGCATCACGACAAAATTCACATGATTCAACCGTTGTGTCCGTTAATACACCACATATCGGACATGGACGAATTGTTGCCGATGCGTCCAACAATGCATTGGCCAAACTTTCTGCACGGCCTGTTTTATCCTGTAACAATGCCAAAACTATACGCCCAGCAGCACGCGACCCCAGGCGCGGCAATTTTGCAAATTGTTTAATTAATTTTTCTATTTTTGGATTCATTGCAAAAACCAGATATTATTAATGAAACACGTAACTGTCAATCCCGGCATTTTTTGCACGGTTGCGAATATTTTGCGCCGCAGATTCAGATAAATTATTAACCCGCACCCGGAACATCCCGTTTGGCGCAGTTTCAATTACCGCGTTAACCCCAACAGAATTTTTAACATTTGCAACCTGGGCCGTGGCGGCATCGCGCGATGAAAACGCGCCAAATTGCACACCTGCATTTCCAGGTGCATTATTTGATATATCCACCACAGGCGCACTTTGTGCTGTGGCCGCATTATATGCCGCCGCAAATGTTGGCGTTGGTGTATCATATGTTACTGGCGCAGGCGCGGTATAAGTAACGGCACTTTGCGTTACAGGTTGCGGGGTTGCCGATGTATATGTAACAACTGATTGCGGGGGCAAACCTGCAACTTTTTCAAAACCCTTGTTCAACAAATTTGTGGCAACGTTTGCACGTACATCTTTATTTTCAGCCCCCAACACAACGGCGATTAAATGATGACCGTCACGCTGGGCCGTGGCAACCAATGAATAACGCGATTTACGTGTATACCCCGTTTTCATTCCGTCACATCCAGGATATGTACGCAACAACCTGTTACCATTTGTGTATGTTTTTCCATTATATGTCCACGTATTAATTGAAAAATATTTCCAGTATTGTGGAAAATGTTTATACACGGCAATTGACAGCAACGCAATATCACGCGCCGTTGACATATGATCATCATTCGGCAATCCAGATGAATTTTCAAAATTAGTCCCCGACAATCCAATTTCACGCGCAACACGGGTCATTAAGTCCGCAAAATTACCCTCCATCCCGCCTTTTAAATTTTCCGCCAAAACACGCGCAACATCATTTGCACTTAATACGGTTAATGCCTTAATCGCGTCTTCGACCTTTATCTTGCTGCCGGCGGTTAATCCAACCTTTACCGGTTCGGCGGCGGCGGCGGATTTAGAAACTATTAAATAATCATCCAAATGCAGACGCCCATGTTCCAACGCGTCAAACGTTAAATACAGCGTCATTATTTTAGTCAAACTGGCTGGATAATTTTGCACTGTGGAATTTTCAGCATATAAAACACGGCCACTGTCCATATCGGCAACCAATGCCGCACGATACTGGGCGGCAAACGCCGATGAAACCGTCATAAAACACGCCAGAAATATCCCCAGAATTCCTTTCATATCAAAATATATGTTAGTAAAAAAACACGACGCCGGTCAATACAATATTGACCGGTGCCGTTATATATGTGTTCTTAATTTATTAATTAATCCAATGTGCGCAAACTGATTTTGTCAGCATCCACAATAACCAATTTGCCAGACATTACACCAAACCGTCGTGCCGCATTAAACCCGTCACGATGCGCGAACAGTTCATCACTGAACACTGGAAACACACCACGCAACAAGCATAACTGATTCGCAACAACACGTTCATTACAAACGGCAACAATTGGAATATCAGGCTTGCGACATGAAATTTGCATCGTCGCGTCCGTGTCACGCGCAAAAACGACAATTGCCGATGCACGATTCAAATACGCCATAGATGCCACACTGCGCGACCAGTCATTTTCCGGAATATTTTCCACACGCGACCAATCATATGGGTTTGCAATTGCGTCCGCGTCGGCGTATGTCAAAATTTTTGACATGGTATCAATCACATTAACCGGATTGATGCCAATGGTTGTTTCTTCGGACGTCATGGTTGAATCCGCACGTAAATATGCAGTGTTTGCAACGTCGGTAATTTCAGCACGCGTTGGAAATTCACTGTTTACCATTGTACCCAACATTTGCGTCGCCATAATAACAGGCTTGTTCATTTTGCGACATTCACGAATTATGTGACGGGATATGGCAGGTACCTGTTCGAATGGAACCTCAACCGCCAGGTCACCACGCGCAATCATTATGCCATCCGCCACAGATGCAATTTCAGTAATTCTGTCCACTGCATTGGGGCGTTCTATTTTTGCAATAATTTTTATCGGATGCGATGTGCGTGCGGTGATAAAATCGCGAACTTCGGCAATATCTTCGGGTCTTTGAACAAATGAAATCGCAACCCAATCAGGATTTTTCGTAATCGCATATTCCAAATCCGCGCGATCTTTATCGGTCAGGGCCGATGTGGCAATATCGGTATCGGGCAAATTAAATCCGCGACGCGACCATATTTCAGTACCACGAACAACCGTTGCAACAATTTTATCCGGCGCAACTGAATCAACCGTCATTTCAATTTTACCGTCATTAAGCAAAATTCTGTCACCAACGTTTAACGATTTTATAACATCCGCATCCGGCAATTGAACACGCGTACCATCACCAGGCGTTGCGTCAGAATCAAATGTAAATTTTTGGCCCAGGGTTAATGGATATTTATCTTCGGTTGCGAAATTTCCAATACGATGTTTTGGCCCCTGCAAGTCAATCATTACAGCAACCGGTGTATGTAATTCGTCTGATATTTCACGTATTAAATCAATCTTTTTACCCTGGACATCACCAGTATCATGACTAAAATTTAGCCGGCACATATTTACGCCAGACGCAATCATTTTAGTCAAAGTTTCCCTGTCTTCACATTTCGGCCCAATTGACGCCGTAATTTTTGTAAACCTCATAATACTTCCATTTATGTTTTCTGTTGTTTTCCTTGATTTTTGCGATTTAAGGTATATCATAATATGCAGTAAAAGACAAGGAGAAAGCTGACATGAAAAACGCAAATCACGGTGCCATTGATAATCAGCAACTGTTAAGCATTATTGAAAGAATTGAAAAATTAAATGAAGAAACGGCCGCAATTGCCGCAGATATCAAAGAAATTTACAGCGAAGCGAAATCTGCTGGTTTTGACCCTAAATATATACGCCAGATGATACGTTTACGCAAAATGGACCCAGATGAATTGGACGAAGCAGACGAATTAACGCAAATGTATCGGACTGCGTTGGGTTTATAAAATGTAAAACGGATAAAAACAGCCCCGTGTTTGGGGCTGCTTTTTTATTTGCCCGTATGGCGCACCGCCGCCGCAATAAACGCATTAAACATCGGATGACCATGATATGGCCCAGATTGAAATTCTGGGTGAAATTGACCGGCAATAAAAAATGGGTGATTTTTTAATTCCACTATTTCCGGCAGACGGCCATCTGGACTGCGACCCGATATTATCATGCCGGCACGTTCAAATTGGTCCGCAAACGACATATCCATTTCATATCTGTGACGATGGCGTTCTGATATTTGTGTTTCACCGTATATTTTATGCGCCAATGTATCCGGTGTAATTACACACGGATATGCCCCCAAACGTAACGTGCCACCCATGTCCGCCGCGTCATGGTCGGGCATAATATTAATAACAGGCGTACAATTTTTAGAAAATTCGGTCGAATCCGCATTTTCTATGCCCAATACATTACGTGCAAAATCTATGACTGCAACCTGCATCCCCAGGCATATGCCCATGTATGGCGTACCTGTTTCGCGTGCATATGTGGCCGCAGCAATTTTGCCATTGACGCCACGCGTACCAAATCCACCAGGCACCAAAATTCCATCGCAACCGGCCGCGGATGCGGATGAAAAATGTTCCGCATTTATCTTTTCAATATCAACGTGAACATTGTTTTGAATACCAGCATGGAACAAGGCTTCGTTCAAAGATTTATATGCGTCGGGTACATCAAAGTATTTTCCAACAACGCCTATCTTTACATGTGGTAAATCCGCAGACAAATAATGTTCTATGCGTTGAAATTTATCCATATTACCGGCTGCATTGGGCAAATCAAAATGGTCTGCAATTATATCAAACACATGTTGTGCATCATATGCCAATGGAATTTTATAAATGTTATCAACATCTATGCCACTGATTACATTTTTAGCAGGTAAATTACAGAACATTCCGATTTTTGCGCGTTCATCCGATGTCAACATACGTGGCGTACGAACAATTAACATATCGGCCTGAATACCGTTTTCCAACAATTCGCGCACTGACATTTGTGTCGGTTTAGTTTTTAATTCACCACTTTTATCCAAATACGGTGCCAACGTTAAATGCACAAACATAACATTTTTGCGTCCAACATCATTTGCAAATTGACGTATGGATTCCAGGAATATTTTGCCCTCTATATCACCGACGGTACCACCAATTTCACACACAACAAAATCAGTATCTGTGGGTGCGGCGATATATTCCTTTATCTTGTTACTGACGTGCGGAATCATTTGAACCGTCGCCCCCAGGTAATCCCCATGACGTTCAGCATTTAAAACATCCCAATAAATCCGACCGCCAGATACAGAATCGTTACGCGACAGGCGCACCCCCAAAAAACGTTCGTAATACCCTAAATCTAAATCTGTTTCAAATCCGTCATTGGTTACATAGACTTCACCATGCTGAAATGGCGACATTGTGCCTGGATCTATGTTCAAATACGGATCAAATTTGCGCGCATGAACACTGTATCCGCGCGATTGAAGAAGGGCGCCACAACTTGCCGCCGCGACGCCCTTGCCCAAACTGGAAACCACACCACCGGTAATAAAAATATATTTTGCCATAAGAAATGCCCCCTTATGGAATTTCATCATACGAATTTTTTCATTGCGGTGCAATTAAATAAATTCCTATACTTTTTTACATGCGGGAATTGTGGATAAATCAATCAGGTAACTGGTTTTTGTGGGTGCCATTCTTGATGGCGTTCGGGGCAGGATTATATTTTAATATCGCCAATGAACCGAACTTTACCATTTGTGCCATCGGTATGGTGGCATTAATTATTTTGATTGCATTATGCAAACGTGTATTTGTACGCGCGATTATGCTGTTTCTGTTCGGATTTTGTTATGCATGCGTATTCACACATATTATCAACACACCACAACTGTCACATCCAGTACATGGAATATCAATCAATGGCACTGTTAAAAATATTGATTATACCGCCGACAAATCCAGAATTTATATCAAAACAGACAATGGCATGAATGTGCGTGTATCGTTACAGAACAACACACCCCCACCAAATATTGGCGATAAAATTCGTGCAAATGTTGGACTGTTCCATCCAGATGGTGCCGATGCCCCAGAATCGTTTGACTATGCACGTTGGGCTTATTTTAACGGGTTGACCGCCACGGGATATATTAATGATTTTACAATTACATCACACGCGCACAACAACAGTATATCAAACCTGCGCGACAATTTACACAGACGGGCTAAATCTTTCCTGGTTGATACATTGGTGTTGGGTTATAAAAATGCAGTACCGGACACAGATGCTGAAATATGGACAGCAACAGGCGTCGGACACGTTTGGTCCATCAGTGGGTTTCATATAACGCTGGTATCTGCGTGGTTGTTTGCGATATTTTATTTACTGTTTCGTGCAATCGCACCAATTACAAAACGTATACCCGCACGAATACCAGCATTATGTTGCGCATGGATTGGATTATTATTTTATGTAATTTTATCTGGCGCAGATGTTGCAACAATGCGCGCTTTTATCATGGCCACGTTGGTATTTGTGGCTTTTATACTGGGACGGCGCGCAATTTCAATGCGTAATGTTTGTATCGCTTTTTGTGTATTGTTTTTGATGAACCCACACTTTGTTATGCAACCTGGTTTTCAATTATCTTTTGCCGCGATATTTGGGCTGGTATGGTTATGGAATGACATACGGCCCAAAATGCCACACAATAAAATTTTGAAAATTATCTGTACCGCTGTGTTAACGTCCGTGGTCGCGACAATGTTTACGGCACCGTTTGTAATTACGCACTTTTATGATTTGCCTATTTATGGACTGATTGGAAATTTAATATTGTTACCAATATTTTCAATTGCAATTATGCCGTTGGTATGTCTGGGAACAGTTACTTTATTTATTGGGTGGATGGGACCAATAAATTTGGCAGAATATATTTATGAAATTTGTATGAATATTGGAACCAGTATCGCCACCCTGCCCGGCGCAACCATTACCATGCCACATATTCCAAATACGGCCATGGTGTTCGTTATTTGCGCAATGGCGTGCATAATGTTTATTCGGCCAATACGCATAAAAATAAATTACATATTTGGCATAATATTAATATGTATCGGTATTTGTATAACCGCGCTGTATCCGAAACCCGTATTTTACGTAACAAATGATCATGAACTGGCCGCGTTTGTCGGCGAAAATGGCAAACTGGAATTTACAAAATCACGTGCGTCAAATCATTATTTTACTTTTGATACATGGAAACGGTTAAATGGTGAACCAATTGGAACCAAAAATAATCGTCGCAAACCAAACGATGGGGTATGGATATATGAAACACCACATTTCACATTGGCATATATTCAACGCTTTACGCCATTAAGCAAAAAGATTGTGCGCATGTGTCGTGATGAAAACACAGATTTTATTGTTTCTTACTTTGACATTGACGCACCACAATGTAATCAGAAAATTTTGCGTGATGGTTTTGTAATTTATCCGTCTGGGAAAATTAGATATGTTTATCATCGACGTCCGTGGCATATTCAGCACTGACAAAATATAACCCACACGCCGGCGCAGTTGGACCAGCCGCTGACCGATTACACGCAACAAAAATTTCATCAATATCATACGGTTTTCCCAAACCAATTTCCACCAATGTGCCAACCATATTACGTACCTGATGATGTAAAAAAGAACGTGCAGAAAATTCAAACACAACGTAATCACCACTGCGTTTTATTTGACACGTATCCAGTGTTTTTATTGGACTTTTGGCCTGGCACTGGGTGGCACGAAAACTGGTAAAATCATGATGGCCCAATAACTGTTTGGCCGCACGACGCATTGCAGTAATATTCAATTTACGTGGCACCCACCATACACGATTTTTTTCCAACACTGGATGCGCACCACGATTTAAAACAACATATTTATAATTACGACCTGTACATGAAAAACGTGCATGAAAATCATCGGGCACAATTTCGCACCCCAATACTGCAACCGGCGATGTGGCCAAATAAAAATTCATCGCACGCATAACAGTCTGGACCGTGGGCGCGGTCGGCAAATCAAAATGCGCAACCATTGCCAACGCATGCACACCCGCATCAGTACGACCGGCGGCAACAATGTCTGGGCGCACACCACAAAATTTTTCAATTGCATCCATTAACAAAGACTGTACGGATGGACCCTGGTGATTCTGTTGCCAACCGATTAAATCCGTACCATCGTATTCAAGAGTTATTTTATAACGCGTCATTTATCGCCCCAAACATTTATCACATTTAGTTTTTTCAAACGTGTACATAATCAATGATTGCATACGTGCATATGTTTTACAACTGTGACAATGTGACCCAAAACACCCCAAGCATTCGCATTTACCAAAATCATTATGAACAGATAATTTTACATGCGCATGCCACAATCCACAAAACTGCATTTTTATTCCCCGAATTTTATTTCTGCGCCATGCAGACCATTTAGGAAACTTTTCCAATCCATTGGCTTTTTACCGGCGGGCTGAATACGTAATATTTTTAATTCATTATTTTCAATACGCGTTTCCAGTATTTTTACATCCACACCGTTTATACGTGTGCGGCCCGCCCCCAACGCACGTACCTGATTATGAATGTCACGTGGCGAACGCGTCCAATCCAATATTTCATCCGCACCCGTAAATTTGCGCGTAAACGTTGGTTCACCAATTTGTGGCGTTGATGTGTATATGGCTGGATTTTTTAAATACTGAACCAGCATATCAGAACCAATTTCAGACACCATATGTTCAACGTCAGCATTTGTATCATTTTCACCAATTTTAAATGCGCGGCGCATATACACGCCACCAGCATCCAATTCAGGCGTCATTTGCATTAAACAAACCGCTGATTCTGTATCACCATTGTATATTGCAGTACGAATTGGCGATGGACCACGATATTTAGGTAAATCACTGGGGTGAATATTTACACACGGTGCAGAATTTAATACATTATCACGCAATATCACACCATAAGACACCACCACAACAATATCAGGCGAAAAATTATAATCATTGATATTCGTATACACCGGCAACCCATGTACGTCCGCCCACGCATTAACTGGCGACGGTGTTAAAATATGTTTTCGCCCCACTGGTTTTGGCGCACGTGTAAACACGGCCACGATTTCATGGCCTGACTTTCGAACCGCATCAAAGATTGGCACAACAAAATCATTTGTGCCCATTAATACTGTCTTCATTTATGTTTTCTGACCTTGCGCATAACCATTTCACGACGAACCGGCGACAGATAGTCAATAAACAACACGCCGTCCAAATGGTCTGTTTCATGTTGGACAATACGGGCGGGCAATCCAGACATTTTTGCAGCCATTTGTTTGCCATTTTCGTCCGTCCATTGAACATCGACCGATTGCGGACGCGTAACATTCGCATATACCGGTAAATCGTCCGGCCCCAGAACGGACAGACATCCTTCTTCTAACGTGCATACATCAGCACTGCGCGTCAGTATGGTGGGATTTATCATTTTGAACACGTTTTCCGTATCAGGATCCATCATTACCAAAAAACGTTTCAGGTGTCCCACCTGGGGTGCGGCCAATCCGACCCCGTTTTGATCGCGCATCATACCGACCATTTCATCCAAAATATCCAATATATCGGGGGTTATTTCCGTTACGGGTTCACACTTTTCCCGTAAAATCAAATCCCCGCAAAGTTTCATTTGCAACATACATAATTCCCTTTATAATAAATTCTAGCAAAGGATTGGAAAATGACAACTTATATTTTCATACTGTTGGTTATAATAGTAATTTTATTGATTGTGTTGTTAATGCGACGGCCAACGGTTGATATTTCCGGCCTGCGCGAAGATAATATACGACTGCGCGAACGGTTGGCGGAAAGATTGGGCGCATTAAGCCAAAATGCAATTGAATTAAAAAATATCAGTGCCGACATTGCTAACTTTAAAAACATATTAATGGGTAACAAACAGGCCCGCGGTACGTTCGGCGAACGCCAATTAGAAGATTTAATTACCGACATCATGCCGCCAGAATCGTATGCGTTTCAACACGTTATGGACACGGGTGTGCGACCAGACTGTATAATACGTCTGCCATATCCGCCGGGTGATATGATTATTGACAGCAAATTTCCACTGGAAAGTTATAATCGTATGATGGCGCAAAATGATGATGGTGCGCGCAAACAATTTGAACTGGACGTGCG
The DNA here is from genome assembly GCA_944393245.1 of uncultured Alphaproteobacteria bacterium. GTDB lineage: Bacteria > Pseudomonadota > Alphaproteobacteria > Rs-D84 > Rs-D84 > Enterousia. The sequence continues at coordinate 188,900 of CALXZM010000002.1, forward strand.
CAAGCATATTGATGCAATCGCAGACAAATACATTATTCCCGGTAAAACGGCTGAATCTGCAATGATGTTTATCGCGTCTGAATCAATATTTGAAACGTTGCATCGTGAATTTCCAGGCGCAATTGATTATGCCGCACGACGCAAAGTATTTATTGTTTCACCATCCACACTGTGGGCAACACTGAACACCATACGGGCGGTTTTGTCCGACATCAAAATCAAACGCGTGGCCGACAAAATAAAACGCGAATTGGATTTATTGCTGGCGGATTTATCACGTCTGGCCGACCGTGCAGGCAAAGTACAACAACATTTTGCCCAGGCATCCACTGATATAGAACAATTACAAACATCAATTGGAAAAATTGCGCCACGTGCGGAAAAACTGCGTGAAATGAATTTTGGCGACGAAGAATAAATTACATAACATACAAGTAACTATTTCTTCTTTTTCAAAATTTGTTTTTGTAAATTCAGAATTTGATTTTCCCGATCTTTGATTGTTTCAATCAATCGATTGTTTTCCAAACGCAAATTTTCCAAATCGCGCCGGTTGACAATTATTTCATTTGACAGACGCAAATTTGTTTTTCTGTTGAAAAACAACATTATTAACGCCCCCAGCAACGCGCCAGTAACACCAACTGTTAAATCATATAAAACATCCGTTATAACCATGTCATGATTATAACGGATACATATTCAATATGCACTAGGCAGATTTTCTTAAACCAGTTTTGCGGTCAACCCATACCTGTTCGGCGGCGATTTCCATTATGGGCATATCACTGCGACTGTCTGAATATGCACGAACAACATATGGTATAACCTTATTTTTTTTCGCCCATTCATCCATGGCAATAACTTTATTTTTTCCCCAGCACAAAAATTCGTATTTCCATGGTTTATGATCGTCCATGCGTGAACATAACACTGCATCAAATTTCATATCACGTACCAAATGCGGTATCATATAATCCGCACTGGCAGAAATTAATAATACACTGCGACCAGCGGCGCGTTCCTTGGCCACTTGGTCACGGGCCCAACCAAAACGTTCACGTTTATGTTGTTTTATAAACGCGGGCGCAAACCGTTGCACCATATCCGCCGTTAAAAAGCAACGCATTGTTTGACGCCACCATATTCCCCCCGGGTTAAACGGACGAACAACGGCCGCAACAGCCATCAATGGTAAAAACAACCACGGGCGCAATGAATGACGAAAACAATATTTTACAAATTCTACGTTTGTGTCGCGGGCAGACAAAGTCCCATCAAAATCAAAAACGACAACTTCTTCTTTCTTTAACATTTATAATTCCTTTGATAATTCGTCGGGATTATAGCAATGTTTTTTTATATTTGCACAAAAAAATGGGGCAACGCCCCATTTTATCAACGATGCTTGCGTTTTAATTTTTGACGCGCGCGTTCCACCAGAAAGAACAACGCAGGTGTCAAAACAAACGTAAATATCATACTGGCAAACATACCACCAATCATAACGGCAGCCATTGCGACCTTCATACCGTCGGTTGACCATAACTGGGGTACCATACCAGTCATAACCGCAATGGACGTCATTAAAATCATACCCTGTTTATCCTTTAATTCAGTCCACAGTGCATCATACGGACGTTCACCATTCGCAATACGGCCAATTGTTGGTTCCAACACCAAAATATTGTTGTTAACCACCAATCCAACCAACATAACAAATGCCAACATCGCCCCAACATTCATTGACGCCCCTGACAAGAACATCAATGCAAACACGCCTGCAAAACTGGTAACGATTGACGTCGCAATTGTAAATGGGTGCGCCAACGAATTCAAAATAGCAGCCAACAACATATACGTCAGAATAACAGCCAACATAAATGCGTTTCCGATTTCTGTGGTTGTTTCGTCCTGAATTTCAGACATGCCACCAAATTCAATACCATATCCAGATTCCCAATCAATTTTGGCGATTGCGGCCTCTATCTTTTTCTGAACAGGGCCCATTGTGGATTTACCAATATTGACATCTATTTCTGTGATACGATTTTTATCAATACGGCTGATGTCTGGTGTCGCAGGAACAATTTGAACACTGCCCAATTCAGATAACGGCACCATGCCCTTTTGCGAATTGACAAATACATTATCAAACATGCCCATTGTCTTAAACGGTTTGGCAAATTCCAATATTATCGGATATTCTTCACCGTTTTCTTTGTACTTGTAATCGTCATTACCGTACAGTGCAGTACGCAATGTCGCCCCAGCATACGAATTTTGTACACCCCAGAAATTCATTTTATCCTGATCTGGGACAAAACGCGTTTCGTTACCAGGTGTCTGTTGCGCCAAAACCGCACTTTGTACCTCTGGAATATCGTTTATCATATCCAGAATTTGATTTGCATATGCGGTGCGCTTTGCATCATCTGCACCATACACATTTAACACAATGTCCGCAGATGTTGCGCCACTGGAAATCGCCTGGCCGGCACGAATTTGAATTTCAACATCTGGGATATCCGCCAGGGCCGGCAAAATTTCACGTGCAATTTCTTTATCAGACTTTTCACGTTCTGAAACATCTGTTAACGTTAATTTTACAGCGATATTTTGTAATCCACGATCACCAATTTTGACAGAAACATGTGTAACTTCATCAAACTGTTGCAGACGATGTTCTATCTGTTGGGCAATTTCTGATGACTTTTCATATGTTGCCCCCATCGGCGCACGCGCGGTTATGTTGATTTCATTTGCATCCGTTGACGGCGCAAATTCATTTCCAACAAATTTCATCAACATCGCAGACCCAATCAGCACAACAACCGCCATAACAACCACACGCCACGGATGTGCGTGCTGATAATCATACCAACGACGTAATTTTGATTCTGGCTTTTTATTCGCAGAACCATTATCTGAAACAACTGTTGCACGGACTGTTTTAGCGTTTTGTGCTTTTTTATTTTTCTTGTTCCCAGTCAACCGCAAGAATTTTGCAATCATCATCGGTGTTAACGTGAACGAGAATAACAATGACAGCAATGTTAAATACACAACCGTCAAACCAAACTGATTCATAAATTGACCGGCAATACCACTCATAAACGCCAACGGTAAAAACACAACGACGTTTGTACCAACACCCGCCAAAACGGATACAGCAACCTTTTTCGTACCATCAATGGCCGCGTTTTCTGGGTCTTTGCCGTTACGCATTTCCTGTAATGCGGATTCAATCAAAATAATTGCGTTTGACACCAATGTCCCCAGCGCAGACGAATATGCCAACAGCGTCATCGCATTAATTGTAAAATTGCTGGCATCCATAAAGAAGAATCCTGCAATCAATGACGCCGGTATAACGATACCCGCAATAATTGTCGAACGCCAATTACGTGTAAATATCAGCAAAACCAATACAGTAAATATAACCCCCAGAACAATTCCCCATATTGTGCCGTATGTTTCATCAGCAACCGCAATCGATGAATCAGATATTATTTCCATTGTTGCGTCCGGGAAATGTGACTGCAATTCAGATTGCAATTGCGGCATTTGTTCGCGTAATTCACGCGATACGTTTATCGCATTACCATCCGACGATTTAACAACAGACGCAATAACAACATCATCACCATCATAACGTGCACCATTTTCTAGTTCACGCGCAGAATCCGTTACAGTCGCAATGTCACTTAATTTGAATGTTTGCCCTTCGATTGTGGTTAATTGTAAATTGGCAATTTCATCAACACTGGCAAATTCACCGACAAAGCGAACGTTTGAAGAATTTGCCCCAAATTCAATTTTTCCACCAGGTACATTCAAATTATGCGCACCCAACGCAGATACCACATCCATAACGGTTGCACCACGCGCAGCCAACAATTCTGGATTCATTTCAATGCGGATGGCACGCGTTTCACCACCAAAAACATCAACACTGGCGACGCCCTCTATCCCTGTAATACGATTGGACAAAGTATCATCAACATATTCCTGTAAATCACGCAGATTTGAACCAGTGACCGCAATATCTATGACAGATTCTTCCAGTGGATTTAATTTTTCAACAATCGGTTGTTCCATGTCCTGGGGGAATTCTGATATCAACGAATCCAGTTTCGTTTTTACTTCGGTCGCCTTGTCATTGACGTCAACCCCCAGATTGAATTCCGCCATAACAAAACCACCGTTTTCAAACGCCTGGGATGTGATTTTTTTCAATTCAGATACTTCTGAAATCGCATCTTCGGCACGTTTGATAACCTGGGATTCTATTTCAGATGGCGCAGCCCCAGGATATACAAACGTTGCCGTTACCATCGGAAAATCAACCGATGGCGTGCGTTCTATGTTCATTTTTGGAAACGATACAAAACCCAATACAACCCAAAATAATACAAACATAACGGTTGTAACTGGTCTGCGAACAAAAAATTTTAACATGATGAAAACCCCTTGGAATAAAAATTAAAACTATTCTTTTATTTGAACTTTGGCCCCCGCATCAACGTGCGATAAAATTACAACATCACCATCATTCAATCCTGCAACCTGGGCATTTTCAGCATCCTGGCGCACAACAGTAATGGAACGTGGCGTTGCCACACCGTCAACAGCCAACATTACCGTATTGCCGTATATGGCAGACAATGGGATAAAATAACCGTCCGACTGATACAGTGCATATTGCAATCCATCATCAACATCACGTGTACGAACAATGTACATACCTGTATTTAAATCAACGTTATGTGACACAGATACAATTTCACCATCACCAACATTTTGCCCCGCCTGGAACCGTCCAACACGCGCCGCAGAAACCAACGCGCGGTTATCACGCACCGCAATCGGTTCACGCAATGTGCCCGGTTCATTTTTTACCTGAATCGCATATACCGGCGCACCAACATCGGCCGCACTGCGCGCAGTGTTAAAAACCGCACGTGCGTTTTCTGAACCAATCGCTGCAAAGCGAAACACAACCCACCCAACCAGAACAACCGCACACACACCGTATGCAATGTTCTGAAACTTTTTTGATTTTATTTTTTCCTTTAAATGTTCCATTTTATTCACCCAATTTTTTTACAGATTCCGCTGACATTAAAATATTATATTTGGCATTCAGCAAAGACATATCCAACTGATACAAACCGGCTGAAACTTCTGATAATTCAACGGCAGACGTTTGACCAGATGCAAAACGTTCGCTGGAAAAATCGTATGCCTTGGCCGCTAAATCACGTGCAGTTTGCAACTTTTCCAGATTACCGCGCAAATGATTGTACTGGTCAATGGCACGGTTGTATTCTTCGGTTGTTAATTTTTTCGCTTTATCCAAATCTTGCCGGGCGGCTTCGGCATTCATGGCCTCTATTGTCGCATTGGCCATATTTGCACCACCACTGAATATCGGCACCTGTAACGCCAAACCCCAATATGCAGTCTGGGTATTGTCACGCCCAAACATATTGCCCATATTCGGACCAAAAGCGATATAGTCATACGACGCCGTCGCCGCCAATGTTGGCAATGCACCATCGCGTTTGGATTTTGCATTACGTTCATACATCTGAATCTGTTCGTTCAACGCGTCCCATTGCGGCGTAGACGTCAATTCACCAGCATTTAAATCAGGAAACGTTTTTGGAAATTCATCCGTTAAATTCAATTCTTCATTAATGTCAATTCCCGCCAGAATTTTTAACATTCTGTGCGCGGTATCACGATTGAATTCCGCGTTGGATAAATTAATTTCCTTGGTCGCAATATCTGATTCTATTTTTACCAAATTACTGCGGTTGGCACGTCCCTTGGACGTCAGGCTTTTACGTGCATTACGCGCGGCCTGTAAATCAGCGCGTGAAATATCCACAATTTCATCGGCCATTTTTGCCGTCCAATACATGTCAACAGCACTGTACTTAACCTCGCGCCAGGTCATTTCCTGGGATGCCTGGGCCATTTTAATTGCAGCCTTTACCCCCTTGACCGCGTTGCCGATTTTTCCAAACGTATAAATTGGTTGAGTAATCGAAACCCCCGCCATAAACATATTGTCAGGAATATCAATACTGGCCGGTAAAGCAACAGACTGACCCGTCATTTGCGATAAAATTCCACCCAATTCTGGTGGTATATCCACAGAATATGACTTTGTCGGATTTTTTACATCAATCAAATTCATATATGTGGCCGTGCCCTCTATCTGAAACCAACGGTTTGCATTGGCGGCATCCAGTGACGCTTCGGCCTGCTTTACATTTGCGGCGGCCTTTTTCAAATCCTGGGATTCGGCCAAAATCATGTCAACGGCATCATTTAACGACAAATCCATGGCGCGCGCATCCGTGCCAACAACCGCCGCACACAATATACCCACAGCCAATTTTATACTACGCATTAGTTAACTCCATCTTATTCAAAATACCATTTATTGTTTTTAATGCGACCGTCAGTGCAACTTCATCTTCACGTGATAAATCAGCAAACAATTTTTCAATTGCGGCACGCATTGCATCCACCGCCTGGACAGCAATTTGTTGACCAGCCTGGGTCACTGCATACCATGTGTTACGCCGATCGTCTTCATCAACACGACGCGACACCAACCCGTCACGTTCCAATTTACGAAATGCCGCACACAGATTGGGTGCCGTTACCATTTCACGGCGGGCAATATCCTTTAACCGGGCCGGACCACCCATATTTAATCGCACCAAAATACTTAATTGTTGGCGCGGATAACCAGACAAAACCAACGGATCTTTTTTTAACTTGTCAGACAATTTGTCCAATATTAAAATGTTCGATTCCAACAGTTTTATAAATTCCTTGCGCGCCATTTTTTAATCCTTTTTGATTCTGTTGCACAGGTACAATTATTAAAAACCTTAATGATTATATGTTTTAACAAATAAATTGCAAGTGGAAAAATAATATTTTTTTATAAACATTGCAACACAAATATACAAAAAATGTTATTGCAAAAATATAAAAGATATTTATAATCATTGTTACTTTTGGGGTGTCGTCTAATGGTAGGACAAGAGATTTTGGTTCTCTTTATCATGGTTCGAATCCGTGCGCCCCAACCAATAATTTAACCCGCCATTGTGCGGGTTTAATTATTGGTCCGTGGCCGCGGTTCGCAGCCCGCAACGAACGTTGCCGGTTCGAAAACAAGTAGGCGAGATAAGCGACAGCGCAGTCGAGCCGTCACGGTTTCCCCGCGGTCGCCCCGCGCCACGGGAATTGAGTGCGCCCCAACCAAAATAAAAAACACCCCTGTGGCGTTTTTATTATTGGTCTGTGGCCACGGTTCGTGGCCCGCAGCCGGCGCGCCGCGCGAGAGAATCCACGCGCCCCGGCAGTGTATATTCAAAAGCCGGTTTTATGAAAATTTTTTATTTTGGTGTATTTTTGCGATTTTTATTGTATAATCCATTAAAAACATGGTGATTGTATGGAAAATTCTTTCAATTATTCAAGCGAAAGTTGAAAACTGGGCGTTTGGAAATGCGTATTTTGGAACCAACGCCTGAAAATGCAAAATTAGTATGGGATGCGTTAAAAAACGAAAATCCCAACGATTGCGCGAATATACACGCCTAACCGATGGCACATGGACAGACCATTTGTTATTTTCAAAACTGGCACGGGAATACAAGAAATAATAAATTCAAAAGGCAGCGAATTATGAAGTTAAACTGGGTACGTAAAGATTTTGAATCTGATATAGAATTTATTTTATATCATCAACAAGACAACACACCAGAATGGTGGCGTAGACAACTGTTTAATGCATACCCAGATTTGGGCTATGAACATGCAAAATCTTTGCCCGAAAACAAACGTTTTGAATATATAACAGAGCAAATGCGACAAGAATCACAAAAACATGAAAATGTTATAAATGATTCTGTAAAAATATTTCAAGACACTTGGAATACGTTAATTGCGGAAAAACTGGAATCTGCATATAGAACGGCATTTGGTAATGATTGTTCGGGCATATTGAACAATATGGTGGCGGAGGTTGGACTGAATCCAATTTGCCCACGCGATCTGGAAGATAACAGCTTCAGTGTTTATTATCGCGACACTCCCCAATACGCAATGATGACAGCATTGCATGAAATAACGCATTTCGTATGGTTTTATTTTTGGCAACAGCATTTTTCCGATAATTCGGACGAATACAATTTCCCAAACTTAAAATGGCTTTTGTCTGAAATAGTCGTTGAAACAATTATTCGTAATTCAAAAATAAATGACTTGATTGAACAGCCAAAATATATTGCATATTCGTACTTTTATAACATGACAATAAATAATGAACTAATTTTTGATACCATGAAAAAAATGTATCAAAGCCGGACAAATATTTACGATTTTATGAATAAATCGTTCGATTGGATTCAGAAAAACGAACCCGAATTGCGTAAAAAAATCGCGGCGGCAGAAAAGTGATTTTTACATCCTGTATTTTTCATTAAATCTGGTGATGCGTGGTGTCTGTTCGCATTAAGACCTGATTTGAAATCATTATATTATCCCACGAATCCATCTGTTTGCATATTCCACAATTTTCTGTATGCACCATTTGCACGCAATAATTGTTTGTGTGTACCAGTTTCGACAATTTTTCCGTTCTGAATCACAACAATCCTGGTCATATTACGCAATGTCGACAACCGATGTGCAATAACTATGGTGGTTTTGCCGTGCATAATACGATTTAATGCGTTTTGAATATATTTTTCACTTTCTGAATCCAATGCAGATGTAGCCTCGTCAAACACCAAAATTGGCGCATCTTTTAATATTGCACGCGCAATCGCGACCCTTTGACGCTGGCCACCAGATAATTTTACACCACGATTCCCAACCAATGTATCATAACCATTTGGCAGCCCCATAATAAAATCATGAATATATGCGTGTTTAGCGGCCCGAATCACATCGGACTTGGACGCATTTGGCGCACCATAGCGTATATTTTCCAATATTGTTCGATTGAACAATGTCACATCTTGGGGAACAACGCTGATATTTTTATGCAGTGAATTTTGAATCAAATCCCGAATATCCCTGCCATTTATTTTTATTGCACCGGTATCAACATCATACATCCGTAATAACAAATTTATCAGCGTTGTTTTACCCGAGCCCGACAATCCAACTATTCCCAATTTTTCATTTGACGCGACCGTTAAATTAAAATTTTTCAAAACATTTTTACCATTTTTGTATGTAAATGATACATTATCAAAAACTATTTCAGATTTTTGTTTTACCAAACGTTTTGCATTTGGTTTATCAGCAATTGTTTGTGGAACGATAACACTGTTATATGCCTTGGTGGCCTCGGTCTTGGTTTCTGAATACGATTGTATTAACAGAAAAACACTTGACAATTGCGACCCAAAAGATCGCGCCCCCGTAACGACAAATACGCCATCAGAAATTGTAATTTGTCCATCAAAAATCATAAATACAGCAAATAATATTATAAATATCTGCATCACCAACCAGATAATATTAGATGGTATAGAACGCAATAAATCCAACTTAAAAATATGTCGGTCTGTTTTTAATAAATCCATTTGTTTTTTCCAAATAAATTTATTTTCATCCGCTGTATTGCCGAACATTTTTATATTCAATGCATTGGTAAGACTGTCTATTCTGTAACCAGAAACCCGGGACTGCTTTTCCACCTGGATTTTTTTCTGTTTGTTTATTTTGCGTTGCATCCATAATTGCCATGCACCGCGAACGGCAACAATGACAAATATTATTAACGCCAGATACACATCCATCGTTAAAATCGTACCCAAAACAAACACCAACGATAAAACAAAGCCAGTTATCTGAATGGCGGTACTGATGGTCAATGATATAAAATTACCGCATATTTTTGCAACGTAACTGGACGTTTGACCTGCGGGTTGGTTAATAAAAAAATCTGTGTCGTTTTGATAAATATACTCGTATAACGTTTGGTTTATATATTTCGACAAATACGGCAAAAACCATCCTGTTAAAATTTTTTCCAATACCCCAAATATAAGCGTTGCAGCAAACATCCCCACAATTGCCCAAAACACCCAGGAAAAAACACCAGTGGTCGCAGATTCAAACATCTCTACAATCCACTTGTTAACAAAAGGCCAAGATATATTCGTTGCCGAACGATATAATATCGAAATAACAAATAAAGAAATTAACCAAACGGGGAAAGTCTTGAAAATTAACTTAAAAAAACCGTTCAGGCTGGTTGGGAAATTCATGTGGCTTATTATACCAATTTTTCTGGAAAATTCATACAAAAAATGCGCGATATTATATGATGTTTTTATTTTATATAATCGCCCAAAGCGGTCAGAATCCCATCTGATGTATCTATAAACTTTATATTATGTTGTTTGCATGTTTCCTGGTATTGACGGGAACGCGCAATAAAACATTCGCCCATTTGGATTATTTCCGCGTCATTTTTGGCAACTGCCCAATTTGTTCCACGTACGCGAAGTAAAAATTGTTCCGGCGTCAGCCCTGGATACCCCATACAAACAACATCGTATTTTTCACAATCTGTGTTGGCAACGACTGTGGCGGGCTGGATATGACAACCTTCTATAACAAATTTGCGGTTTGGCGATTCCGTGGACAATTGACGCATATATTCAAAAATAAATTTAGATACAATTGGTTCGCTTTTTTCTGGTTCTGCGTGCATTCCCAATTCTGGGAACACATTATAAAAAGTCGCAACAATGGCGTCAATAGACACCAAACTGAACCCAAACCGGTCGCACACAATATTGGCCAATGTGCTTTTACCCGAACGTGGGACACCAATAATAAATATATTTTTTTTCATCATTTTTTGTATTCTATCACAATATTTTACAAATATTAAAATATATTTACCATTTGCAAAATGGGAAATAATTTGTAATATATACGGCGTTGGTCCCATCGTCTAGCGGTTAGGACATCGGATTCTCATTCCGGTAACACGGGTTCGATTCCCGTTGGGACTGCCAAAATATTTTTCCCATAACACGAGAAAAATATTTTTTTCATTTTATATATTGACAATATTATATTTTGTACTATATTGTTATGGGAAAAAGCACAAGGAATTATTATGTCTGAACAAAAAAAATTAAATATTAAAAAGTTCGGGAAACACGTTGCAGAGGCGGCAATGTTTGCCAGCACAACCGCGATAGGTGCGATCGCAATATTCGCGTACGCAACTGATATGCCAGCGAATCAACACGACCTGGATTTAGCGCGCGAAAATCTGTATTATTCGGAAGAGAATTATCAACTGGTGTATGATACGGTTATTAATCGTAGCTATGACACATTAAAACAAGATACGACATACATGAGATTATTAAATCAATTTTATGACGAAATTAAACGTGGCAACATTAATAAAAGCGATTCACTGGAACGCAAAATTGATTCATTAAACAGCGAATTGCAGAATCAATACATTAATAATAATCGTGATTTACAAAAAGCAAAACTGCGATTAGATGCGTCAAGAAACAGGGTAAAACAAATTGAACAATACTTAAAATATAATGATTCTGTCACATTAGGTCAACGTTGGCGAGAGGCACGGTTAAACGCAAACCTGAATTTGTCCAAATATTTTGACAAGCGTGCTGCCATTGTGCAACAAAAAATAAACGAAAAAGACAGATAAAAAAAGGACTTAACATGGCAAAAAAAACACCAATGGAAAAATTAGAAATAACATGTTGCATTTTTGCGATTATTGCCATGTTCATTGCGGCATATATCGCATCATATGACGCAAAAAGTTTTGACCAGGGTAAATTGGACCATATGCGCAATACTGTTTTGCCATATGCCACATTGGAATATCAAACGGCATTTAATAACGCGCTGAGATACGCGGACAGCATTTTGCCGCATACCACGGAATACAAAAATGCGATGCAGCAATTATCTGATGCGCGCAAAAAAATAAATGCAACACCAATGGCATCATCCAATAAAACAATTGCGCTAGAGGAAGCGGCAGAAAAATTTTACGCGACGCGCGATTCCATAAAGGATGCCACATATACCAGCGCACTGCGCAACAGCCGGCCATTAAACCACGCAACGGATTATTTACGAAAAGTAAACGCCGAAATTGATAATTTGGCTGCGGACAGTGCCGCGTATAGAAAATATTTGGATACGACCACATGGCATAAACGTATACAAAACAACACACAAAAATTCAAAAATGATGTAAACACAACTTTGATGAAATTTTATGAAAAAAGATTAAAAACATTAAAATCCAAACAGGAAAATCAAAAATAAAAAAATGCGCCATATGGCGCGTTTTTTATGCAACCTTTAACATTTCCAATACCCGTTCCAATGTTGAAATGGCCAAATCCAATTGCCCCCCATCAATCGATTTTGTCGTATCTGGCGAATATTGGGGTGTTTGGTTTTTCGGCGACTGGGGTGGTACAGCGGACACATCCATAAAATCATCGGCCGACGATGGAAAGTTTCCATCACGCAGTAATTTTTTCACCCCTGCAATCGTCATGCCATGTTTATACAATAAATCGCGGATAACAATTAATCTGTCAACCGTTTCTGCACGATAGTAACGACGTCCACCCGCACCAGTTGTCGGACGAATTGCCACGGGGAATTGCTTTTCCCAATAACGCAGGGTATGCGCCGGCACAGACAGACGTTTTGACACTTCATTTATTGATGCAAAATATTCATTATCCATACCGGCCCCCTGTTTATTTTAATGTTGGGTTGATTGTTGTTCGGCAACCTCGGCATCGACTTCGGCGGATTCGCCATCATCACTTAATATCGATATGGCGGATACAACCTTTTCATTTTCAGCCGTGCGGAACAATGTCACGCCTGCGGTTGCACGTCCAGCAATACGGACGTCGCGTACAGGCGTACGAATGATTTTTCCGCCATCTGTTACCATAATAATGTCGTTATCGTCTGTTACCGGGAACGAACCCGCAACAGCCGTATTTTTTCCGCCCAGTTTTATGTTTGCGAAACCGCCACCACCACGATGTGTTGTGCGGTATTCATACGAACTGGTGCGTTTACCAAAACCATTTTCAGACACGGTCAGAATAAACTGTTCTGTTTCAGCCATACGGGCCATTTGTTCATCCGTCAGGGTCAGGGTTGTTGTTTCCTCTTCTTCATCGGATTCTTCATCTATACCGGTGGTGGCACGGCGCGCGGCGCGCGATTGTTTGATATACGCGGCACGAACAGCGGCATCTGATTCACCGTGATTCAGCATTGCCATACCGATAATTCTGTCGTCACCCGCCAATGTCATACCACGAACACCGGTCGAATTACGTCCCGCAAACACACGAATTTCAGACACTGGGAATCGTATGCAACGACCGCGATATGTCGCCAAGAATACATCTTGGTCTTCGGTACAGGGCAAAACGGAAATCAAACTGTCACCGTCGTCCAGTTTCATTGCTATTTTGCCGTTTGCACGAATTGAATCAAAATCAGACGTACGATTGCGACGCACCGTACCAGATGCCGTTGCAAACATCAGATAATGTTCCACCCCAGATTCGCGGGCGCGTTGGATATCTTCGTCCGGGACCGGCAAAATCGCCGTTATCGTTTCGCCATTTTCCAATGGCAACAGGTTAACCAACGGACGCCCCTTGGCCGCGGCGGCGGCCTCTGGCAATTTATAGGTTTTTAATTTATAGCACAGACCCTTGGAACTAAAAAACAACAGCGGTGTGTGCGTATTCGCGACAAAAACCTGAACAACGTAATCGTCATCCTTGGTCGTCATGGCATTGCGGCCCTTGCCCCCACGCTTTTGCGCACGGTATGTGTCCAATGATACGCGTTTGATGTATCCTGTATTTGTAACAGTAATAACCATATCTTCGCGTGCAATTAAATCTTCGACATCAATGTCTATTTCTGCGTCGGAAATTTCCGTGCGACGGTCACTGGCCCAATTATCGCGAACCATTGTTGTTTCATCGCGAATTATTTGAATAATGCGTTCGTGACTGCCCAGAATGTCCAACAAATCTTTTATTTGTGCGCCCAAATCAACCAAATCAGCATGCAATTTATCACGTTCCAATCCAGTCAAACGGTGCAGTTGCAATTCCAAAATCGCACGCGCCTGGTCGTCGGACATATAGAACATGCCATCTTTGTATTCTGTGTTTGGATCGTCAATCAATTGAATATAATTTTCAATATCAGATGCACGCCACCCGCGTGAAACCAACGCTTCGCGTGCAGCATCTGGATTGGCACTGGATTTAATCAGTTCAATAACTTCGTCCAAATTGCCAACCGCAACGGACAACCCCAATAAAGTATGCGCACGATTACGCGCCCGGTTCAAATCAAATATTGTGCGACGGCGAATAACTTCACATCTGAAATCAATAAACGCGTCCAAAACACCGCGAATATTGAACAACATTGGCCGCCCACGATTCAGTGCCATCATGTTAACCGGGAAATTAGTTTGCATTTCCGTGTATTGGAATAAATGATTTAGCACAACGTCGGGTATGGCATCACGTTTTAATTCAATAACGATACGTAATCCTTCCTTGGACGATTCATCGCGGATTTCAGAAATACCCTCTATACGTTTATCTTTGATAAGTTCCGCTATTTTGATAATCAATTGCGATTTATTTACCTGGTACGGTATTTCATCAACAACAATCGCAGGATGATCATGAAATGTTTCCATATGCGTTTTTGCACGAACAATTATCGAACCACGCCCAGTGGTGTGTGCCTTGTACGCGCCGGCGCGCCCCATAATAATCGCACCAGTCGGAAAATCAGGTCCTGGAATAATTGTAAACAGTTCATCATCTGACAACTGGGGATTATCCAAAATAGCCAAAATACCATTACAAATTTCGCCCAGGTTGTACGTCGGAACATTTGTCGCCATACCAACCGCAATACCAGAACCACCGTTCACCAAAAAATTCGGGAACTTGGTCGGTAAAACAACAGGTTCCTGTAACGTACCGTCAAAGTTCGGTTGCCAATCAACGGTGTCCTTGTCCATGTCATCCATCATGGACGCCCCCAGTTTTGACAGGCGTGCTTCGGTATAACGCATGGCCGCAGCCTTGTCCCCGTCGCGCGAACCAAAGTTACCCTGGCCCTGGACCAACATTTCACCCATGGAAAAATCCTGGCCCATGCGGACCATTGCTTCATATATCGAACTGTCACCGTGGGGGTGATATTTACCCATAACATCACCGACAATACGGGCAGATTTAACCGTTGGCTTGTTCGCGGGCGCAACATCATTCATAACGTATAAAATACGCCGATGCACCGGTTTGCAACCATCGCGAACATCAGGCAACGCACGGTCAACAATAACCGACATTGCATAGTCCAAGAAACTGGTTCGCATTTCATGTTCCAACGATGATTGCGGAATTTTTATTTCATTTACTTCATTGATATTGTTTGTTTCTGACATACTTGGATTTCCCTTACTTTCAACAAGTAAAGAATAGCAAATTTTTTAACTTTTGGTCAAGAAATAAACCCCAAAAAACACATTGACAAATTATAAATTTGTGGTAATTATGTATACTACAATGAGTATTATAAAAGACAGTTTACACGCCGCGCAAAACGAAACAGATTCAATGTTAAAAAATTGTGGTCCAAACGATGCTTTAATGCGCGCACAGTTGCATGTAATGCGATGGAATATACGTTGCATGATATCAATTGTAAATTGTGTGTCAAAACTGTATAATCGTGGGCGATAAAGGGAAATAAAATGTTTTTACCATTATGGCGATTATTTGCGGCATTATTTGCTTATTATCTGTTTTTAGAGGGCTTAAAAAAGACAGGATTAATAAAAAGTAAATAAAAAGGTTGCGTTTTTACAAAACCTGTGATTAAATAGGTGCACAAAAGGATTTTATTATGGCAACAAAACGTACATATCAACCGTCTAAAACACGTCGTGTTCGCACACACGGGTTTCGTGAACGGATGTCGACCAAGGGTGGCCGCGATGTTCTGAATCGTCGTCGCGCAGCGGGTCGTAAAAGATTGGCCGTTAATGCGGCAAATTAAAAAATCGCCAATTGGCGATTTTTTTTATTACTATATTCCATTGCGGGTAAACAACACACACATACAAACACATACCTGTACAAATTAAAATTCATGATTTTCCAGGTAACTCATCAACACCAGTAAATCATAAATCGGGATTTCACGACGCCCCATTTCATAATCCAACAACATATCAGGTGTAATACCTGTGGCACGCTGTATCTGTTGCGGGGTGACGTTTGATTCATTGCGCATGGCGTATATCAGTTTGCCTAATTTTTCATAATATATTTCCTTTGGCGGAATTGTTTCGGGAAATGTTTCAGGTGGGGGAAGGAGGTTGATTACTATGAAAGATATAGTGTCGCTTATTCAATATATTCGCGACCCTCCAACCCCACAGGATTGGAATTTCATCCACTATTGGATGTCTTTCAGTGGTAATCACACCATGCATCGGGAACACCCCAATGCAATGGGTATTATATACTATCTAATCTAGATTTTCCACAGGTTTATAATCGCAAAAAAGCACCCCACAAATGGGGTGCGCACAAATCATACTGTGACCGACAATAAAAAAAACGGGGCGTATGCCCCGTTATGATTTATTTTGCATCGGTTTCCGGAATAACAGAAACTGTTTTTCTGTTGCCCAAACCACGTTTGAATTTCACAATTCCCGCAATTTTCGCGAACAGTGTGTGATCCTTGCCCATGCCGACGTTCAGGCCGGGATGAACAGATGTTCCACGCTGGCGAATAATGATATTGCCCGGGATAACACGGCTGCCGCCGGATTTTTTAACACCCAAACGACGTCCCGCAGAATCGCGTCCGTTGGTGGTTGCCGAACCTGCTTTCTTATGTGCCATAATTAAACTCCTTTGATTTCTGATTCAATATTCAACCAGAAATGTATTAACCCTTGATTTCTGTGATTTTCAACACGGTTATATATTGACGATGACCGTGTGTACGACGATAGTTTTGACGACGCTTTTTCTTGAACACCAAAACTTTGTCACCGCGTTTTTGTTCAACGACCTGGGCGATAACACGCGCACCATCAACAAATGGGGCACCAATTTTATCATCCAACATCAATACCTGGTCAAATTCAACCGTACCGTCGGCGTTCAGTTTTTCAACCTTGATAACATCGCCGGTTTTTACGCGATATTGTTTACCGCCGGTTTGAAAGATTGCAATGTTGCTCATATCTCTTTCTCTTTTATATTGTTCTTGTTCTGCTTTTGTTCAAAAGTTTCTACAAAAATAACATATTTATTCAAAAAGTCAAGTGTTTTGCATAAAACTTTCGACAAAATACGGATAATTCGTTGTTTATAACTGGTTAGTTAGTATGTGTACCGACCGGACGCGTTGCGTCCTGTGCGTATTCTTGTATTTGTTCAAACTGCGCTATTGCTTGTTTTCACATACTCAGATTCATCGCGAACCATCGCAGATGGCGCGGCAATCCAGTTATAATAAAGTCGCACACAGTCGCGTGCGTGCATTATTTACTGGATTGCTTCGTTACACTCGCAATGACAAGGATGTGGTGATAACGCCAAACGATGACAAGCGGGGGGGGGCAGAAAAAAACGCCCCAATGGGGCGTTTGTTATTCCTGGACACAGGCACCGTTTTGCACGGTATAGCCTGATTTACATGCGGTCAATGTACAACCAGACCATGATTGTGTACCAGTATTCCATGTCTGGGTTGCAGATTGTGCATTCGGATCAGAATGCGTGCATGATTTAGTATTTGGAACACAACTGTTACCTTCCAGATGTTGGCCCGCCGGGCAATTTGTCGCCGACCAACCACCATCAGTATTTGTGCTGGACCAGTTACGCACCCCATCAATACCGACGCTTTGCAGACATGCTTCACGTAATGCGGTGGATGAACCCGCCACTGCATCGCGCGCATACCCGCCGTCCAATATTTCAGCCAACGTTATAATATTGCGACAAGTATTTGTTTCATAATCTAGCGAATTGTTACATTCTTTTTCTGGATCATCTTCCTTGTCAATAACGGCCTGTAACGAATTGTTCGGCGCACTACAAATCATTTCTTCATAGCAATGCGGAACATTCGCAACCTGGGCACAGTATGTCTTGATGCGGCTGGTGCTCCAATTAGACTGAGATGTTTCCTGGGTTGTATAACAGTCATACAATTCAGACAAACATTCGTTAAAGTTACTGCGTGCCGTCGTAAAGTCAGACGCAATTGTTTCCTGTTCTTCCTGATAGAATTCCAAACGCTTTTGCTGTAGCGCCTGTTGCGCGGCAACCTTTTGATATCCAATATTCTGGGCCGCGGTACTTAACTGGTCGCCATATGCATCGCAATCCGCGTTTGCATCCAGGGCATATTTCTGCATAATGCTGCGACGTGCGTCGGCCACGGGCTTGCGCAAATCGGCATACGGATCACCGGACGCAGATGTATAACCAAAGCATGTCGCCGAATTAGATGCCGTATATCCCGTATCTGGTTCGATGAAGTCCAGTTCATACGATCCCGTATTGGATACGGATATATAACTGTTATAATTATATGGGCATTGTGAACGTCCATTACCGCACTTGGTTCCACCAGACGGCGGTGTACCGCATGCTTCGTAAATTCCGTTAAAGCACGAATCCAATACGCGGTTACAAACGTTATTGTGCGCGTATTCAAATAATTCATAGCCCCACGTTTCTGCCAAAGAATCTTTCAGATTTTCACTATTTGCCAATGCACCACCAATACCGGCCAAATCACCAACAACACTGGTTAAATTTTCAAATGCTTCTAGAACGCCATTGTCATCAGTATCCAGTATTGTCAATGTATTTTCCTTGGCCTTGGCCCATGATTGCAGGGACGCCAAAATATCACTGCTGGTACCATCCAGTTCGTCTATATTAAACCCAAAATTATTAGTTTTACAATATTCTGGCATATTACATGGGTTCTGTCCGTTACCCTTGCCATCAAACATACCGTGGTTAAAGCACCAATCTTGCGCTTGTTCTGAATTTGAACCATATTGATCGGTAACCTCTTTCCAGGAAACGCAGTTCATAACCTTTTCAGCGTCGGTTAATTGGAATGCCTGGCTAACATCTTTGCCCTTGGTCGCAATCAGCAACGCCAATTCACCAGAAACCTTTATCAATTCTTCATTTGCCTGCTCCAACGCGGCTTCGGCCTCGGCAAAGGCCTTTACACGACCGGCACATGCGCAACGACGTTGGGCCGCGTTACGCGCAGTACAAATTTCATCCATACATGCATAATATGATTCCATACAGTTATTATATGCCTCGGCTGAAATCAGTCCCGTTGATGAATCAATGATATTTGAATAATTGCCGGTGTATAATCTGTTTTGCAGATATGTATATGTGTTGGAATTAACAGATGCCTTGCTGCCACGGATTGCACTGCCCTGTAATGAAACACGTGATGTTGCCGGCGCAGTTGCCGTACGTGAACGTACCGTACGGGCGATATTATTTGCCGCAACACGTGATACCGTATTTGTCGTGCCACGCGATACAACGTTACGTGATGTTGTCCCACGTGATACTGTATTTGCCGTGCCACGCGACACAGACGCACTGGGCCGTCCCGTCGCAGTTGTTGTACGCGCAGTGGTCGTTGTTGGTGCGGTGGTTGTACGTACCGCCGTCGTGCGCGATGTTACACCACGTGCAACCGTCGCATTTGACGGATTTGCCGTCGTTGTGCCACGCGTTACAATATTAGATGATGTGGTTCGTGATGACGCCGGTCGCGCAGATGCACGAACATTCCCAGACGTACGCGCCGACGAAACCGTTGGTGTTGCGGATACCGTGGCCACGGGCGCAATCGGATCAGCAAACACAGCGCGCATGGATAATAATGTTGAACAAACAAAGAATGCCCCCGCCAGTAAAAATACTGTCCCCATCGCGTTTTTAACATGTTCTGCGAAATTACGGCTTTTCATAAATGCTCTCCTGTATTCCGGAAACGCCCGGAAACCCAATGTTTGACAATGCGACACAATGAATATCACATGTCTATTTTGTTTAATTATAACATTTTTGCCGGGGTCTGTAAATAAGAAAACCCGGTATTTACAATGCGGAATTTTTTATTATTTGTTTATAAATAAACGTGATGTATAATATAATACCATGAAAAAATATATCGCAATTATTTTATCTGTATGGGTCGCGCCTGCAATCGGCGCAGATGTAAATCCTTTGTTTGGTGCGGATAATGAAAATGCAATTGGGGTGTATGTGTCACAGGGTACCGGACCGGGGTCATTGTTCAAACTGGTTGATCCATTTTTATGGGAATTCGAACCGATGACAAACCTGATGCTGCAATACAGCCAACCAGTGAATATTTTTCGCTTGCCATCACGAATGAATTTAACATTTGTGCAAAATTTTGGTTATCATCATGACCACGGGTTGTCCTTTATGGCAATTGGCGTGTCGTGGGATGTGGCGTTGATAAATTGGCGCGGATTTTATTTTGGTGTCGGTATCGGGCCATATATGCGCGATTCACGCGACAGATATGTTCAAAGCAGACTGGTGTTTGGTGAACGCGTGTTTATTGGCAAAAATATTGGTAATGATTGGCGAATTGAACTGTTTACACAACATTTTTCCAATGGCGATTTTACAGAAATAAACCGCGGATTTAATTTTACCGGATTGGCGGTAAACTACAACTTTTAGAGAACAGAGAACAGATAACAGATAACAGAGAACAGATAACAGAGAACAGATAACAGAGAACAGAGAACAGAGAACAGAGAACAGAGAACAAATGATGCGTAAATATCTGTACTCTGTTCTCTGTTATCTGTTCTCTAAAAAACGCCCCGATGGGGCGTTTTTTTATTTGCGTGGGAATTTAACCGCCGCCTGGGCCGCCGCAAGGCGTGCAATTGGCACGCGGAACGGACTGCACGAAACGGAATCAAATCCCGTGCGGTGGAAATATTCAACCGATGCAGGATCGCCACCATGTTCACCGCAAACCCCCAGGTGGATTTTTTCACCCTTGGTCTTGCGGGCCTTGGCAACGGCATCTTCTATCAGGATACCAACACCGGCCTGGTCCACGGACGCGAACGGGTCTGCGACATAAATTCCGCGGGCACGGTATTCGTCCAGAATCTTGCCCGTGTCGTCACGCGACATACCCAATGTGGTTTGGGTCAAATCGTTTGTGCCGAATTCAAAGAATTCGCAACTTTCCGCGATTTGGTCAGCCAAAACCGCCGCACGTGGCAATTCAATCATTGAACCAACCGTGTATTCAACACTGTCACCCGTTTCGGCAAACAATGCCGCAGCAGTGGCGTCGATTACTGATTTGACAATGTCAACTTCCTTCTTAGACCCGACCAATGGGACTTCGATTTCTGGGAATACGCGGATACCAGCGTTTTTACATTCCAGCGCAGCCGACAAAATCGCACGTGTCTGCATTTCACAGATTTCTGGATATGTAATCGCCAAACGGCAACCACGATGTCCCAACATCGGATTTTGTTCATGTAATTCTTCGGCACGGGCCTTTACAAATTCAACCGTCTTGCCAATATGTGCGGCCAATTCAGCGATTTCCGCATCTGTATGTGGCAAAAATTCGTGCAGCGGTGGGTCAATTAAACGAATTGTAACCGGCAGTCCGTCCATAATCTTGAACAGTTCGATAAAGTCGGCCTTTTGATACGGCAACAATTTTGCCAGTGCCGCACGACGACCATCTTCGTCATCAGCCAAAATCATCTCTCTCATATCCTGGATACGGGCCGGGTCAAAGAACATATGTTCCGTACGTGCCAGACCGATACCTTCGGCACCAAAGTCACGCGCCTGTTTGGCGTCTTTTGGTGTTTCGGCGTTCGCTTTGACCTTTAATGATTTGATTTCATCAACCCATTTCATCAGTGTGCCGAAATTACCCGTCAGTTCAACGGATACGGTCGGAACCTGGCCGGCGATAATTTCGCCCTTGGCACCGTCAATGGAAACCCAATCACCTTCGTTGATTACAACGCCAGACGTCGTTTTCATCGTCTTGGATTCATAGTCAATCTTGATATCCGGGGAACCGGAAACACACGGTGTACCCATACCGCGTGCAACCACCGCCGCGTGCGATGTCATACCACCACGTGCAGTGATAACACCCTGGGCCGCGTTCATGCCAGCAATATCTTCGGGTGATGTTTCAACACGAATTAACATAACCTGTTTACCCGCTGCTGCCCATTTTTCCGCATCTTCGGCATTAAATACAGCCTGGCCAACTGCGGCACCCGGGGATGCCGGCAAACCAGTTGCGATGACTTTCTTTTCAGCCTTGGGGTCCAGCATCGGATGCAGCAAGTGATCCAACTGATCCGCACCAACGCGCAGGATTGCCTCTTGCTTGGTCAACAGGCCTTCTTCGACCATTTCAACGGCCATACGAACGGCCGCAGCCGCGGTACGTTTGCCATTGCGGCACTGCAACATCCACAGTTTGCCATGTTCAATGGTAAATTCCATATCCTGCATATCCTTGTAATGACGTTCCAGTTTTTCGCGAACATCACACAGTTCTTTGTAAACTTCTGGCATTGCCTCTTCCAATGACAGACGACCGGAATCGTCCTTGCTCATCGGTTGTGGTGTGCGAATACCAGCAACGACGTCTTCACCCTGGGCATTGATTAAATATTCGCCATAATATCTGTTTTCACCAGTGGCCGGGTCGCGGCTGAAACATACACCCGTTGCAGAATCATCACCAGAATTACCAAACACCATTGCCTGGACGTTGACGGCCGTGCCCCAATCGCCCGGGATATTATTTAACTTGCGGTATGTGATGGCTTTCTTGCTCATCCAGCTGCCGAATACGGCACCGATACCCAATTTCAACTGTTCCCACGGGTCCTGGGGGAATACTTTACCGATTTTTACGCCGATTTCTTTGAACTTTTCAACTAATTCCTTTAAATCATCTGCGGTCAGTTCGGTGTCAACCTTGTAACCCTTGTCTTCCTTCATACGTTCCAGGGTATGTTCAAACAAATCAATGTCCGCCCCCAAAACAACGTCACTGAACATCATAATAAAACGACGATAAGAATCATATGCAAAGCGTTCATTGCCAGAATGTTTGGCCAGTGCCTTGACCGTTTCGTCGTTCAGGCCCAGGTTCAAAACCGTATCCATCATCCCAGGCATAGAAACACGTGCCCCAGAACGCACAGAAACCAATAACGGGTTTTCCATATCGGCAAACTTTTTACCCATAATACTTTCAATGTGCGCAATGCCAGTCCGAACCTGGTCCATCAGGTCATCGGGGTATGTCTGGTTGTGGTCGTAATAGTATCTGCAAACATCGGTCGTGACTGTAAAACCAGCCGGCACAGGCAGACCAACCAAATTCATTTCGGCCAAATTGGCACCCTTGCCCCCCAGCAGGTTGCGCATATCGGCCTTGCCCTCTGCCGCACCATTGCCAAAGGTATATACCCATTTATTACTCATTATGGTTTCTCCTTAGTTAAAACGCCCAGTGATTGTGTGGGAAATACGTCGTAAATGCAAGGAGAAATGCGTTTATTTACATAAACTTTTAACTTTACAACACCTAAATTTAGGTTTATTTTGGGAAATATGACAAACCTGAATGATTCTGAATTTATTTCCAAATTAAACAATCATTTGAAATCAGGTGGCGTAATTGCGTTTCCAACAGATACGGTTTGGGGACTGGGGGCGTTGCCAACACGCGTTGGCGCGGATGCACTGTTTGAAATTAAACGTCGTCCCGCGAACAAGCACCTGATTATTATGTCCGATAACCTGGAACATATTCGGCCATATATGTCCGAATATCCAGCGCGTGCATTTGAACTGGCACAGAAATACTGGCCGGGCGCACTGACCATCGGCGTACCAGTTGCGGGTACTGATTCAATGGTATTTGGCGGCGTACGTGTACCGAATTATAAACCGTTTATGGAATTGTGTGGCGTAATTGACGGACATTGCCTGGCGACAACGTCGGCAAATATATCAGGCCAGCCAACACTGACATCCGCCGATGAAATCAGAAAAACATTTCCAAACATTATCGTTATTGATAATGCAACCGCCCCAATGGGCGGCGCACCCAGCACAGTCGCCATATTGGACGGCGATAATATAAACATCGTCCGCGCCGGCGGCGTGGTGATTGAATAAAAATACTATTTCATCGGTTTGCTGATATATGGGCTGTTTGCAATTGCAAATCGATACGGCAGCCCTGCATCCGCGCCGGCGTAATCAACCCCGATACGCGTGCCAGTTATAATTTTTGGATTAACATCACGCGGTTCAATCCATATGCGTTTCCCCACGGTTAAATCCAGTTTATTATCTGCGCGTGTAATATTTAATGTCTTGCACAATTTGCCGGGGCCGTTGCAATCATCATATTCCAGCGCACGTATCAGAACCGCCGCCGGCGTGCCTGCCGACCCCAGGACTATGTTCAACATATTATGTAATCCATAGCACAAATACACGTATGCATGCCCACCCGCCATAAACATTGCGTCATTACGTGGTGTGCAACGTCCGCCAAACGCATGGCATGCTCTGTCGTTTTCCAGATATAATTCCAGTTCGCATATACGCGCGCGAATAAATTTGCCGTCCGGCATTTGCCGACACAGCCACGCCCCCACCAGCGCGACGGCCGCATCCATTGGTGACTGCAAATAAAAATCACGTTGTAAAATCATCTGATTTTATGCCTGGGGTAAAAGTACATTGATAATGATAAAATATCATCAATGGCACGCAAGAATTATTTTCATTACACTGGCGCAACAGTATTGGGAATGCACGATGCACTGGTATCATTGACTGGCTTAATTGCCGGCCTGACATTTGCACTGGCGGACAGATATACAATTATTTTAACCAGTATAATCGCGTCCATCACCGCCAGTTTATCAATGGGGGCGTCAAATTATCTGGCAATGCGCGCGAACAGTGTTCCGCACCCAATAACAGCGGCCTTGTACACTGGTACAGCATATACTGTGACATGCGTGGCACTGATTATGCCATTTTTCATATTATCTGATATTTTTACAGCAATGTGGTTAAGCATGCTGATTGCAATAATAATCATATTTTTATTTAATTTTATCCTGGGCAGGATTCAACATAGGCCTTTTATAAAAAACTTTATTGAAATGTTGACCGTGTGTACAATTGTATCAGTTGTCGCATTTGGCATAGGTTGGTGCGCAAACGTATTTTTAGGCATTAACGCATAAAAAAACAGCATCCATATGGATGCTGATATTATTTCTGATTTTGTACCATTGATAAAATACAATTTATTATTTTTTTATCATTATAAATTTTATGCACGGTGTCGACGGCCAAACCTTCGGCTGCGGATTTTATATTAGGATATGTCAATCCATTGCAAATCCAACCCGTTTCACCATTTTCAAACTTAACATTATACCATACGACACGATTTGCCTCTGGCCGGGTTGATGATTTTGGAACGTCGCGTCTTTGCGCCGGTGAATCATATGGAATGGTGCTGTTAGTCGCCATTTGAACCTGTAATTCACGCAGTATCAATGGTTGACCATTCAATGTTTGTTTTTCCCAAAATTGTTTTGCCAAACCAAAATACACACGCGTCATTTCAATGCGTGCCTGGCGATGACCAAAATAAAAACGATTACCGTGTATATCACTGGTATGAACGCCATCTGAATTAATTGTTATACATGCGTCTGTTGACTGTAATTTAGACGTTTTAAAATTGTGAGTTTCTGATTTCATAAAACTATCCCCTGATAAAAAGTTCGTTTACCTTTGTAATACAATAAATTGCACAAGTCAATATTATCATACTGGTTAATTATCTGGAATTTTCTGATGACTTTGCAATTGTGTTTATCCCATGCTTGACTATGCCAGAATAAATAATAAAAAATACGTCTGATGCACGGTTATACAGGTATGGATTTGATGATATTGGTGAAATGCTTAATAAATCCTTATCATTAAACAGCATTATAAATCTGCGGTCTGGTTCGTTCGCCGGGATATGAGATAAAACAATATCAGATAAACGGATATTGTACATATACCCTATGCGATCCACCGTTATTTTGTTTTTGTTACGTGCAATTTTGTCCAATGCAAACCATGCACGTATTTCTAAATCTGACATTTGTTCTAATTTATAGTTCGCAGTCAATTTATCTGACAAATTCTGAAAAAAACCACGAATACGTTGACGGCGTCCATCAATATTATACGCACGCTGTAAAATATTTGCCGCACGACGGCGATTTTCATCATCCATTGATAAATTTATCGGCTTGCCACGATATATAAATTCAATATCATCAGAATGAACATTTGGTGCCAAAGTAATATCATTTATAAAAACACGCCCGTCCTTTATAATTGCATTGTGAATATTATGACCACCACTTTTTAAAATATAACGAATTTGATTTTGTGTATATTGCATTATAAATATCCCTATACTATATGTATTCCGTGCAAACAGGAAATGTGCGCAATCCGTCAATATGCGAATACAACAGGCGCGCCCGCCCATGACATTCAGCAAATTAAATTAACGCGATTTTACACCCCGCTGGCCCATTAAATATTAATACAAATAAAATATATGTCAACCGTTGATAAATTCAAGGCACAAATTCCACAATTCTGGAAATTCGCGCATATCGCCGGAAAAATGACTGCGGTCACTAAATTTATGAACGCGCATATTTGGATATACGGATTGCAGTTTTTCACAGCCCTGTATAATCATATCGCCAAAATGGTCATCGGTTGAATAAAACAGGTCCATTGTGCCAACACGCGCGGTCAATTCGGGGGCCGGTTCAAAATTATTAAAATACTGTGGAAACTGATGCTGAACATCTATCCACGGCGCCACCAATACCAAGTGCCCTATTTTAATATCTGGGTTTTCGGACAAATACTTTACCAATAATCCACCACCACACGAATGGCCAATCATAATTGTATCTGAATCAATTTGCTGGCGCGATAAAATATCCACGTCCGCATTATAATTGCGCGCCGGCAGCCATGAATTTGTAAAAGACGGCACCTGGGTCGGAACACCCGATAAAATCAATTTCTGTTGCAGCCATGGATACCAATATGACGCACAAAAAGGTATGACCATTTTATCAAAGTCATCTTTGAATTTAACACCGTGACAAATTATTGCGTTCGGCATTTGCGCCCCCCTTGGTTACTTTGTTCTGTACAGGCAAGATTCACGAAAGATTTGCCAAAACGCCGCACCACCCAAATATTTCGGGCAATTATTCGCACTGCATTTGCAACGTGCCGCCGGATTTTTTTCCGCGCACATACGCGCAGGCACGCGGTCATGCAATTTATCTATGCACGCGCGATATTCATCAACGGCCACATCAAAATCATAAAATGTACGTTGCCAAATCTCGCTGTTGCCCAATGGGGAAAATTTTTCCATCCCCACAGTAAAAGTATTTTCATCAGTCGGCTTGAACGTATTTGTGGCAGAATCATATATCTCGTTCGGCCGAAACATATATACTTCGCCATTTTCATCAAAATATTTTGCAAAAATTTTCATATTACGTGCCCCCTTTGCCATGACCAGGATATCAATTCTCACAAATATAGCAATAAAAAACCACCACATGGGCGGTTTTAGTTGTTTTGTTTTATAAAATAATTTTGCAATTTTTCCCAAAAAGAGAGTGTGTTTTTCCCTTTTAAAAAATCTTGCTTTTTTTTATCACCACTTCCACAAATATACAAATCACGAAGTTTCTTATAAGTATTCACTTTTGCAAATTCTTGTGGTGTTAAAATTGCGGTAATAGTGTGTGGTACAACTTCCCCGCCAAAGTGAAAGTTAATAACATTTCCAACTTTAATTTCTGATTTAATATATTCTAATTCTTTACGTCCTGGGTCAAATGCACGCAATTTACCTTTTTCATCATATACAGCAATAATTTGATGTCCACTTATGATACGTTCTTTTTTACCGTCTTTACGGTCTTGCTCTGCACCGTTTAAATCTGATATGCGTGCGGTGGTTAGAACAACATGTTTTAAACCAGCCTCGGTCGCAAGTTTAGAAAAAACTTTTGCCTTTCCAGTGCATCCAGCAACAGCACGCGGAATCTTTTGATTTATGATATCATCGGCCGATAAAGAAAAATGCCAATCTATACCACTAACATTATGTTGGCGCATATATTCGCTACGATTGTTGGGGCCAATTGCCTTATCAAACATAGCGTGCATTTTATCCAGTAAAGATTGAATTAATTCGTCTTGCTTCATAAAAGGCATTGTATCATAAAAAATAGAATATAAAAAAGAAAAAACCGCCCAATTGGGCGGTTAAATTCGGTTTTTATGTCGGAATTACACTTCGTTAAAACTTCGTGTAATAAACTGGATTTATTCTGGCGACGACCTACTCTTCCGTGGCTTAAGCCAAAGTACCATCGGCGATACGGGGTTTCCCTGTCTGGTTCGGTATGGAACAGAGGGTGACTCCCGCTCTATAATCACCAGAATAAATCCAGCGAACAATCGTAAATCTAACAAATCAACTTTGCTTTGAACTTACTCTTCAAGCATACGTTTGACTTCATAAAAAGTCAAACAAAAAGATAAAAAGTCAATGGTTCAATTAGTACGGTTCGGCTAAACCCCTCACAGGGCTTACACCCACCGCCTATCAATGTCCTGGTCTAGAACTGAACTCATGGGGATATCTTATCTTGCGACCAGCTTCCCGCTTAGATGCTTTCAGCGGTTATCTGTTCCGAACATAGCTACCCTGCAGTGCCGCTGGCGCGACAACAGGTACACCAGAGGTTCGTTCGACCCGGTCCTCTCGTACTAAGGTCAAGTTCGCTCAAATATCCAACGCCCACAGTAGATAGGGACCTAACTGTCTCACGACGTTATTAACCCAACTCACGTACCGCTTTAAATGGCGAACAGCCATACCCTTGGGACCTGCTCCAGCCCCAGGATGCGATGAGTCGACATCGAGGTGCCAAACACTACCGTCGCTATGGACGCTTGGGTAGCATCAGCCTGTTATCCCTAGAGTAGCTTTTATCCGTGTGCGATGGCCCTTCCATGCGGAGCCACCGGGTCACTATGACCGACTTTCGTCTCTGCTCGGGGTGTCCCCCTTGCAGTCAGGCTTGCTTTTGCCATTGCACTCACCGGTTGATTTCCGACCAACCTGAGCAAACCTTCGCGCGCCTCCGGTACGATTTGGGAGGCGACCACCCCAGTCAAACTGCCCATCACGCACTGTCCCCCGCCCTGGTTCAAGAACGCGGGTTAGACACTAAAACACACCAGGGTGGTATTTCACCAACCGCTCCATGTGAACCAAAATCCACACTTCAAAGCGTCCCACCTATCCTACGCAAGTGAGTCCTAGTGCCAGTACGAAACTGCAGTAAAGCTTCATAGGGTCTCTCCGTCTAGCTGCGGGTACCCGGCATTTTCACCGAGAATTCAATTTCGCTGAGTCTATGTTGGAGACAGTGTGGAGATCGTTACGCCATTCATGCGGGTCGGAACTTACCCGACAAGGAATTTCGCTACCTTAGGACCGTTAGAGTTACGGCCGCCGTTTACTGGGGCTTCACATCAATGCTTGCACACCTCTGCTTAACCTTCCAGCACTGGGCAGGCGTCAGTCCCTATACATCATCTTATACGATTTAGCAGAGACCTGGGTTTTAAGTAAACAGTCGCCCCCACCTGGTTTGTGTCACCTGATTAAAGTTGCCTTGAAACAGGTCATCCTTATCCCGAAGTTACGGATGCATTTTGCCTAGTTCCTTCAACATAGTTCTCTCAACCGCCTTAGTCTACTCGACTCGAGCACCTGTGTTGGTTCTGGGTACGATCTATACGCGTGGGCTATTTCCTGGAACTGTTTCACTGCACGACCAATCCAATAAGGCCAAACAATTTACACAATTCGTCACTCTCACGCAGGTCACGGAATATTAACCGTGTTCCCATCGACTACGCCTTTCGGCCTCGCCTTAGGGGTCGACTCACCCTACCCTGATTAACATTGGATAGGAACCCTTGCTCTTACGGCGTCAAGGTTTCTCACCTTGATTAGCTGCTACTCATGCCAACATTCGCGCTTCTGATACCTCCACCGTGGCTCGCACCTTCGGCTTCACAGGCTTACAGAATGCTCCGCTACCGCATGTCTTACGACACACCCGCAACTTCGGCAGATGATTTTAGCCCCGTTACATTTTCGTTGCCGAAACTCTAATAGACCAGTGAGCTATTACGCTTTCTTTAAATGATGGCTGCTTCCAAGCCAACATCCTGGTTGTTTTGGAATCTCGACCCACTTTCCCACTTAATCATCATTTGGGGGCCTTAGTTGGCGGTCTGGGCTGTTGCCCTCTCGTCCACCGACCTTAGCACCGATGGACTGTTTCCCAGGCTATAATTTGTTGGTATTCAGAGTTTGATATGGGTTGGTAAGATTTTACTCCCCCTAGCCATTTCAGTGCTTTACCCCCAACAACGAACACCTGAGACACTACCTCTATAGTTTTCGCGGAGAACCAGCTATAACGGGGTTCGATTGGCTTTTCACCCCTAGACACAGGTCATCGCCCAATGTTGCCATATTGGTGCGTTCGGCCCTCCAGCGATTGTTACACCGCCTTCAGCCTGCCCATACCTAGATCACCCCGCTTCGGGTCTATTACTGCATACTGTGATCGCCCTATTCAGACTCGGTTTCCCTGCGCTTACACCTAGCGGCTTAGGCTTGCATGCAATAATAACTCGTTGGCTCATTATACAAAAGGTACGCCATCACCGG